>VGDO01000013.1 GCA_016869645.1 Alphaproteobacteria bacterium
GACTGTTCCAGGCCGCCCGCGCGCGGGCGCGCGGCTACAGAAAGACCGCGACCTACGTCACCATCATCTACCTGCTCGGCGCACCGCTCCCCGATCTCTTCAATTCCATCTGAAACGTCGAGGAGCCCAAACAAAACGGGGCCATTCATTATTTCGGAGACGGATGAACGTCCCCCTTCTCATGGCTGGTCATGGCCGGAGACCCATGGCACGGGCCGGCGGGTGCGGAACCGGCTTTCCGAGATGCCAAGGAATAGCCCTGTCTTATTTAGCTATTTGCGCCAATGGCTTATATATGCGCTGTTGGTTCTCGGGAGCCGAGGGACTGCCAGCATACCGAGTGACAGCATTTGCGTTATACGCATACAGCGAGTTGCGTATAACACTCTTCCTTTTGAGTGATAAAGAGGTTATGTTATACGCAATCTGCGATATGAGTATAACACATGCTATCTGAAATCCCGCTCGCGCTCCAGACAGCCTATGCCGATCTAGTCGATCGCTGTGCTTCCGCTGCCTTTAGCACCTCATTTGCGGATGAGGGAGTTTTTACACCGAAGACAATACGCGGCCGTCAGTACTGGTATTTCCAAATCACTCAAGAGGACGGAACCCGAAAGCAGCGCTACGTCGGGCCAGAGACTCCCGAACTGCTTGAACGCATCAAACGCCACAAAGAAGTGCGCGGCGATCAACGCGATCGTCAGGCGCTCGTCTCAATGCTCGTGAGATCCGCTCATCTTTCGCGACCCATTCCCGAAATTGGCAAGGTAGTTGAAGCCTTGGCGGGAGCTCAAGTTTTCCGACTGAGAGGCGTTCTGGTGGGAACAGTGGCATATCAGACTTATTCTCCCATGCTCGGGATCCGCCTTGCAGCCGCAACAATACAAACTGGCGACATCGACATCGCACAATTCAAAAACGTCTCAGTCGCGATCAATGAGAAATCACTTCCGATCCTTGATGCGCTCCATAAAGTAGATCCGTCGTTCCGTCCTGTTCCAAATCTACATCGCGGGAGCACAACCGCGTATGAAGCAAGCGCCGGAATCCGAGTAGACTTTCTTACACCAAACGAAGGCCCGGACACCGATAAGCCCGCCTCATTGCCCGCGCTAGGGGTAACGGCGCAGCAACTGCGATTTCTTGACTATTTGATATACGAACCAGAATCTGCGGTCGTGCTCTATGGCGATGGGATACACGTCCAAGTTCCGGCGCCTCAGCGCTATGCCGTTCACAAGCTGATTGTCGCTCTCCGAAGAAAAGAAGGGGCAAAGAAAAACAAAGATCTTGCGCAGGCTGCCGCGCTACTCGACGCGCTGATTGTCAAGCGGCCGCACGAACTGCGAGCAGCTTGGCGCGACGCCTTCGACCGCGGAAAAACATGGAGACAGCTTATGGGCGAAGGCCTAGGCCTCCTATCCCAAAGCACTCGCGATCAGACCTTAGCGTTGGTTGGTGCTCCACGCTCCATTGTTCCAAAACTCGATCTCACGTTTTCTGCCTCTCGTGCACGCTACGATTTCGACCGCGCGGTTGTCGAATTCATAGGAGAGGCTGGAGGTGAAACCGTGCGATGTGCAATTACCCGAGAAGCGCTTGAAGATCACTTTCAGGCGACCAGCTTGAGTCCTCAGGAATGTCTGGAGGCGTTCAGAGATAACCGCTCCATGTTCGAGAACATCGTTCGTACGAAGTATCTGACATGGCCGGTCGAAGAGACTGGCTCGGTGTTGATAAGAACCGAAGACGACATCAATCGGCTTCTTGGGAATAAATCCTCCAGGCTGAGGAGCGGCCTTCGCGAGGCCGCGTCGCCCGCGCATCGACCTAGGTCCACCCGCCGTCGACGGTGAACTCCTGGTTGGTGACCAGCCGGCTGTCGTCGGCGGCGAGCCACAGCACCATGCGTGCGATGTCGGGCGGGTAGAGTTTCTCGGGAATGCACTGGCCCTTGAGCAGGCCGGCCTCGGCCTCGGGCGTCAGCCACAGCTTGATCTGACGCTCGGTCATGATCCAGCCGGGCAGCACGGAATTGCAGCGGATGCCATGGGGCCCCAGATCGCGCGCGAGGCCGCGCGTGAGCCCGATCACGGCCGCCTTGGCTGCCGTATAGGCCGGCATGCCGCCCTGACCGAGCTTGAAGCTGATCGAGCTCATGTTGATGATGGAGCCATGACCAAGCGCGATCATGTCGTTTTTGACCGCCTGGGCGGCGAAGAACTGATGGCGCAGATTGGCCGCCATGCGCTCGTCCCAGTATTCGGGCGTCACCGTGTCGATCGGATGCCGGTCGTCGCGTGCCGCATTGTTGACCAGCACGCCGATGCGGCCGATGGCGCCGCGGATCTCCTCGACCGCCTTGCGCAGCGCGGCGATGTCGCGCAGGTCGGCGATCACCGTGTGCAGGCGCCCTGCATCGCCGCCGAGCGACTCGGCGAGCGCGGCGGATGCATCGCGGTCGAAGTCGATCATGCCGACGCGCGAGCCCTGGGCGACGAAGTGCTCGACGATGCTGGCGCCGATGCCCGAGGCGCCGCCCGTCACGATGACCGCGCGGTCGCGCAGGCTGGGATAGGTGGCGAACGGGCTCATCTCGGCCTCCTGCTCAATGATGCGGTGGCATGATAGGAGAGTCTGAGTCATGACGAACAGAGCGGAACGCAGTTCCTGCGGCACGATGCCCGACGGTACCGCCGTGGAGGCCGTGACGCTCGCCAATTCCCGCGGCCTTGCCGCGACCGTCATCACCTACGGCGCCACGCTCACTCGGCTCCTCGTGCCGGATCGGAACAGAAATTCCGGCAATGTCGTGCTCGGCTTCGACACGCTCGAGGCGACCCGGAAGGCGCGCGGCTGCTTCGGATCGACGGTCGGCCGCTATGCCAATCGCATCGCCGGTGCGCGCTTCGCGCTCGATGGCGTCAGCTACAATCTCGTCGCCAACGAGCGCGGCAACACGCTGCACGGCGGCGTCGGCTTCGATAAGGCGCTGTGGACGATCGAGGACGTGGCCGCCGGCGACCAGCCCACCGTGCGGCTATCCCATGTCAGCCCCGACGGCGACCAGGGATTTCCCGGCCGCCTGGCGGTCAGCGTCAGCTATGCGATGGAGAACGACGGGTTGCGCATCGACTATCGCGCGACCACGGACAAACCGACGGTCCTCAACCTGACCAACCACAGCTACTTCAATCTGGCCGCCGGCGAGACCGAGGACGTGCTGGGCCACGAGCTGACCATCGCCGCGGAACGGTTCACGCCGGTCGATGCATCGCTCATCCCGACCGGCGAGCTGCGCCCGGTTGCGGGCACGCCCTTCGACTTTCGCGGCCCGCAGCCGATCGGCGCCCGCATCGGCGCCGCCGATCCGCAGCTCGAGATCGGGCGCGGCTACGACCACAATTTCGTCCTGCGCGGCGCGAAGGCGGCTCCGGTATTTGCCGCGCGTGCGCGCGATCCCGGCTCGGGCCGCGTGCTCGAAGTCTGGACGACGGAGCCGGGCGTGCAGCTCTACACCGGCAACTTCCTCGATGGCAGCCTGGTCGGCGCCGACGGGCGACGCTTCGGGCGGCACGCCGGCTTCTGCCTGGAGACGCAACACTTCCCTGATTCGCCCAACCGGCCGGAATTCCCGAGCACGGTGCTACGTCCGAGCCAGACCTTCACGTCGACGACGGTGTTCCGGTTCCCGGCCGGTTGAGAGCTAGGGCTTCAGCTCCACGGTCTCGCCCTCGGGCAGGCCGATCTCCAGCGCGTTGAGCGTCATGCTGATCAGCGTGTAGTAGCCGAGCAGGCCGATCAGCTCGACGATGCCGCGCTCGCCCAGATGCCGGCGCGCGCGGCCGTGGATCTCGTCGGTGACGACATGACGCTCATGGAGCGCGGTCGCGTAGTCGTAGACAGCCTCGGCTGCCGGATCGGTCAGGGCCGGGCGGCGGCGTTCGGCGATTGCATCGATCGCGGCGGCATCGACGCCGGCCTTCAGCGCCTCCTTCTTGTGCGCGTACCATTCGTAGTGCGAGGTCCAGGCCCGTGCGGTCACCAGGATCGCCAGCTCCGAGAGCGCGGGTGACAGCGAAGTGTCGTATCGCAGGAAGGCGCCCAGTCGCTGGGCGTGCTCGGCCATGGGCGGGCTGTGCAGCCAGGCGGCGAGCGGCGCCGGCAGGCGTCCGCGCTTGCCAGCGACGGCCTCGTCATGGATGCGGCGCTGCGCGGCATCCATGCGGTCGAGCGGAATGAGATCGATGCGCATGGCGGCGGACTCTCAGAGAAGGGGCGGGCCCTTCTCGTGCCATGCCGGCCGAACCATGCCAATGGGTTTGGCGATGGGCGGCTTCAGGCTGCGCCGTCGGTCCGTACGGAGACGGGCGACTCCGGCCGTGCCGCAGATCAGCCGACGGAGAAGCTGGTGGCGACGATGTAGAGCGCAATGGCGAGGAACAGGCCGTCGGCCGCCAGCGCGCTGATCGTGTAGGTCATGGTCTTGTTCATGACCCCGAGCCTAGCCCGCCAACCGTAAAACCTTCGTTAAGCCGGAAATATCCGGAATCCTTACATTTTTCTGGCTAGCGGGCGGCGGCGATCAGGGCGGAGAGCCGCTCGCGCTGGCGGCCCGACGCATCGAAATTGGCCGGATCGAGCCAGCGCCGGTAGGCCGATTTTAGCGCCGGCCACTCCCGGTCGATCATCGAATACCAGGCCGTGTCGCGGTTGCGCCCCTTGGTCACCACGGCTTGCCGGAAGATGCCCTCGAAAGTGAACCCATAGCGCTGGGCGGCGCGGCGCGACGGTTCGTTGAAGCTGTCGCATTTCCATTCGTAGCGGCGATAGCCGAGCTCGTCGAACACGCGCGCCATCATCAGATACATCGCCTCGGTCGCCGCGGGCTTGCGCTGCAGGCGCGGCGAATAGTTGATGTTGCCGACCTCGATCACGCCGTTGCCGTGGTCAATGCGCATGAAGGTGGCGACGCCCACCGCCTTGTTGGTCGCGAGGTCGATGATGGCGTGAAACATCGGGTCGCTGCCGGCGCTCATCTTTTCCAGCCAGGCCCGGTAGGCGTCGAGTTCGGTGAAGCCGTCGACCCCGAGATAGGTCCAGTTGCGGCCCTCGGCGTCCTCGCGGTTGGCTTCGTGCAGCTCGGCCGCGTGGCGGCCAATGTCGAGCGGCTCGACGCGCGCGAAGCGGCCGATCATGGGCGTCTTGGGCGGTTGCGCGCGCGGCTTCCACCCCGGCACATCGAAACCGATTCCTTGGCCCAGATGATTGCGGCGTGGTGGCTGATGTTCGGACATGGTGGTCCTTTCAATCGATCGACGAGCTGCATTTTCCCTCTTCCCCGTTGGGGGCGAGGGTGTGAAGGCCTCGGCCGTCATCTTGCAACGCTTCTGCTGACGTTTCGATAGGTCACGGCCTTTGCCGCATGCGCAGATCGGCGAACCAGGCGATGCTCGACGTGCGCGTCTCGTCGGAGTCGCAGAACAAGCCGATGTCGGTCAGACGGGCCGGCGCGGCATCGGGCCAGAACTTGCGGTAGAGGGCGAGCAGGTCGACCTGCTCGGCGTGCCAGCGCCCGACATTGGCGCGGCCGCCGTTGGCGACGTAGTGCGGAAACGTGCCGAGATACTTGGTGTCGCCCGCCTTGAGCACCTTGTTGCCCCAGATGATCTCCATGTTGCGCGCCTCGCCCGCTTCGGTGCTGAGCGCGATGAAGAGGCGCGCGGGGTGATCGTCGCCGTCGCGCGTGAGCTCGCTCGCATCGGCCTCGATCGGCCGCTCGACATACCAGCGCCAGGCCAGCAGCGGATAGTGCTGCAGGTCGATGTCGACCGTGCGCATGAGCATGGAGGCACTCGCCTTGGTCTCCAGTCGGATCGCGGCGACGCCGTCCTTGCTGCCGAGCGACATCTCCATCGGCGCGCGCGTCCAGAACATGCGGTGGCGCCAGCCGGCGGGCAGGGGCTGCAGCGCCGGCGGACGGGCGAAATCCATGATGACGATCTCGCGCTCGCCCTGTGCGGTCAGGGCGGCGCTGCGATCGGGCACGCCCGTGCAGGCCGAAAGGCTGAATGCCGTCAGCACTCCGAGGATGCAATCGATCAGGCGGGCCATCATGGCTGCGTCCATCATCGGCCGATCAAGCCCGGCCAATCAAGTCCAGCGGGTCCAGGATGCGCGACTCGCTACCGCGGCCGGACCGAAGGCGCCGGCGGCTCCGAGCGCAGGAGCTCCTCTCGACTGAGCGAGCGCAGATAATGGCGCCAGATGCGCAGCTCGAGAACGCAGAAGCCATGCCCCTCGGTTCCAGGATGATGTCCCTGTGCGGCGCAGAGGCGATGGTCGGCGTCGCGCTCCATGGCCTCGGTCGATACGGCGCCATTCATGGCGCCTTGGCATCCGGCAAGCGAAAGGGCGAGCACGAGCTGCGCAATTCTCGTCATTGCGCCAGGATTTCATGTTCTTCGGCACGGGCCTTGACCCAAGTCAAGCCGACACGGGCGCCGGCGCCTGCCATACGCTCGCGGCCGCTTGGCTTTCCCTTGGCGGCGCGGCTATTGTTCGAGGCAGTCCAGGAACCGCCGTCGCGCGACGAGCTCGATGAAGATGAAGAAGACCAGGTCACCGGCCCGAAGGCGGATGCCGATCAAGCCGACGCGCACCCAGGCGGGCGGTGGCCTGAAGCGCGCCGCGCGCACGCTTCCCATGATCGAGGAGCGGGAGGCGCGGCTCCGTTCGATCCTCGAGACTGCGCCCGACGCCATCATCACGATCGACGAGCGCGGCATCATCCAGTCCTTCAGCAACGCGGCCGAAAAACTGTTCGGCTATGCCCCCGGCGAAGTCGTCGGTCAAAACGTCAAGATGCTGATGTCCTCGCCTCATCGCGAGGCGCATGACGGCTACCTCGCGCGCTATCGAAGCACCGGCGAGAAACGCATCATCGGCATCGGCCGCGAGGTCGAGGCGAGACGCAAGGATGGTACGATCTTTCCGATGGAGCTGGCGGTCGGCGAGGTTCGGCTGCGCGATGGCAGGCTGTTCACCGGCTTCATCCGCGATCTCAGCACGCGCGCCAAGCTCGAGGAGGAGCTGCGCCAGGCCCAGAAGATGGAGGCCATGGGCCAGCTCACCGGCGGCCTGGCCCACGATTTCAACAATCTGCTGACGGTGATCTCCGGCAATCTCGAGATGCTCGAGCGCCGTCAGACCGACGACGAGAGCCGCGAGATCCTCGCCGAGGCGCTGGAGGCGACGCAGCTCGGCGCCAAACTGGCGAACCGCCTGCTGGCTTTCGGCCTGCGCCAGCCGCTCAACCCCAAGCCGGTCGATCTGAACGCCCTGGCCAGCGGTCTGGTCGACCTGCTGCGCCGAACGCTGGGGCAGACCACGCAAGTCGACATCGTCCTGTCGCCGAATCTGCCGACCGTCATGGCCGATCCCGGCCAATTCGAGAACGTCCTGCTCAATCTCGCCATCAACGCGCGCGACGCGATGCCGCGGGGCGGTCGCCTGACCATCCGGACGGGCACGGCCAAGATGGGCGCCGCGGCGCTGGGGACCGACGCCATAGCGCCGGGCGACTATGCAACGGTCGCTGTGACCGACACGGGCGTGGGCATGACGCCCGAGGTGCGCCGGCGTGCGTTCGAGCCGTTCTTCACCACCAAGGAGGTCGGCAAGGGCAGCGGTCTCGGCCTCAGCATGGTCTACGGATTCGTCAAGCAGTCGGGCGGCCATATCCAGCTTCAGAGCGAAGCGGGGAAGGGCACCACGGTGCTCGTCTACCTTCCGGTCCGGCCGGATGCCGAGGTCGCCGCCGATGGCGACGTCAAATCCGGCGCGCGACGTCACGCGGCCGGCGAGGCGATCCTGGTCGTCGAGGACGATCCGCGAGTTCGCCGGGTATCGATCCGCCGGCTGAAGGAGCTCGGCTACAGGGTTCACGAGGCGGCAAGCGCTGCCGAGGCAGTCGCAATGATCGAGCAGGGCTTGCCGATCGATCTGGTGTTCTCCGACGTGGTGATGCCGGGCGGCATGAGCGGCATCGATCTGGCGCGCGTCCTGCGGCAGCGCTTCCCGGCGCTCAAGGTCTTGCTGACCTCCGGCTTCGCCGATCCCGACGCGGTCCAGGAGACGCTTGACCGCACGGGCGCCGGCTGGCTCGGCAAGCCGTACAGCACCAATCAACTGCGGGCCAAGCTGGACGAATTGCTGGCGCCCTGAACTGGGTGTCGGTCAGCCGGTAACGCTGGTCGCGAAGATGTAGCCTGCGCCGCGCACGGTCTTGATCAGGTCGGGATTGGCCGGATCGGCCTCGATCTTCTTGCGCAGGCGCCCGACCTGCGTGTCGATGGCGCGGTCAAAGGCCGCCCACTCGCGCCCCTTGACCAGGTCCATCAACTGGTCCCGGCTGAGCACCCGGTTGGGATGCTGCGCAAAGACGCGAAGCAGATCGTATTCGCCCGAGGTCAGCGCGACCGATCGCCCGGAGGGATCGAGCAGGTCGCGCTTCATCGTGTCCAGGCGCCAGCCCTGAAATTCCAGAATCTCGCCCTTCGCGCCTGACGCCGCGGTGGCCTCGGCCGGGGGAGCTCCGGCCGGGGGGGCGGCCGGCCCTGGCGCCGGGCCCGCGCCGCGCCGCAGGACCGTGCGAATCCGGGCGAGGACTTCGCGCAAATGAAACGGCTTGGTCACGTAGTCGTCGGCGCCGGCTTCCAGGCCGACGACCCGGTCGATGACGTCGCCCTTGCCCGTCAGCATGATGATCGGCACCTGCGAATCCCGTCGGATCGCGCGAGCCAGCGACAGTCCGTCCTCGCCGGGCAGCATCAGGTCCATCAGCACGACATCGACGGTCTCGGCCTTCAGCACGGTGCGCATCGTGTCGCCGTCCCCGGCCTCGAGGACATTGAAGCCTTCCTGGGTCAGGTAGCGGCGCAGCATGGTCCGGATGCGCGCTTCGTCGTCGACGATCAGGACCGTGGCTGGCGTGGGCATGGGCGGCGGTGCGTGGATCGAAGCTTGCTCGGCACGAATTGTCACACATTGTCACATTCCGACGCCAGATACTGCATTGCCTGACATCAGCCTGCGTCATGGGGCCCTTAAGGTGACGGCACCGGAACATTCCGGACCGGTTGTCACCAAGGGGATCGACCCATGCAGCTCCAGACCGCAGCCCACGCCGCCTCCTTCGATGTTGCCAGCCTTGCCATGTGCCGGGGTTTGGAGAGCCAGGCCGCCAGTCACTTGGCCGCGATCAGTTCGACCGGCAAGAAGGCTGCGGGGGAGACCCTGTTCGCCGAGGGCGACGACGCCGACTGCGTCTACGAGGTGGTCAAGGGCACGCTCAGAGTCTGCAAGCTGCTGCCCGACGGGCGGCTCCAGATCATGGGATTTCCGGGATCCGGCCATCTGCTGGGTCTGGCCGCCGGGGGTAACCATGCCTACACGGCCGAAGCGGTGACCGACGTGACGCTCTGCCGCTATCCGCGCGCCTCGGTCGACCGGCTGGTCGACAAGGTGCCGAGCCTGGCGCGCCGGCTGTGGACGGCGACGTCCGACGAGCTCCGCTTTGCCCAGCAGCAGCTCGTCCTGCTCGGCCGCAAGACCGCGACGGAAAAGGTTGCCAGCTTTCTCCTTCTGCTCGCCGAGCAGCAGAAGTCCTTGGATGGCACCGTCTTCGTCTCGATGTCGCGCACCGACATCGGCGACTATCTGGGCCTGACTATCGAGACCGTGTCTCGGACGCTGAGCAAGCTGAAGCGTGACGGGCTGATCGCCCTGCCGGTGCCGGACCAGGTGAAGCTGCTGGATGTCGAGCGCCTGTCGGAACTGGCCGAGGGCGAGTCCGAATCGGAGGCCTAGCGCGCTCCGAGGCTTCGATGGGATTGCGGCCATGCGGGATGTCGTCCCTTCAATCCGCCAGACGAGGCGATGCTGGCGAGGAGAGCCGATCATGAGCGCGGACGGACATCGTGCGCTGGTCGTCGACGCCGATGGGCAGACCAGAAGCTTCTGCCGCGGTGTGCTCGAGGAGCTGGGCTTCTCGGTGCGTGACGTGGATAGCGGGGTCGCTGCCGTGGTCGCCGCGCGCGAGATGGTCCCGGATGTGATCCTGCTGGGCGCGCAGCTCCGCGACGTTTCCGGGCGCGAAGCTCTTGTCTGGTTCGATGCCAATCCGGCGTTGCACATGACGCAGATCCTGATCCTGAACGCATGGCCGCCGATGGATGGCGATATTGCCCAGAAGAGGCGATCAACCATTGCGCTGCCTGACGCGCTGTCGGCATTGGCTCTGCGGCGCGGCGTCGAGACAGCTCTACAACGCAGGTCGGCCGCCAAACGGCTGGAAGGGTGATCGCCATGGTGCCGGTACTTCCTGTCGACTATGCTTGGGCCATGACGTGGCGTCTGATGTGCGCGTGGTATTGGGCCATTGACGGAAACACCCGGGCTCTGCGCGACCGCGACTGATCCGTCTGGCCGACGGCAATCGTCCTGATCCGGCGCCGCGTCCCGGTGTGCAAGCAACGTCCCGCCCATGTCGATTCGAAATCTCGATGCCATTTTCCGGGCGAGATCGGTTGCGCTGATCGGCGCCAGCACCCGGCCGCGCTCAGTCGGCAAGGTGATCGCCGACAACCTTCTCGCCGGCGGCTTCCCGGGACCGGTCATGCCGGTCAATCCCAAGTACTCCTCGATCTCCGGCGTGCTGGCTTATGCCGATATCGCCAGCTTGCCGGTCGTTCCCGATCTCGCCGTCGTCTGCACGCCGCCCGCGACCGTGCCCGGTCTGGTCGCCGAGCTTGGCCGGCGTGGCGTCAAAGGGGCCGTGGTCATCACCGCCGGTTTCAAGGAGCTGGGCAGCGCCGAAGGCAGGGCTCTTGAGCAGTCGATTCTCGAGGCGGCGCGCCCCCATCTCCTCCGGGTGATTGGGCCAAATTGCCTCGGCGTCATCTCAACCTCGCTCCGGCTCAACGCCTCCTTCGCTCACGTGCAGCCGGCCAAGGGCGGCGTCGCCTTCGTGACGCAGTCGGGCGCCATGGCCACCACCGTGCTCGATTGGGCAACCTCGCGCGGCATCGGCTTCTCGCATGTCGTCTCGCTTGGCGACATGACGGATGTGGATTTCGGCGACATGCTCGACTACCTGGCGCTGGATCCGGACACGACGTCGATCCTGCTCTACGTCGAAGCGATCACGGCCGCGCGCAAGTTCATGTCGGCGGCGCGCGCGGCGGCGCGCCTCAAGCCGGTCATCGCCATCAAGGCGGGGCGCCACGATGCCGCGGCGCGCGCCGCCGCCTCGCATACCGGCGCGCTGGCCGGCATCGACGCAGTGTATTCGGCTGCCTTTCGCCGCGCCGGCATGCTGCGGGTCAACGACCTCGACGAGGTGTTCGACGCAGTCGAGACGCTCGCCGCACGCTCGGACGTCAAGGGCGACCGGCTGGCGATACTGACCAACGGCGGGGGCGTCGGCGTGCTGGCGACCGATGCGCTCCTCGACCAAGGCGGTCAGCTCGCGTCCCTGTCGGCGGCGACCATCGCCCGCCTCGACGCCGATCTGCCCCCGACCTGGTCCCATGCCAATCCGGTCGACATCATCGGCGATGCGCCGCCCGAGCGCTATGCGGCGGCTCTCGCCGCAGTGCTCGCCGCTCCGGAAGCCGATGCCGTGCTCGTGCTCAACTGTCCGACCGCGATCGCGTCGGGCGTCGAGGCGGCACGCGCGGTCATCAAGACGGCTGGGGACGCGAAAGGACGCGTTCTGACCAGCTGGCTCGGCTCCGATGCCGCGGCGGAGTCCCGCCGGCTGTTCTCGGCGGCCGGGATCCCGACCTATGACACGCCCGACAAGGCGATCCGCGGCTTCATGCATCTCGTTCGCTATCGGCGCAACCAGGACAGCCTGATCGAGGCGCCGCCCTCGATTCCATCCGATTTCGCCTATGACGAGATGGCCGCGCGGCGCATCGTGGCGGACGCCGTGGCATCCGGCCAGAGCTGGCTCAACGAGAACCAGGTCAATCGCCTCCTCGTCAGCTACGGCATACCGGTCGCGCGCTCGGCCGTCGCGGCGACGCCCGATGAGGCAGAGGAGGTCGCGCGCCGGATGGGCGTGCCGGTCGCGTTGAAGATCTTTTCGCGACAGATCACGCACAAGAGCGATGTCGGCGGCGTCGTCCTCGATCTGGCGCCGGGCGATGTCGGGAGTGCCGCCGTCGCCATGGCGAGGACGGTGGCGGCCAAGGCGCCGCATGCCCGGATCGGCGGCTTCGTCGTCCAGGAGATGATCAGGAGGTCCGGGGCCGAAGAGCTCATTCTCGGCATGTCCACGGAGAGCCAGTTCGGCCCCTTCATCCTGTTCGGTCACGGCGGCAAGGCGGTCGAGGTCATCGACGACAAGGCGATCGCGCTTCCGCCGCTGAACGTCAACCTCGCACGCGACCTGATCTCGCGCACGCGCGTCTATCGGCAGCTCAAGGGCTATCGCGACCGGCCGCCGGCCGATCTGCAGGCGCTTGCTCTCGTGCTGGTGAAGCTGTCGCAGCTCGTCACCGATCTCGACGAAGTGGTCGAGCTCGACATCAACCCGCTTCTGGCCGATGCGCAGGGGGTCATCGCGCTCGACGCGCGCGTGCGTGTCGCCGGCCAGACCGAACATTCCATGCCCGAACGTGCCCAGCCTGAACGCGCCCAGCCCGAACGCGCCCAGCCCGAACGCGCCCAGCCCGAACGCGCCCTGCCCGAGCGCGCCCTGCCCGAGCGCAATCGGCGCGGCCAGCGGCTCGCCATCCGGCCCTACCCGAAGACGCTCGAGCGAGAGGAAAACCTGCCGATGCTCGGCAAGGCGCTGCTGCGTCCCGTCCGACCGGAGGACGAGGGGCGGTTCCTGGAATTTTTCGAGCGGTTGAGCCGGGAGGATGTCCGGCTCCGGTTCTTCGCAGCCTTGCGCTCGTTGCCACGTGCGCAGCTCGTCCGCCTGACACAGATCGACTACGACCGCGAAATGGCCTTCGTGCTGGAGCGGGGCGAGATCATGGGCGCCGCGCGCATCGTCGCCGATCCGGACAACCTGCGCGCCGAATTCGCGGTGACCGTACGCAGCGATCTCAAGGGCAAGGGGATCGGCACCCTGTTGCTGCGCCGGTTGCTGGACTACGCCTGGGAGCGCGGCATCGCCGAAGTCTATGGCGATGTTCTGGCCGAAAACACATTGATGATCGCACTGTGCCGGGATCTGGGCTTCGCCCTGTCTTCGTTGCCGGGCGCGGCCGAGATCGTCAGGGCCGTGCACAAGCGTCCCGCGGGCTGACCGCGGCATCCGGCTTTCCTACTCTGCCACGCGCGAAGTGGTCTCGACCGGCCGTTTTGCCCGGCCCCCCTGAAGCGCGGCGTGCAAGTGCTCGGCGAGCTTAGCCTTGTCGTAGGGCTTGCCGATCATGCTGGCGCCGAGCGCCGCCACCTGCGCCATGGTCGTATCGGGATTGGAGAAGCCCGAGGTGAAGACGATGGCCATTTGGGGATGGCGGCGATGCACCTCGCGGGCGAGCTCGATCCCGCTCATGCCGCCGGGCATGATGACGTCGGTGAACAACAGGTCGAAACGCGCGCTCGAATCGAGCGCTGCTAGCGCAGATTCGGCGGTCTCGGTGACTTCGATCTCATAGCCGAGACTCTGCAGCAGGTGCGCCGCGACCTGGCGGATCTCGGCCTGGTCCTCGACGACGAGGATGCGCTCGCTGCCGGCCGATGCCGGCGTCTCCCGGGGCCCGGTGCGGACCGGCTCGACGCCGGCTGCGCTGCGCGGCAGGTAGATCCTGACCTCGGTGCCGCGGCCGAATTCGCTGTAGATGGTGGCGCTGCCGCCCGACTGCCGGGCGAAGCCGTAGACCATGCTCAGGCCCATGCCGCTGCCCTTGCCCACCTCCTTGGTCGTGAAGAACGGGTCGAAGACGCGTGGCAGAACTTCGGGTGCAATGCCGGTGCCGGTGTCGCCGACCGAAATGCAAACATACTCGCCGGCGCGCAGATCGGACAGCGCAGCCGCCATCGGGTCGAAATTGACGTTTGCGGCCGAGATCGTCAGAACGCCGCCGGCGGGCATCGCGTCGCGCGCGTTGATCGCCAGATTGAGGAGCGCGCTGTCGACCTGGCTCGGGTCGGCCATGACGGGCCATGCATTGCCATCGACTGCGATGCGGATCGTGATCTGCTCGCCGAGCGTGCGGCGCAGAAGCGGCTCGAACTCGCTCATCAGCCGGTCGAGCTGGATCGCCCGCGGCGCCAGCGGCTGTCTGCGTGAGAACGCCAGCAACCGGCGCACCAGCTCGGCGCCGCGCATCGCGGCGGTCAGCGCGTTGCTGCCCAGCCGCTCGATCTCGGAGTCGTGCTCGCGCGACCCGCGCAGCATCTCGAGCTGGATGTCGAGATTGCCCATGACCACGGTGAGCAGGTTGTTGAAGTCGTGGGCGATGCCGCCGGTCAGCTGGCCGACCGCTTCCATCCGCTGCGATTGGGCGAGCTGGTTCTCCAGCTTGCGTTTCTCGGTCACGTCCTCGGCGACATAGACGGCGCCGGTGATCTCGCTGCCCGCGCGGATCGGGGCAGCGACATAGAGTACGTCGAGCATACGGCCCGACTTGTGTCGCCAGACGCCGCGCAGCTCGGGCGGATTCTCACCGGCCATCACCCGTCGGCGCTCCTGGTCATGATGCGCCGCGCCATCGGCCGAACCTTCGAGGAGCGGCGCCAGCGTTCGTCCGCTCAGCTCGGCCTCGCCGTAGCCGAAAATGCGCTCGGCGGCGCGGTTCCAGGTCGACAGGCGGCCGTCGACATCGAGGCTGAAGATCGGCATCGGCGAGGAATCGAGCAGGGCCTGGAGCCGGGCGTTGATCTTCGAGATGGTGTCGGCGGCCTGGCGCTGCTCGCTGACGAACAGTCGGGCGAGCTGGGCATAGAGGAGGCCGGTCTCGAGCAGCAGCACGACCAGCACAAACGTGGCGGCGAGCAGTCCATAGATGCGGCCGGCGTAGAAGCCGAGGTCGAAGCGCCCGGCGTTCAGCACGGCGGCGAGCGCGATGTCGAATATCCAGGCGCACATGACGACCATGAGCCACAGATCGAGCACCGAGTGCGGCTTGCGCAGCCAGAGCACGGCGAGCGCGGCCACGCTCAGCGCCCAGACCGCCGTGACGACGCCGAACATGGCGGGCGTGTAGTTGTTGCCGCGCATGATCGGCGGCAGGAGCTCATGCCCGGCCGTGGGAAGCAGCGAAACGGCAAGCGCCGCCGCGCCCGCGGCCAGTATGGCAAGGACGATGGAAGCAGTCGCGCCGTCGGCAGGCTGGCGCGGCTCGGCGCGCATGGATTTCAGCAGGGCGTAGCCGATGACGGCGAGCGGAAACACGCCGTGCCAGAACATGTAGAGCCACGCCGTGGTCTGCGGCCCCGCCCCCAGAAGGCCGCCCGGCGCGAACAGGCCGGGGAACGTCAGGGCGTGAACGAACGCCATGATTGCGGTGAACAGATAGCCGGCGTCGAGCAGCAGCAAGGCGCGCGAGCGCAGGATGCCGTACTGGGCGAACAGCAGCGCGGCGGTGATCAGGTCGTTGACCGTCAGCGCCGACTGGTAGAACGGAATGAAGGCCCAGATCTCCGGCAGCAGCACCTTGGCAAAGGGTGCTGCCGCCGCGAACAGCAGCGTCGAGACGCCGACCGCCGCCAATGCCAGGCGACGATCGATCGGCCGCGCCGGCAGCGTCGACAGGAAGCTCGGGTGGGTGTCCGTCCGGTCGTCGGGCATGGGGGGGATGCCTCGGCTGCAACCCAAGGTTTCACAGAACGTGCGGCGATTGGCAAGTGCTACAACAGTATGGGTCGCCCGGCCCGGCCTGGTACCGGCGATAAAGGCGGTTCCCGACCATCGGCCGGCGGCGGCCCGGCGTCGATGCGTGACCTCCGCAGGCCGCGCGCGTCACCCGCTGTTGCGCAGGCCTGCGGCGATGCCGTTGATCGAGAGATGGATGCCCTGGACGACGCGCTCGTCGCCGTCGCCGCCGCGATGGCGCCGAAGCAGCTCGATCTGCACGTGGTTCAGCGGGTCGAGATAGGGGAAGCGGTTGCGGATCGAGCGGGCGAGCAGCGGATTGTGCTCGAGCAGCTGGCGCTGCCCTATGACCGCCAGCACCGTGTCGATCGTCTCCTGCCATTCCTGGCGCAGGCGCGCGAAGACCGACTCGCGCAGCTTCGTGTCGGCGACCAGCTCGGCATAGCGCGACGCGATGGCGATGTCGCTCTTGGCCAGCACCATGTCCATGTTCGACAGCACCGTCTGGAAGAACGGCCATTCCCGGCACATGGTCTGCAGCAGGGCCAAGCCCTTTTCGCCATTCTTGGCGCGCCACGCCTTGACCGCCGCGCCGAAACCGTACCAGCCGGGCAGCATCAGCCGGCACTGCGCCCAGCCGAACACCCAGGGGATCGCGCGCAAATCCTCGATGCGTGTCGAGTTCTTGCGCGAGGACGGCCGGCTGCCGATGTTGAGGTTGGCGATCTCGCCGATCACCGTCGACTCCCAGAAATAGCGCTCGAAGCCCTGGGTCTCGTAGACCAGGCCGCGATAGGCGCGATAGGCCAGGTCCGACAGCTCCTCCATGGTCTCGATGTATTCCGGTTTGGGCGGCGGCCGGTCGGGCGCCACCAATGTCGCCTCGAGCGTCGCGGCGGCCAGGATCTCGAGGTTGCGCCGGCCGACTTCGGCATTGGAGTACTTGGCGGCAATGACCTCGCCCTGCTCGGTCACGCGGATCGCACCCTGCACGGCGCCCGGCGGCTGCGCCAGAATCGCCTGGTAGCTGGGGCCGCCGCCGCGGCCGACCGAGCCGCCGCGGCCATGGAACAGGCGCAATCGCACGCCGTGCCGCTTGAAGGTCTCGATCAGCACCAGCTCGGCCTTGTAGAGCTCCCAGCTCGAGGTCAGGTAGCCGCCATCCTTGTTGCTGTCGGAATAGCCGAGCATGACCTCCTGGGTGTTGTCGCGGCTTTCGAGCAGTCGGACGTAGTCGGGCAGTCCCAGCAGCCGATCCATCACATGGCCGGAATTGCGCAGATCCGCGATCGTCTCGAACAGCGGGGATATGTTGACGTCGAGCGCGGCCGGCGTGCCGTCGCGTGCCGGCCGCAGCAGTCCCGCCTCCTTGAGGAGGAGCGCCACCTCGAGAACGTCCGACACGCTGTCGGCCTTGGAGATGACGTAGTTCGGCACCGCGGCCGGGCCGTAGCGCCGGTGGGATGTCGCCGCCTCGCGCAGGATGGCGAGCTCGGATGTCGCCTCGTCGGAATAGTCGAGGAAGGGCGAGGCAAGCGGCCGCGCCGTCTTGAGCTCGGCGAGCAGAAGCCGGGTGCGGGCGTCCTCGGCGAGCGTGCCATAGCCCGTGCCGGGGCTGGCGAGCTCGAACAGCTCGCCGACCGTTCGCTCGTGAACGTCCGAGTTCTGGCGCAGGTCGATGCTGGCGAGGTGGAAGCCGAACACGTCGACCGCGCGGCGCAGAGCGCGCAGCCGGCCGCGCGCGAGCGCTGTCGAACCGTTGGCGACCAGGGAGTCGAACAGCACCTGCAGATCGTCGGCGAGTTCGCCCGGTTGACCGTAGGCAGGCGCGTCGGCGACCGCGCGGTGCGGCGCTTCCATGCCGTCGAGGTCCCAGGCGGTCGCGGCAAGCCGCGCATAGATCCCGGAGATGGCGCGTCGATAGGGCTCGTCCTGGCGCTGCTGGCCGCGGTCGGGCGAGCGTTCCGCCAGGTCGCGCAGCGGCGGCGTCACGCCGACCAGCCGTCCGTCGAGCGACAGCTCGGCGCCGAGCGCATGCAGCTCGTCGAGATAGAAGCGCAGCGCGCGCCGGCTCTGCAGACGCAGCGCGTCGCACAGCACCTCGGCGGTGACGAACGGGTTGCCGTCGCGATCGCCGCCGATCCAGCTGCCCATGCGCAGGAAGGACGGCAGGTCGACGCCGGACCAGGACGGATCGATCTCGGCCAGCCCGTCCTCGAGCTCGGCATAGAAGCGCGGCAGCTCGGCGAGGAAGGTGTGATCGTAGTAGGACAGGCCGTTGACCACCTCGTCGACCACGCGCAGCCGCGTGCCGCGGATCACGCTGGTCTGCCACAGGGTCAGCACGGCGCGGCGCAGCGCCTGCCGATTGGCGGCCAGCTCGTCGGGCGTGAAGCTGATCCGGTCGCGCTCGTCGAGCAGGCGCGCGATCTCCATCTCGCGGTCGATCGTGCTGGCGCGGCGGATCTCGGTCGGATGCGCGGTCAGCACGGGGCTGCAATGGGCGCGCTCGAAGAAGGCGATGAGCCGCGCGCGCGACACGCCGGCATGGATCGCCTCGGCCAGCGCATGCGCCATGGTGCCGGGCCGTTGCGCGGGCGCGGCGCCGTCGGCCGCCGCGATCGCGTGCGCGCGCGTGCGGCGGATGTGATGCTGGTCCTCGGCGATGTTGGCGAGATGGGAGAAGTGGCCGAAGGCCCTGATGATCCGCACGGTCTGGTCGGGCGGCAGCGCGTTCAGCGTCGCCTCGAGCTCGCGGCGCGCAGCCTTGTCTTCGTCGCGGTGGAAGCGCACCGCGGTCTGGCGGATCTGCTCGACCGTGGCGAACACGCTTTCGCCTTCCTGCGCGCGCACCGTGTCGCCGAGGATGCGCCCGAGCAGGCGGATGTCGTAGCGGAGCGGCTGGTCCTTGTCGGCCTGGTCCCGTGGGGTCTGGTCGCGCGGGGATTGGCTGCGGCGGGTCTGGTCTTGGCTCATGGGCACCGTCTCGCGCGGCTGTTTCGGCGGCTTGTCGAGGCCATGAGACCAGCATACCAAACTGGTTGCGCAGCGTCGCCGGCTGGGCTGAACTATCAGCGGCAAGAACGAGCTGGGTGCCGCCACCCCGGCGCACGCCCTCGGAACGGAACTTGACGGACCGTTTGATTGTAACCATTTGAGTTGCGAGAAGGCATTCGTGGTCATGAGGGATCGCCGATGAGCCAGAGCACCCGCTTCGCCGTGGCGGTGCATATCGCGGCGGTGCTGGCCGCCCATGGCGGCAGGCCGGTCACCTCGGCGAGCATTGCCGGCAGCGTCAACACCAATCCCGTCGTCGTGCGCCGCGTGCTGGGCGCGCTCGCGTCCGCCGGGCTCGTCGCCTCGGCGCGTGGAGCGGCCGGCGGCTCGCGCCTGGCGCGGCCGGCGGCCAGGGTCAAGCTCGACGAGCTCTACCGCGCGGTCGGCGAGGGAGAGCTGTGCCCGTTGCACGACAGGGGCCAGAGCCCGGCATGCCCGATCGCGCGCGGCATCGGCCCGGTGCTGACCCGCGTGCTGGGCCGCGCCGAGGCGGCGGCCGAGCGCGAACTCGGCCGCATGACCGTTGCCGACGTGCTGACCCAGCTCGACGAGCCGGCGCGCGGCGGTCGTCGGCGGGGCAAGGCCCCGGCTGGAAAAGGGTTGTCTGGCAAGAGGTTGGCCGGCAAAGGGTTGGCGCGGGCGGCCGCGGGCTGAGGGGCTTGTCAAAAATTTTTTTATCCCTATTTGTAACACATCAGATTACAAATAGATCACGACCCCGCCCAACTCTCCCAAACAACCCGACAACAGGAGTATCCCCCATGGTCAGCGTCGCCATCGTCTACCACAGCGGCTTCGGTCACACGAAAGCCCAGGCCGAGGCAGTCGCGCGCGGCGCCAAGAGCGTGCCCGGCATCGCCGTCGACGTCATCCCGGCCGATCGGGCCGAAGGCCGCCTTTCCGATCTGGCCGCCTCCGACGCCATCATCTTCGGCGCGCCGACCTATATGGGCAGCGCATCTGCCGCCATGAAACGCTTCATGGAGGCGACGTCGAAGCTGTGGGCGACCCAGGCGTGGAAGGACAAGATCGCCGCCGGCTTCACCAATTCGGCCTCGCAGAGCGGCGACAAGCTCAACACGCTGGTCGAGCTCGCGGTCTTCGCCGCCCAGCACGGCATGGTCTGGGTCGGGCTCGACCTCTTGCCGGGCAACAATTCGAGCACGGGCAGCACCGCCGATCTCAACCGTCTCGGCTCCTCGCTCGGCGCCATGGCGCAGTCGAATGCCGACCAGGGGCCCGAGCACGGGCCGACCGCCAGCGACCTCAAGACCGCCGAGCATTTCGGCCGCCGCGTGGCGCTCGCCGCCGCCGCTTGGCGCCGCGGCCGGCAGGAGATCGCGGCGGCACTCGCGGACGAAGCGACGGCGCTCGCGGCGTGACGGACTGGGCGCATCGGCTTCCCCCCGGCCTTCTGCGCCCCAGCCTTAACGCTTGCCAGCGGCCCGCCATGCGACAAACATGGCGGGCCGCTTTTCATTAGGGGACACCGGCCATGGCATCCGATCCGAACTGCATCTTCTGCAAGATCGTCGCGGGTGCGATCCCGTGCTTCAAGCTGCACGAGGACGCGGATACGCTGGCCTTCATGGACATCAACCCGGCGAATGAGGGCCATTGCCTGGTGATCCCGAAGTCGCATCACCCCAATCTGCTCGAAACGCCGCCGGACGTGCTGGGCCGGGTGATGGCGAGCGTGCACAAGGTGGCAGCCGCCGTGCAGAAGACGCTCAGTCCTGACGGCATCAACCTCGTCCAGGCCAATGGCAAGGGCGCCGAGCAGTCGGTCTTCCACTTCCACATGCACATCATCACGCGCCGCGTCGGCGACGAGCTCAAGATGAACTGGGGCCACAAGCCCGGCGACATGAAGGCGATCGGCGCGCTCGCCGAGAGGATCAGGGGGAATGTGGGGTGAGAAGCGGCACGCGATGGATCGCTAGACAATGATTGCTTGCGTGGCAAGACGCCTCGTGGATTGATCCCCGCCTCGCGCGTTTGCCCCGGAGCACTTCCCATGCCGTTCGACCACTGGCTCGCCTTCGCGGCCGCTTCTTTCGTCCTCGTCGCCATTCCCGGCCCGACGGTGACGCTGGTCGTCTCCTATGCGCTGGCCCATGGCCGGCGCACGGCCGCGGCGACGGTGGCAGGCGTGGCGCTCGGCGATTTCACGGCGATGACGGCATCGATGGCGGGGCTCGGCGTGCTGCTCGCCGCTTCGGCCGATCTCTTCACCGTGCTGAAATGGATCGGGGCCGTCTATCTCGTCTATCTCGGCATCAAGCTGTGGCGCGCGCCGGTCACGACCGGGGAGGGCGAAGCCGCCGCCGCCGAGACCAGCTCGACGCGCATCTTCCTGCACGCCTTTGCGGTCACCGCGCTCAATCCCAAAGGCATCGTGTTCTTCGTCGCTTTCCTGCCGCAGTTCCTCGATCCCGCGCGCCCGTTCCTGCCGCAGATGGCGATCTGCATGGCGACCTTCCTGGTGCTCGCGACCACGAACGCTCTCGCCTATGGCCTGATGGCCGCAGCCGCGCGCCGCGCGATCCGGCGTCCCCAGGTGCAGCGCGGGGTCAACCGGGTCGGCGCCTCGTTCCTGATCGGCGCCGGCGTGCTGACGGCGGCGTGGCGGCGGGCGGGGTAAGGGAGCGGGGCATGCGCGTCAATGCCGGGGGGCAGGTGACGATTCCAAAGGAGATCCGCGAGCAGGCGGGCCTGAAGCCCCACACCGAGGTTGAATTCGAAGTCGAAGGAGAGTCAGTGCGGATTTTGCGTGCGCGGAAGCAAGTGAGCAGGCGTGGCGAGCGTTTGGTTGCTCATTTGCGCGGGCGTGGAAAAGTGCTGATGACAACGGTTGAAATCATGCGGCTCACGCGTGGCAGGTGATGAGCACGACGGAGCCTCGTGGTGAGCCTCGGGCGAAGCCCGGTTCGCCCGAGGCTCGCCATCAGGCATTCGGGAACTGAATACGTAGCTAGAACCCCGCCCAGGCCGGCCTGACCGGCTTGATGCGCGCATCGCCGGCGGTGAGCGGCGCGCCGCTCGACTTCGCCTGCTCGACCTGTTCCAGCCGCAATAGCGCCAGCGCGCGATTGCCCTGACCGCTGCGCAGCTCGCCCGCTTCCTGCTGGCCGAGCAGCACCGGCGTGCCGGGTGCCGGCAGCGGCCCGTCGATCTCGACCGGCATCAGCCGCTTCTTGATCAGGCCGCGATACTTGGTGCGGGCGGTCAGCTCCTGCCCCATGTAGCAGCCCTTCTTCCAGTCGACGCCGTTGAGCTCGTCGAAGCCGTTTTCGAGCAGGATCGACTTCTCGACCTCGAGGTCACGGCTGCCGTCGGGCAATCCCAGCTCGAGCCGCAGCCGCTCATAGCCGTCGACGGTCCCGGCGGCGAGCCCGGTCGCGGCCAGCGCCGCTTCGGCACCCTCGCGCGGCAGCACGAAGCGCGCGCCCATGGCGGCGAGCCGCGGATCGACGAAGGCGACGCCGCCATCCAGCGCGACCGCGCGGCCTGGCTCCTCGGACAGGCCGAGCCGCGCCAGCGCCTCGGCGCCCGGGGCCGCCGCAATGACGAAGCGCTGGCTCGCATCCTCGAGTGCGATCTTGGAGCGCAGCTTGTAGAGGCCGAGCCGCTTCTTGAGGTCGGCGAGGCGCTGCCCCTCGCAGTCGATGATCAGCGCGTCATCAAGCTCGATCAGGAAGAAGTCATGCAGGAACTTGCCCTGGGCGGTCAGAAAGGCCGCATAGATCGCACGGTCTTTCGCCACCCGAGTCACGTCGTTCGACACCAGACCCTGAAGAAAGCTACGGGCATCGGGGCCGGTCAGCGCGATCGCACCGCGGGACGGCAGCACGACATGAACGGGTTCGGCCATCGGTCAACTCAGGTTAATTGTCGAACGGGGTGCGCCCCAAGATTTGGCCCGTTTGCCGGCACATTGCAAGGTTCGCTCAGGAGACCGCCCGCTGCACCCGCGGGAATCACCCCAGTATCAGTAGGACTACACCGGCGAGCGTGACGCCGACGCCGGCGGCGATGCGCAGGCCAATCGGCTCGTGGCGCAACAGGATGAAGCCGAGCGCCAGCGTCGCCAGCGGGTATGTGGCGACCAGCGGCGCCACCAGCGTGACGGGCCCCAGGCCGAGCGCGACATACATCAGCAGCGCGCCGGCGCTGTGGCCGATGCCGACGCCGACGAAGCGCAGCACGGCGCGACGCTCGAGCTGGCGCGGCCAGCCGCCGCCGCGCAGCAGGGCCACCGATACGAGCACAGCCGCCGACACGGTGTAGCCGAACAGCGCGGCCGCGAAGGCATCCTGCCAGAGCGCCATGCCCAGCTTGATCGCCGGCTGCGTCGCGCCGCGGATGACGGCAGCGGCGAGCGGCAGCGCGATCGCCCAGATCGGCCAGCGGACTGCGTCGCGCTCGGCCGGCTGCGACAGCAGCATCACGCCGCCGACCACCGCGGCGATGCCGACGGCCTGCCAGGGCAGCAGCGCCTCGCCGAGCACGAGGATGGCGAACAGCACGGCGAAGAGCGGCGCCAGATTGCCGATCGAGCCCGCGACGTGCGGGCCCATCACCCGGTTGCTCTCGAAGGACAGCAGCGTGACCGTCGCGGGGTAGAAGAAGCCGATGGCGGCGAAAATCGCCATGGCGCTCGCATCGAAGGCCGGCCAGTCGATGACGAAGGGCGCCAGGCACCAGAGCAGCAGCGCCGAGCTCGGCACGCTGAACGCCGCGCCGAGCCAGGCCGGCATGTCGCGCAACGCGATCTGCGCCAGCACGAGCGCGAGCCCGAAGCAGAAGGCGGAGCCGAGAGCGGGGATGATGGCGGTGGAGATCGGGGTGCTCCGGTGGCCTTCACTCCCTCCCTCGCTCGCAGAGCGGGAGAGGTTCGAGCCACGTTGCGGTTCGAAGGGTGGGGGCCCTTGCGGTCAGCGCTTGCCGCTTTGGGCCCCCACCTCGATCCTCCCCCACCTCCGGTGGGGGAGGAAGAAGAGATTGGGCGAAGGCACGCGTACATCCCCCGCCTTTGCCAGCGCGCGCGGCCGGTCGTATAAACCGGGGCATGCCATTTGGCCGGATCTCCGCATGAAAGTGCTGTTCGTCACGGCCAATCGCCTCGGCGATGCGGTGCTGTCGACCGGTTTGCTCGGCCATCTCGTCGATACGCTGCCGGATGCGCGCTTCACCATCGCCGCGGGGCCGGTGGCGGCGCCGCTGTTCGCCGCCGTGCCGCGCCTCGAGCGCATTCATATATTGGCAAAGCGGCGTTATGGCCTGCACTGGCTCGGCCTGTGGTCGCGCGCAGTGGCCCAGCCCTGGCACCTCGTCGTCGATCTGCGCGGCTCCGCGCTCGCCTGGCTGCTGGCCACGAGGCAGCGCCGCGTCCTTTCGGGCGGACGCGACGAGCGCATGCACCGCGTCCAGCGCCTGGCGCGTCTGTTGACGCTCGACCCGCCGCCGTCGCCGCGCCTGTGGACGCGCCCTGCTGACGAGCAGCAGGCGCAGGCGCTGATACCGGATGGCGTGCCGGTGCTGGCGCTCGCGCCGGTTGCCAATTGGGGCGCCAAGCAATGGCGTGCCGAGCGCTTCGTCGAGCTCGCCTCGCGGCTGACCGGTCCGGGCGGCATCCTCGCCGGCGCACGCATCGCTGTGTTCAGTGCGCCGTCCGAGCGACCGGCGGCCTTGCGCGTCGTCCGTCACCTGCCGGCCCAGCGCACGATCGACCTTGCCGGTCGCGTCGATCTCCTGACGATCGCCGCCTGCCTGCGCCGCGCGGCGCTCTTCATCGGCAATGATTCCGGGCTGATGCACATGGCGGCCGCCATGGGTGCGCCGACGCTCGGCCTGTTCGGCCCGTCTCCGGCGGCGCAATATGCGCCCTGGGGCCCGGCAACTTCGGTCGCATCGACGGATGAACCGTATGAATCACTGGTCGGCGCGCCCGACTACGATTACCGCAGCCACGACACGCTGATGGACAGCCTTTCCGTCGAGAAAGCCGAGGCGGCTGCGGTGACACTGTGGCGGCGCGTTGCGCAACTTCTTCGTTCCGCCGCGTCATGACCGCGCTCTCCGCCCTGGTCGTCGTGCACAATGAGGAGGCCCAGCTCGCGGAGTGCCTGGAACGGCTCGGCTTCGCCGACGAGATCGTGGTGGTGCTCGACAAGTGCACCGACGGCTCGCGCGACATCGCGCGGCGCTTTACCGACCGGCTGATCGAAGGCGCCTGGGAGCGCGAGGGCGGCCGGCGCAATGAGGGCATCGCCGCCTGCGCCGGTCCATGGGTCATCGAGGTCGACGCGGACGAGCGCGTCTCCGAAGCTCTTGCGCAGGAGATCCGCAATGTGATCGCTCAGTCGACCGCGGACTGGCACGAGATCCCCGTCGACAACTATATCGGCCGCCGACTGGTGCGCCATGGCTGGGGCGCCTCCTACGGCAAGGCCGCCTATGCCGGGTTGTTCCGCCGCGAGGCCAAGCACTGGGGCGCCCAACGCGTCCATCCCCGGGTCACGCTCACCGGGCACAAGGGTCCGCGGCTCGCCGCCACGCTCGAGCACCGCGTCGACCGCAACATCTCCGACATGATCGCCAGGCTCGACCGCTATACGTCCGCGCGCGCGCGCGATTTGCGCGAGAGCGGCGAAATCGGCACCATGGCATCCAATGTGCGACGGATCTTCACGCGTTTCTGGAAATGCTATGTCGCGCGGCGCGGCTACCGCGAAGGGGGATATGGATTTCTCATCGCGCTGTTCGCCGGGCTCTATCCGATCCTGTCGCACCTGAAGGCACGGCTGGAGGACGAGTGAGATTCCATGTGATCGTCCTCCCCCGTGCTTTGCGCAAGGCAGGGAGTGAAGGGAACGCGGCATGGCGCTGATCGTCATCGCGGACGACGGCATACGCTTTGACGGCGGCTCGCTCGACGCCGGTCCGCTCGGCGGTGCGGAGACCGCCGTGGTCTCGCTCGCCGAGGCGCTGGCGCGGCGCGGCCATCAGGTGCAGGTGTGCAACAATTGCGCCGCACCGATCAGCCATCGCGGCGTCGACTGGTCGCCGCTCGTGCCTGGTGCCGCCAATTACGGCATGCCCGACCATGCCGACATGTACATCGCCAACCGCTCCGATCATCTCCTGCCGCTCATTCCGCGCGCGCGAAGGCGCGTGTTCTGGATCCACAATCCGGCGTCGTATCTGCTCAAGTGGCGCTACCTGACCCGGCTGTGGCGCTGGCGACCCATCATCGTCTTTTCCGGCAAGTACCATGCCAAGACATATCCGCGCTGGGCGCCCGATGGCGGCCGCGTGATCATTCCCTACGGCATCGCCGACGTGTTCCGCTGGTGCGAGCCGATCGAGGAGCCGCCGCCGCCGCGCGCCGTGTTCACCTCGAGCCCGCTGCGCTCGCTCGACTGGCTGATGAAGCTGTGGGCCGAGCGCATCCATCCGCGCCTGCCCGAGGCCGAGCTGCACCTGTTCTCCGGCCCGCAGACCTATGGCGAGCTCGGCGAAGCCAAGGCGTCGCGCATGCAGCCCGTGCTGCAGCGCGCGCGCAGCCTGGCCGATCGCGGCGTCGTGCTGCGCGCGCCGGTCGGCAAGGGCGTGCTCGCCGAGGAGCTGCGCGCCGCGCGCGTCCTGCTCTACCGCGGCGACGTCGGCGAGACCTTCTGTCTTGCCGTCGGCGAGGCCCAGGCCGTCGGCCTGCCTTGCGTGGTCGAAGACGTCGGCTGCGTCGCCGAGCGCGTCATCGACGGGGAGACCGGCGTGGTGGCGCGCGGCGATGCGGCCTTCGCGGAAGCCGCGCTTCGCCTGCTGTCGGACAACCGCCTGTGGCGCAGGCAGTACGAGGCGGCGCGCCATCGCCAGCGCAACTGGGGCTGGGACGAAGCGGCCGCGGCGTTCGAGCGGTTGCTGGAGCAGGACGAGAGATTGTGACCCGCGTGCTTCAGGTCATGGCCGGCGCCGACAAGGGCGGCGCCGAAGCCTTCTTCGTTCGCCTCGTCACCGCGCTGCAACGCGCCGGCCTCGACCAGCGCGCGGCGATCCGTACGAACGCCGCGCGCGCGGCGGCCTTGCGCGCAGCGGGCGTCGACACCATCGAGCTGCCCTTCGGCGGCTGGTTCGACTTCACGACCGGCCCGGCGCTGAAGCGCGTGCTGGCCGACTATCGGCCCGACATCGCGTTGACCTGGATGAGCCGGGCGACCCAACGCCTGCCGCGCTCGCCGGCCATCCACGTCGCGCGCCTCGGCGGCTACTACGACTTCAAGCACTACCGGCGCTGCGATCACCTGATCGCCAACACGGCGGGCATCGCCGACCATCTGGTGCAGGGCGGCATTGATCCGGCACGCGTCCACGTGCTGCGCAACTTCGTGGATGCGGTCGACGCGATGCCCGTCGATCGCGCCGGGCTCGACACGCCCGCCGATGCCAAGGTCGTCCTGGCGATGGGGCGCCTGCACGAGAACAAGGCGTTCGACGTGCTGCTCGCGGCCGTCGCGCGCATCGAGGGCGCATGGCTCTGGCTTGCCGGTTCCGGTCCGGAGGACGCGGCGCTCAAGGCGCAGGCAGCGCGTCTCGGCATCGCCGGCCGCGTGCGGTTTCTCGGATGGCGCGACGATGGCGGCGCGCTGCTCGCGTCCGCCGATGTGCTGGTCTGCTCCTCGCGGCACGAACCATTGGGCAATGTCGTGCTCGAGGCTTGGGCGGCGCGACGTCCCGTCGTGGCGGCGGCGAGCGCGGGCCCCGCCATGCTCATCGTCGACGGCGAGAGCGGCCTCCTCGCGCCGGTCGACGATGCGGTGGCGCTGGCGGACGCCATCGGCCGCGTGCTAAGCGATGCCGGCCTTGCCGGCCGCCTCGCGGAGGCCGGTCATACGGCATGGGCCCAGGGCTATACCGAGGACAGAGTGGTCGCAGCCTATCTCGATTTCTTTCGCCGGATCAAGACCTGATGTGCGGCATCGCCGGCATCATGACCTCGGGCAACCGCGCGCCGGACGCCGCGTTGCTCGACCGGCTGTCGCTGGCGCTCGCCCATCGCGGCCCGGACGGCCAGGGCCGGCACATCCAGGGCAATGTCGGTTTCCTGCAGAACCGGCTCGCCATCATCGATCTCGTCACTGGCGACCAGCCGCTCTATGAGCCGGGCGGCGCGGCGCTGGTCGCCAATGGCGAGATCTACAACTATGTCGAGCTGCGCCAGGACATGGCGGCGCGCGGCCTTGGCAATTCGTTCAAGACCAATTCCGACTTCGAGCCGGCGCTCCATCTCTACCGCCGGGACGGGCTCGGCTATCTCGACCAGTTGCGCGGCATGTATGCGATCGCGCTGCACGATCCGGTTGCAGGCCAGCTCGTGCTGTCGCGCGATCCGTTCGGCATCAAGCCGCTCTACTACATGGAACTGCCGCAGGGTCTCGCCTTTGCGTCCGAGCCGCAGGCGCTGATCGCCGCCGGCCTCGTCCCGGCGACGCTTGTCCCGTCGGCGCGCGACGAGCTGGTCCAGCTTCAGTTCACCACGGGACGCGAGACGCCCTTTGCCGGCATTTTCCGGCTGCTGCCGGGCGAGACGCTGGTCGTCGCCGACGGCCGGATCGTCGAGCGGCGCCGGCGTGCGGCTCTGCCGGCCGAAGGTCCGGTCGACTGGAGCGAAGGCGAGGCGCTCGAGCGGCTCGACCAGGCGCTGATCGACAGCGTGCGCGTCCATCAGCGCTCCGACGTGCCCTACGGCATGTTCCTGTCGGGCGGCATCGATTCCTCGGCCGTGCTGGCGCTCATGGCAAGGCTCAACGATCGGCCGGTGCGCTGCTTCACCGCCGGCTTCTCCGGCACGGCCGCGGCCGACGAGCGCCAGCACGCGCGCAAGCTCGCGAACGAGCTGGGCGCGAAGCACAGCGAGGTCGACTTTTCCGAGGCGGATTTCCACGCGCTCTTGCCGGCGATCGCCGCCTCGGTCGACGATCCGACGGCTGACTACGCGATCCTGCCGACCTGGAAGCTGGCGCGCGAGGCGCGCGGCGAGGTCAAGGTGGTGCTGTCGGGGGAGGGCGGCGACGAGATGTTCGCCGGCTACGGCCGCTATCGCAGCGCCATGCGGCCGTGGTGGCTGGGCGGGCGCATGGCGCGCGGCCGCGGCATGTTCGACGGGCTGGGCGTGCTGCGCGAGGACAAGCCGAACTGGCGCGACGGTATCGCCGCCGTGGAAGCGACCGAAAGCCTGCCCGGCCGCTCGCGCCTGCAGATCGCCCAGGCGGTCGACTGCGCGCACTGGCTGCCCAATGATCTGCTGACCAAGCTCGATCGCTGCCTGATGGCGCATGCGATCGAAGGCCGCACGCCGTTTCTCGATCCGGTCGTGGCATCGGTCGCATTCCGCCTGCCCGACAAGCTCAAGGTCAAGGGCCAGCTCGGCAAGTGGCTGCTGCGCCGCTGGCTCCAGGAGCGGCTGCCCTCGGCCGATGCATACACGCGCAAGCGCGGCTTCACCGTGCCGGTCGCGGAATGGATCGCGGCCGCAGCCGGGCGCCTGGGCGCGCTGGTCGCGGCCCAGCCCGGCGTTACCGAGCTCTGCCGTCCCGATCGCGTGCAGATCCTGTTCCGCGATCTCGCCAGCAAGGGCGGCAAGCGCCGCGGCTTCGCCGCGTGGACGCTCCTCTATTATGCGCTGTGGCACCAGCGGCACATGCTGGGCTTCGCGCCCGAGGGCGACATCACCGCGGCGCTGGCGCGGCGCTAGCCGTTCTCCTCGGCCAGCTTGAAGAACGCCGCGACCGAGCGGCGGTGCAGATTGTCCTTCAGGCAGGCGAGGTAGTCGGTGCTGGTTATGTCGGCGCCGGTGAGCCGCATGGCGTGGAGCCGGTTCTCGCCGCGCGCCTCCTCGTCCCACACGATGGCGAAGCCGAGATCGCTGGCGACCGCTTCCTTGACCGCCTCGCGGCTGCCGAGCCTGAGCACCGTGTGCGGGCTGACGCCCGCCTGGCTCAAGCCTTCGTCTACGCAACGCTGGGTGTTCGACCCGGCCTCGCGCGCGACCATGGGCTGGCCGGCAAGATCGCGCACGGCGATGCTGCGCCGCCCGGCCCAGGCATGCCGGGTGCTGACGATGACGACGGCATGGTGGCGCTTGAGCGGACGCGCATGCACGCGGCGCTCCCGCTCGATGCGCGGCAGAACGGCGAGGTCGACCTCGCGGTCGAGCAGCTGCTGGCGCACGCTGCGCGTGTTGCCCATGGAGACGACGAGATCGATGCGCGGATGCTCGGCGCGGAAGCGCACGACCAGCGGAATGGCGATGTGCGGCCCGTCGAAGGCGATCTTGAGGCTGCCCATGCCGAGCTCCCGGCCGCTGGTCAGCGTCTCGCGCATCTGGTCTTCGAGCGTGATGAAGCGGCGCGTGAGCTCGAGCAACTCCTTGCCCGATGCCGTGAGCTGGATCGTGCGGCCGCTGCGCTGGAACAGCTTGACGCCATAGGTCGTCTCGAGCGCGCGCACCTGGGCCGACACGGCGGGCTGCGACAGGCCGAGCAGGTCGGCGGCGCGCACGAAGCTGCCGGCGCGCGCCACCGCGTCGAAGGCGCGGATTTGCGTGTAGAGCATGGGCACGACCTCCGGACGTCATATAATTGAAACTTATAACAGCTTCGTTGAATTTTGTTGTTCTGATGCGAGGAGTCCCGGACACTGGCGACAATGGCCCGCATGGAGAGGCCGCGCAGCGGGATGTCAGGCATGTCAGGGGAGAGCGGCGCCGCGTCGCCGGCACCAAATCGATCGCGCGAGCCGTTGGCCGCGGCGTTGTCGCTGGCCGAGCGAAGCCGCGTGCGCAGCATCGATGAACTCGCCCGCCTCGTGCGCCTCCCCAGCCTGACCGGCGAGGAAGGCCCGGCCCAGCAGCACATCGCCGAGCGGCTGACCGAGATCGGCGCGGAGGTGACCGTCGCCGAGCCCGATGTGCGCTCGATGTTCCAGGCCTATCCCTCGATCGCGCAATATCCGACCCATTGGCAGCACGACCTCATCCTGCCATATGACGATCTGCCGACCTATGCGGCGCTCAGCGAGAGCGGGCTCGAGACGGTGCTCAACTACAGGGGTCGGCCCAATGTGGTGGGCCGCGTTGCCGGCACGGGCGGCGGCCGCTCGCTGATCCTCAACGGCCATATCGACACGGTGACGATCGAGCCGCGCGCCTCCTGGACGCGCGATCCGTTCGGCGCGGAGGTCGTCGACGGCATGATGTACGGCCGCGGCACGTCCGACATGAAGGGCGGGCTGATGGCCGCCTTGATGGCGCTGACCTACCTCAAGGAAGCCGGCGTCCGGCTCAAGGGCGACGTGGTGCTGCAGAGCGTGGTCAACGAGGAGCATGCCGGCAACGGCACGCTCGATCTCGTGCGCCGCGGCTGGAAGGCCGATGCCGCCATCGTGCTCGAGCCGACCGAGAACTCCATCGCGGTCAGCCATCCGGGCGGGCTCTATTGGCAGGTGACGGTTCCGGGCGTGCCGCGCTCGCCGGGTGCGCGCTGGAAGCACGGCGTGCAGGACGGCGTCAGCGCCATCGAGAAGCTGCCGGCGATCATCGAAGGATTGCTCGCCGTCGAGCGCGAGTACAACCGCACCGCATCGGGCAACAAGCCGCCGCCGGAGTCGGGCGACTTCTCGCTCGTCATCGGCAAGGTCAGCGGCGGCCACTACGAGACCGTGACGGCGGCCGAGACGGTGCTCAAGGGCGGCGCCTATTTCTCGCCGCGCGTCGGCGACGTGACGGACGTGATGAAGCGGCTGCGCCAGGCCATGGTCGAGCGCAATAGGGGCGACGCCTTTCTCAGCGCCAATCCGGCGCGGCTGTCATTCCTCCACCACGACGACAGCACGAGCCAGGCCGAGGACATCGCGGTCGCGCGCGCCATGGGCAGCACGCTGCGCGGGCGCGGCGGCGACGGTCAGGTCAGGCCCGGGCCGTTCTGCTGCGACATGCGCCACCTGGTCAACCAGGCCGGCATTCCCGCGATCATCTTCGGGCCGGGCACGATCGCCCAGGCGCACAAGCCCGACGAGCACATTCCGGTCGAGGAATATCTCACCTCGATCGGTCACTTGATTGCGTTCATCCATGCCTGGTGCAATGGCGAGGGTCCGTGAGCCGGCACCGGGCCCAGACGAGGGGAGAAGGGCGATGATGAAGACAGTGCTCGGCGTGCTCAGCGTCGGTCTCGCGGCCGCACTCGGCGCCACGGCGGCAGCGCAGACGCCGGTCAGAGGCGGCTCGCTCACCTATACCTATCATCCCGAGCCGACGGCCATGTCGACCGTGTCGACGACGGCCGTGCCGGTGGCCCTGGTCGCGACCAAGATCTACGACAGCCTGCTCGAATGGGAAGGTGCGGAGATGAAGCCGGTGCCCGGCCTCGCCGCGTCGTGGACGCGCTCGGACGACGGCCGGACCTGGACCTTCAAGCTGCGCGACGGCGTCAAATGGCACGACGGCCAGCCCTTCACCTCGGCCGACGTCAAATTCTCGGTCGAGAACATCGCCAAAGCCTATCACTCGCGCGGGCGCGCCCATTTCGGCGACGTCGAGGCGGTCGAGACGCCGGACAAGAGCACCGTCGTGTTCCGCCTCAAGGCGCCGGTGCCCTATTTCATCAAGGCGTTCCAGCCGACCGAGACACCGATGCTGCCGGTCCACAAATTCGCCGGCGTCGATCTCGCTTCGGCGGCGGCGGTGCGCCAGGCCGAGGTCATCACGCGCGCCCCGGTCGGCACCGGTCCATTCAAGCTCAAGGAATGGCAGCGGGGCAGCCACATCATCCTCGAGCGCAATCCCGACTATTGGCGCGAAGGACGGCCCTATCTCGATCAGATCATCCTGCGCGTGCTGCCTGACGGTGCCGCCCGCGCCATAGCCTTCGAGAAGGGCGAGGTCGACCTGGCGCCGCAGAGTGCTTTGCCCGAGGCCGAGTTGCAGCGGCTCGGCAAGCTGCCAGGCGTCGTCACGTCGAGCGCCGGAACCGAGGCGCTCGGTCCCAATCTCTGGCTCGAGGTCAATCTGCGCGAGCCGCCGCTGTCGGACGTGCGCGTGCGGCGCGCCATCAGCATGGCGCTCGACCGCAGCCGCATCATCGACGTCATCTGGTACGGCTACGGCAAGCCTGGTATCGGACCGATCGTCAGCAGCGACCCGAACTTCTTCAACAAGGCGCTCAAGCCCTACGCTTACGATCCGAAGAAGGCGGGCGAGCTGCTCGACGAGGCCGGCTACAAGCGCGGCTCCGACGGCGTGCGCTTCCGCATCACGCAGAACGTGCTGCCCTATGGCGAGAACTGGACGCGGCTCGGCGAATACGTCAAGCAGGAGTTGAGCAAGCTGGGCATCGCGGTCGACACCAGGAGCGCCGATCTCGCGGGCTGGCTCAAGACGGTCTACACCGACTACAACTTCCATATCACCAGCACCTTCCAGCACAACTACTCCGACCCGACCATCGGCATCGAGCGCAGCTACCACTCGGCCAACATCCGGCCGGGTGCCGCCTTCCAGAACTCGATGGGCTACAAGAACGCGCGGGTCGATCAGCTCTTCGACCTGTCCAAGCGCGAGCTCGATCCGGCTAAGCGCAAAGCCCAGTTCGACGAGCTGCAGCAGATCATCCATGACGAACAGCCCGTCATCTATCTGCTGGAGATGCAGTACGTGCACCTGTTCCACAAGCGCGTGCACGGCCTGATCAGCAACGGCATCTCGATGTATTCGAACTGGGCGAATGTGTGGAAGGAGAAGTAATTCCACTTCCTCCCCGATCAGTGGGCGGGGAGGACCGAGGAGAGGGCCCGAAGAGGTAAGCGCTTGACCGCAAGGGCCCCCACCGTTCGAACCGCGTCGCGGTTCGAACTCCTCCGCTCTGCGAGCGAGGGAGGGAGAACGTGACGAGCCGCCTGAGCTACGTCGCGCTGCGCGCGCTTCAGGTCATTCCCGCGGTGCTGGCGATCGCGGTGCTCAATTTCATCCTGCTGCACATGGCGCCGGGCGATGCGGCGGACGTCATCGCCGGCCTCTCCGGCCATGCCTCCGCCGAGATGACGGCCGAGCTGCGCCGCTCCTTCGGCCTCGACCAGCCGCTCATCGTGCAGTTCTTCGTCTATATCGGCCGGCTGCTGACGCTCGACCTGGGCATCTCGCTGATCCAGAGCCGGCCGGTCGTCGAGCTGATCGCCGAGCGCATGGGCGCCACGCTCATCCTCATGCTGACCGCGATCGGGGTCGCGGTCGGCATCGGCCTGCTGCTCGGCATCCTCGCCGCGCTGCGGCACAGGAGCTGGACCGACACCGCGCTCTCCGTGCTGGCGCTCGTCGTCTATGCCACGCCGCAATTCTGGCTCGGCCTGATGCTCATCGTCTTCTTCTCGATCACGTTGGACATATTCCCGAGCGGCGGCATGCGCACCATCGGCGCCGAGTTCGGCCCGATCCACTCCGTGCTCGACGTCGCGCGGCACCTCGTGCTGCCGGCGGGCACGCTCGGCCTCTTCTACGTGGCGCTCTACACGCGCCTGATGCGCACCAGCATGCTCGACATCATGACGCTCGACTACATCACGACGGCGCGCGCCAAGGGCATGTCGGAGCTGCGCATCGCCTTCACCCACGCCGCGCGCAACGCGCTGTTGCCGATCGTGACCCTGCTCGGCGTCCAGGTCGGCCATCTGCTCGGCGGCTCGATCCTGGTCGAGACGGTGTTCGGCTGGCCGGGCCTCGGCCGGCTCGTGCTCGACGCGCTCCTGCAGCGCGACCTCGTGCTGCTGCTCGGCATCCTGTTCATCTCCTCCGTCGTCGTCGTGCTGACCAATCTCCTGGTCGACGTGATCTACGGACTGCTCGACCCCCGGCTGGCGCGAAAATGACGGTTCAGGTCGCATCGGGAGTCGTCAGTCTCTGGCACCGCTTCCGGCGCAACCGCGCGGCCGTCCTCGGCTTGGCGATCATGGCGCTCATCGTGCTCGCGGCTGCCTTCGGGCCGCTCCTCTATCCGGTCGATCCCTTCGACATGCTCGGGCGACCGAGCACGGTGCCCTCGCAGCGCTTCCCGCTCGGCACCGACGTCTCCGGCCGCGACATCCTGGCCGGCCTGCTGCATGGCGCGCGCGTGTCGCTGCTGATCGGCATCGCGGCCAGCCTGGCTGCGACGCTGGTCGGCCTCGTGGTCGGGGCGCTCGCCGGCTATTTCGGCGGCTGGCTCGACGCCGTGTTGATGCGCACCACGGACTTCTTCCTGACCATTCCGTCCTTCGTGCTCGCCGTGCTGATCGTCGCCATCTTCCAGCCATCGGTGCTGATCATCACGGCGTCGATCGCCGTCGTGTCCTGGCCGTCCGTCGCGCGGCTGGCGCGCGCCGAGTTCGTCTCGCATCAGGGCCGCGACTATGTCGATGCCTGTCGCGCCATGGGCATGAGCAACGCGGAGATCATGCTGCGCCAAATCCTGCCCAATGCGCTGCCGCCGGTGATCGTGATCGCGTCGCTCATGGTGGCGACCGCGATCCTCACCGAATCCGGCCTGTCCTTCCTCGGCCTCGGCGACCCCAACATCATCTCCTGGGGCTACATGATCGGCGTCGGCCGCACCGTGCTGCGCACGGCGTGGTGGATGTCGGCCATTCCGGGCGTGACCATCCTGATTACGGTGCTGGCGATCAACCTGGTGGGCGAGGGGCTCAACGAGGCGCTCAATCCGCGCATGAGGCAGCGGTGAGCGCGCTGCTCCGCGTCAGCGACCTGACCGTGGAATATGACACGCTCGGCGGCGCATTGCGTGCCGTCGACGGCGTGAGCTTTACGATCGCGCCGGGCGAAACGGTGGCGATCGTCGGCGAGTCCGGGTCGGGCAAGAGCAGCATCGCCCATGCGCTGCTGCGCCTCATCCCCAGAGCCAGTGGCCGCATCGCCGGCGGCCGGATCGAGTTCGCTGGCGAGGATTTGGCTGCACTGCCGGAGCACGCCATGCGCCGCGTCCGCGGCGCGCGCATCGGCATGATCTTCCAGGACCCGATGATGGCGCTCAACCCGGTCTACACGATCGGCCGGCAGATCGCCGAGCCTCTGCTGCTGCACGGCAGCGTGCCCGTGCGGCGCGCGATGGACCGCGTGGTCGAGCTCCTGACGCTGGTCGGCGTGCCCGCACCGGAGGAGCGCATTCGTCAATATCCGCACAACTTGTCGGGCGGCATGCGCCAGCGCGTGATGATCGCGATGGCGCTGGCCAGCGGGCCGCGTCTGCTGATCGCCGACGAGCCGACGACGGCGCTCGACGTCACGGTCCAGGCCCAGGTCCTCGCACTCGTCGACGAGCTCAAGGCACGGCTGGGCATGGCCGTGCTGCTGATCACCCACGACCTCGCGGTGGTTTCCGAGGTCGCCGCGCGCGTCGTCGTCATGTATGCCGGGCGCAAGGTCGAGGAGGGGCCGGTCAACGAGGTGTTCGCCGATCCGGCCCATCCCTATACGCGCGGCCTGCTCGCCGCCTCGGATTGGTCGGGCGATCCGCGCGAGCGGTTGCGCGAGATCCCCGGCACCGTGCCGGCGCTGGCCGAGCTTCCCGAGGGCTGCAGCTTCTGGCCGCGCTGCCCCGACGCCGAGCCGCGTTGCCGCGCCGCCCGGCCCGCCGAGCTGGCGTCGGGTGCGCGGCGCGCCTCGTGCGTGCACGCCGAACGCATCTGGCGGCCGAGCTAGCTATGCGGCGTGCTCGACGGCGGCCGACAGTGCGAACATGGCAAGAAACCCGACGCCCATCGCGACGGCGCTAAGCTGCTGATATTGGCGTTGCGCGGCCTCCGGAACGAGGTCGACGACGGTCAGGTAGAACAAGCCGCCGGCGCCGATGCCGAACAGAAAGCCGAGGATCGGCGGGTGCAGTCCGCGCAGCAGCAGGGTCCCGACCAGGGTCGAGCAGAACACCGCGGCACCGATCAGTCCGGTCCAGCCCATGATGCGTCGCGCCTGGGTTCTCCAACGCGCCCGTGACTCGGCACGCACGAGCTCGCCGAGGCTCAAACCTTCTGTGAAATCGTCGATCAGAACCGCAATCGCGATGATCCACCCGGCCTGCGGACTCATGGAGAGTGCGACGCCGATCGTCAGGCCTTCGATGGCACCCTCGACGGCGGTTCCGACGGCCAGCACCGTGACCCGGTTGCCGAGCGGCGGATGGCTCCGGTGGAAGCGCCGAACCTTGCCCCGCTCCTGGGCCTTGGCGCCGGCAAGCATGCCGCGATGCATGAACAGATCGAACGCATAGATGGCGGCAAATCCACTGCAGAAGGCCGCAATGACGGTGAGGAGAGAGCAATGCTCGAGTGCGTTGGGCAGCATCTCGAAGGCGAAGGTCGCGAGCAGCACGCCGCCGGCAAGGCCGAGCGCGCATGACATCAGGAGCGTGGTTGGCCGGTGCCAGAGCGCGAATGCGCCGCCGAGCGGCGCGGCGATGGCCGCACCTGCCGCGATCAGCAGGATCATGAGGGTGTCTGACATGAGGGGCGACCTGACTGCCTTGCGATTCTCGCGTCACGCGCCGATCGCCGCCTTGACCCGGTCCGGCTGCCGGCGGAAACGTGACGCCGCCAGGCGAACGGCGTCCATTGCCCGTGCATCCGACCGGTGGCGCAGGCGGAACTCGACCGGATCCTCCCCGGCCGCCAGTGCCAGCTCGTCCATGAAGCTCTCGATGGCAAACACGTTGGCGTAGGCGCCGAGGCCGCGCAGCGCCGAGACGCGCAGCGCCTGATGGGGCACGAAGTGATAGAGCAGGCGCTGGTGGCCGATGTCGTAAAGCAGCACGATGTTGCGATCGCCGAAGCCAGCGGGCTGCGGTCCCGCTTGCGGCGCCGGCGGTGTCATTGTTCCCTCGACGTGTTGTCCGGCGAGCGTCGCGCCGGCGCCGCCGGGACGGGTCGGGTGCGTGTCGAACCAGACCGCGTCGTCCCATGTGACGATGCGGCCGCTCGCATCGAGGCCGGCACCGACCGACATCGCCATGGCCGAGCCATAGGGCTCCCATTGATGCTCCTGGAGGTGCGTCCACTGCACGCGCACGGCGGCGTTCATGCGAGTCATGTGGTCGTAGGGAAAAGCCGGGTAGAGGTGATGACCGTCGCGGCTGACCCCGTCGCGCATGGCGCGCGTGAATGCGATCAGCGACCAGCCGCCGATGCCGGCCGAGTGGACGGCAGGACCCTGCTGCGGCGCGATCGCGAGCGCCGGGCGTCTCGCCAGGACCAGGAGAGCCGCCATGGCCAATCCGACCAATGCCAGGAGCACCAAGGTGCCAGTGAGCCATCGTCGCGACATGCGTGACCGACCAATGTCGCCGACCCCCCAATGTCGGACCAACTCCCCCAGCAGGCTAACGGCCTGCGCCGGGCCCCGGTTCCGGGCGTCGGGGACATTCGCGGCCGGGGTTCGCGGCCGGGGTTCGCGGCCGGGGTTCGCGGCCGGGGTTCGCGGCCGGGACTCGCGGCCGGGACTCGCGCGCCGGATGCGGAGATTCGTCGCTGTGGCGGAACGGCCATGGAACTTTCCAACCAGCTGTCGCGTTGCTCGAAATGCCCGGGCTGCGGCGCGGTCCGGCACCCGGGCGCCGCGCGCGCCTTAGGCTGCCGGAGGTCCGGCATCCGACCTCACGCCATTGGGTCCTGATCATGCCGCTTCAAGCTTTGCCTGCAGCCGCGAGTGCGGCGGGCACAATTGCAGCCGGCGCTGTCACTGCGGTGGTGTTCGCGCTGGGCCTGCTCGACTTCAGCGTGCTGACCGGCCACATGGCGGTTCATATCGTTCTGATGAACCTCGCAGCACCTCTCGTCGCCGTTTTCGTCGTCCGCAATCGGGCTGAGATCCATCCCGGCGCGCTGCTGTGGGCCGCGGCTTGCGCGCAGGTCATGTCGCTCTGGGTGTGGCACGCGCCGTCCCTGGAGCCCTTCGCTCACTCGTCGGCTGGGCGCGCCGTGGTGCACGGCCACTTGTTGCTGATGGCCGTGCTGTTCTGGTGTGTACTGCTCAGCGTCGCGGAGCGCTCGCCATTGCAGGCCATATTCGCGCTGCTGCTGACAGGCAAGCTCGTGTGCTTGCTGGGTGCTCTGCTGACGTTGTCGCCGCGATATCTCTATTCGGCCAACGCGCAGGCGCTGAGCCTCACCGATCCCCTGGCCGACCAGCAGCTCGCCGGTCTGCTCATGATCGCCGCCTGTCCGCTCAGCTACCTGGTTGCGAGCGTGGCGATCGCGGCGCGTATGCTCGGACTTGTCGGACGCGCGTCGGTGGCGACGACGACGGCGTAGCCGGCGGATGGAACGCCGCCTGCCGAGAAGATTGGCGCGCTGGTCGGACCTGCTGATCGTCACCGGTGTCCTCGTTGTTTGCGGCTTCCTGATCGCCTGGTCCGGGGTCTACAACGTCGCGGCGAGCCGCGGCCATTGGCCGATCGTGGAGCGGCTGCTCGCCTTCAGCATGCGCAATTCGGTCGAGGCACGCGCCAATTTCGTCGGTTCGCCTCCGCGGTTTTCGCCCGATCTGGTCAGGCTGGGAGCCGCGCATTTCCACGGCGGGTGCGCCTATTGCCACGGCGCGCCCGGCCAGCCGAGCGGCCAGGTTGCTCAGCACATGCTTCCGCCGCCGCCCGACATGGCGGTCGTCGCCTCCCACTGGAACGAGCGCGAGCTGTTCTGGATCGTCAAGCACGGCATCAAGTACACCGGCATGCCGGCTTGGGTCTCTCAGACCCGCGATGACGAGGTGTGGGCCGTCGTCGCTTTTCTCCGGCAGATTTCGGCGCTCGATCCCCAGATCTATCGTGAGCTTGCCGTCGGCGATCTGGAAATTGCCGTGCCGAGCGGTCGCGACCTCGCCACCAGGGAGGCCGCGACTGAGGCGGTAAGTGCGTGCGGGCGCTGCCATGGCGCGGAGGCGCATGGGCCGAAGAGCCGGCTGGTGCCGGTCCTGCACGGCCAAACCTCGGAGTTCCTGATGATCTCGCTCGGCGACTATGCAGCCGGGCGACGCGAGAGCGGCATCATGCAGCCGATTGCCGCGGCGTTGAATCTCGCGGAAATGCGCAAGGTTGCGTCCTACTACGCCGCCCTGGATCCGCCGCGCGCCGCCGCCCGGGACCCGGCCGATGCGGACGCCGTGGAGCGCGGCCGCTTGCTCGCAAGCCAAGGCGAGGCGCACGCGCAGATTCCCCCCTGCATGGCGTGTCACGGCGGCACGGGGCTCGATGCCTATCCGCGTCTGGTCGGCCAATCCGCGCCCTATATCGCCGGTCAGTTGCGCCTGCTCCGCGCGGCCGTGTCGCGGCGCAGCCCGGCTGGCGGGATCATGATCCCGATCGCGCGGCGGCTGAGCGACCGCCAGATCGACGACGTTGCCGCATTCTTTGCGAGCTTCGCAGTGCGCGAGGGCGGCGAGGAGACGGGCCAATGAGCCGGATGCCCGCACTTGCGCTCCTCGCGCCGGCTGCTTGGCTCGCCGCCTGTTCCGGCGAGCAGTCCGCGCTGGCGCCACGGGGTTCGGATGCGGCGTGGATCGCCGATCTTGCCTGGCTGCTCTTTGGCGGCGGTGGCGTGGTGCTGGCGATGGTGATCGCCGCGCTCGTTCTCTCCATTCGTGGTCCGCCGGCCATCCGTGCGCGTCTCGCTCGCCCGGCGACGATGGTCGCAGCGGGCCTGTTCTTTCCGATCGTCGTGTTGAGCAGCCTGCTCGCTTACAGCCTGTGGCTGACCGGGCTGACGCTTCCGGTCGCGGATACCGGCCACGTCCTGCGCATCGAGGTGACCGGCGAGCAATGGTGGTGGCGGGTCGACTATGTCCGACCCGACGGCAGCCGGGTTGCCAGCGCCAACGAGCTCCACATCCCGGTCGGTCAGCGCATCGACATCGTGCTTCGCTCGGCCGATGTCATCCACAGCTTCTGGGTACCGCGCCTGGGCGGCAAGGTCGACATGATTCCGGGTCGTACGACGCGCCTGCAGTTGCATGCGGAGGAGGCCGGCGTCTATCGGGGCCAGTGCGCCGAGTACTGCGGCGGTGCCCATGCCCTGATGGCGATCGAGGTGGTCGCCGTGCCTGCCACGGCGTTCGAGGCGTGGCTCGCGCGTCAAGCCGAGCCCGCCGTAGTTCCGGCGTCGGAACGCGGTAGGCGCGGGCAAGACCTGTTCATCGCCGCGGGATGTGGCGCCTGCCATGCGGTGCGCGACACGTCCGCTGCCGTCATCGGTCCCGACCTCACGCATTTCGGCAGCCGACGCTCGATCGGCGGCGCCATGCTGCCCATGTCCGAGCAGAACGCCGCGCGCTTCATCGCCGACGGCCAGTACGTCAAGCCCGGCAACCGCATGCCGCCCTTCCGCATCTTCTCGGATGACGAGCTGGCTGCCCTTTCAGCGTTCCTCGTCGCCTTGCGCTGACGCGATGTCCGGCCTGCACCAGGACCCGCAATATCCCAATCAGCTGCCGCGGCCGGAGGGCGAGCTCGAGCAGCTTCGCGCCGTGTGGCGCGTGCCCAGGGGCTGGCGCCTGCTGAGCGCTGTCAACAACACGGTGATCGGCTACCTCTATATCGCCACCGCTCTGCTGTTCTTCGTGCTGGCGGGCATCCTCGCTCTCTTGATGCGAACCCAGCTCGCCGTGCCGTCCAACACCTTCCTCAGCCAAGCGGCTTACAACCAGATCTTCACCATGCACGGCACGGTGATGATGTTCCTGTTCGCCGTGCCTGCGGTCGAGGCCATGGGCGTGCTCCTGCTGCCGCAGATGCTTGGCGCGCGCGATCTGCCGTTTCCCCGCCTGGGCGCCTTCGCCTTCTGGGCCTATTTGGTCGGCGGGCTGGTGTTTTTCGGCACGCTGTTCTTCGACCTGGCGCCGTCCGGCGGCTGGTTCATGTATCCGCCGCTGACGGGCAGCCAGTATTCGCCCGATATCGGCGCCGATTTCTGGCTGCTCGGCATCGGCTTCATCGAGATCTCGGCGATCGCGGGCGCGATCGAGATCATTGTCGGCGTGTTGCGCACGCGCGCGCCGGGCATGACGCTCGACCGGATTCCGCTGTTCGCCTGGACCATGCTGATCTTCGCGGTCATGGTCGTGTTCGCATTCCCCTCGGTGATCCTCGCGACCATCATGCTCGAGCTCGAGCGTGCGCTCGGCTGGCCGTTCTTCGTGCCCGAGAAGGGCGGCGATGCATTGCTCTGGCAGCACCTGTTCTGGTTCTTCGGTCATCCCGAGGTCTACATCATCTTCCTGCCCGCGGCCGGCATGGTCTCCATGATCGTGCCCGCCATGGCACGCGTGCCGCTCGTCGGCTACCGCATGGTCGTGCTGGCGCTGGTCGCGACCGGCTTCTTCAGCTTCGGCCTGTGGGTCCACCACATGTTCACGACCGGCCTGCCCTATCTGGCGCTCGGCGTCTTCTCCGGCGCCAGCATGGCCGTGTCGGTGCCGAGCGGCATCCAGGTGTTCGCGTGGATCGCGACCATCGCCGCCGGCCGTCTGCGCTGGTCGACGCCGTCGCTGTTCGTCCTCGGTTTCCTCGTCATCTTCACGCTCGGCGGCCTGACCGGCGTGATGGTCGCGATGGTGCCTTTTGACTGGCAGGCCCACGACACGTATTTCGTCGTCGCGCATTTCCACTATGTGTTGATCGGCGGCATGGTCTTTCCGCTCTTTGCCGCCATCTATTACTGGGTGCCGGCGTTCAGCACGCGCGCGCTCTCGGAGCGGCTGGGCAAGTGGGCCTTCGTGCTGATGTTCACGGGTTTCAACGTCGCGTTCCTGCCCATGCACATCACGGGCATGCTCGGCATGCCCCGGCGCGTCTATACCTATTCCGCCGGCCTTGGCTGGGATGGCCTGAACCTGGTTTCGACCGCGGGCGCCTTCGTGCTCGCGGCCGGCATTCTTATGGTCATCGTCGATCTGCTGTGCAATCTGCGGCCGACCCTCTCGGATCCGAAGGGCAACATTTGGCAAGCCGGAACGCTCGAATGGCTCGCCAACGAGACCTACTCCTCGCGCAGCATCCCGCGCATCACCAGCCGCGAGCCGTTGTGGGATCAGCCTGGTCTCGTCCAGGACACCCATGCCGGGCGCTACTTTCTGCCCGGTGCGCCGACGGGCGGGCGCGAGACGCTAATCACCGCGCCGGGTGACGCCGCTCCCCAATACGTGGCGCGCCTGCCCGGCCCGGGATGGTCGCCATTCGGCGCCGCCATTCTCACCGCTGCCTTCTTCCTGCTCTTGACGGTCAAGCTCGTGCTGCTGGCGGCTGCATGTGGCCTGGGCGCGGTCATGCTGATCTGCGTCTGGATGTGGGGCAGCGATCCGGCCCCGGGACCGTCGGTCGCCATCGGCGACGGCATCAGGCTGCCGACCTATCTTGCGGGGCCGGGCTCGCACTCCCGTTGGGCGATGATCGTGCTGCTGCTGGTCGCAGGCTCGCTCTACATCAGCTTCATCTTTTCCTATCTCTACCTCTGGGCGGTCTCGCCCCAGGCTTGGGCGACCGGTGCCGATTCCATGCCGCTGCTGACCTCCGCGCTGATCTCGGGTGCGCTGCTGATGGCGAGCAGCGCCGCCGTGCTGGTCGCTGGATCCCGCTTGAGCACGGCCGGCGCGTCGGCCGGGTTCAACTCTCTGCTCGTGATCGCTGCGGCATCGCTCGCGGCATCGCTCGGTTTCGATATCGCCGGCCATTGGCGCGTCGGGCTCCGCCCGGATGCCGGGAGTCACCAGGCGCTGATCTATCTCGGAACCTTCCTCCAGGCACAGTTGGTGGCACCGCTCATCGTGATGGCCGGATTCGTGTTGGTGCGCAGCCTGACCCGGCGTCTGAGCCCTCAGCACCGGGTCAGCTTCGACAATCTGGCCGTGTTCTGGCACTACGCAGTCGGCCAGGGGCTGCTCGGCCTCCTGCTCATCCATGGCTTTCCGCGCGCCCTCTGATAGTGTCACCATGAGTGGCGGAGCAGGGGCGGGCGTGACACACGCAATCCTGGAATCGGAAGGACTGACCAAGGAATTTCCGGTCGGCGGCTGGCTGAGGCGCCGGCGCCGGTTCGTGCACGCGCTGACCGATGTTTCGATCGCGATCGCGAAAGGAGAGACAGTGGCGGTCGTCGGCGAGTCCGGCTGCGGCAAGTCCACGCTCGGCCGTTGCCTGATCCGGCTGACCGAGCCGACTGCCGGCACGGTGCGGCTCCATGGCGAGGACGTCGCCGGCATGGTCGCGGCGGAGCCGCTTCGCTTTCGACGCGCCGTGCAGATCGTGTTCCAGGATCCCTATGCCAGCCTCAATCCGCGCCGCACCATCGCGCAAAGCCTCGACGACCCGCTGCGCATTCACGGCGCGGGCACCGCCGCGGAGCGGCAGGCACGCGCCGAGCAGCTGATGGAGCAGGTCGGCTTGGCGCGCGAACTGCTCGGCCGCTACCCCCATGAGCTGTCGGGCGGACAGCGTCAGCGCGTCGCCATCGCGCGGGCGCTTGCACCCGGACCGGAGGTCATCGTATGCGACGAGGCGGTGTCGTCGCTCGACGTGTCGATCCAGGCGCAGATCATCAATCTGCTGCGCGACATCCAGGCCAGGACCGGCATCGCCTACCTATTCATCACGCACAATCTCCACCTGGTGCACCGGATCGCCGACCGTATCCTCGTCATGTATCTCGGGCAGATTGTCGAAGCGGGCGAAGCGGCTGCCATGCGTGCGCGGCTGATACATCCCTACTCGTCGGCATTGTTCGCGGCGGCGCCGCGCGTCAACCGCAGCGGACGCACCTCGACCCGGCGGGCGGCCTCCATGGCGGGCGAGGTGCCGAGCCCGATCGATCCGCCCGCTGGCTGCCGTTTCCACACGCGCTGTCCGCTGGTGCAGCCGATCTGCACGCAGCGCGCGCCGGCGCTCGAGGAATCGGCGGGCCGCCGGGTGCGGTGTCACTTCGCCGCCGACATCGCGGCGGGTCGAATGGCGGTCGGCGTGGCCGGGTAGATCGACGTCAGTACGCGAACGGATACGGCGTCGCGTCGGTTACCGTGGCGACATGGCTGATCAGACCGACGCCATCGCGCCAGAGATGAATGCCGATATGAGGCGGCGAGTCGCGCCAGCCGAACGGGCCCATGCCGTCGATGGCGAGCACGACCTCCGGCGCCGTCGCGGGCACTGAAGCGGAGATGGTGCCGCACCAGCGCACTTGGGTGGTACGGTGCAGATGGCCGCACAGCACGCGCTCGATGTTGTCGTAGCGCCTGACGACGGCGCCCATGCGCTCGGCGCCCTCGCAGCGCACGCGATCCATGCCGACGATTCCCGTCTCGTGGACGGGATGATGCATGAAAATGACGGTCGGGCGCTTGGGCTGCTCGGCCAGCCGCGCATCGAGCCAGGCCGTGCGCGCCTCGCACATGAGACCGCCGACCTTGCCGGGATCGTGCGTGTCGAGGCCGATCAGGCGAACCGGCCGGTCCTCGATCGTGTAGTGGAGGAAGCCCTGGCGCGGCAGGTACGCGTGGTCAGCGAAGGCCGCTCGCAAATGCTCGCGATGGTCGTGATTGCCGGGGATGAGGTAGCAGGGGAGCGTGAGGCGCGACAGGAGCTCGCGTAAGTGCGCGTATTCGGCCGCGGTGCCCAAATCGATCAAATCGCCGGTTGCGAGCACGAGATCGGGCCGCGGCTCGAAGGCGTTGAGGTAGTCGATCGCCTGGGTCAGGCGTGCGCCCGTGTCGATGCGTCCGCTATAGGCAAGCGCGCCCTTGGCGCGGATGTGGAGATCGGTGATCTGGGCAATGAGCATGTCGGCGCACCTGGCTGCTGCTGACCGAGGTGGAGAATGCATCGACTGCGGCCGACGTGGCAAGGATTTGTGGCTGAAAATCTTGAGATTTCAGTGCCCTAGGAAAATTTAATTGCATTTGTGGTAATTTCTTTGGATTCGGGTCTAATGGGTTATTCAAGCTGGGAATGGAATGATGTGGCGGATTGCGCTTTTGGCTCTGCTTGTTGGTGTCCTCACTGGCTGCTTCCGTCTGGACGGGGAGGGGCCGGTCTCCGATTCGGTCAACTTCCTGGTCGATCGCGTGGTCGACCGGCCGAAGCCTCCGATGAAGCCGCTTGAGCCGATCTACTGCTACCGCACTCTCGCGGTCGTCGACTGCGCATCCGAGCCGCAGCTGGCCGACGATCGCCGGTTGGTCGGTCATTACGGGCCCGCGACCCGCTAGAGCATCCGGCCGCCGGCCCGCGTGACGGCGCGGATCCTCACGCTATCTCCTTGACGGTCCGGCGTTTTCCCCCACCCGGCAGGTGCGCCCGGGGCTGAGCGCGTTTACTTATCCCCCTCCTTTCGGTAGGCTCCAGCCGAGACAGCGGCGCGGCCGGGGTCGTGCCGGTGATGGCGCGCGGCGCAGCCGCCGGGGTGGAGGAAGGGTGGCGCAGCAGACCGCGATCGTCGGAGCCAGCACTAGTCCGGAATACCGACTCCACGAGTATCTGCAGCGCGTCTCTCGCAGTCTCGAGGGCAGGCGCGCGCTCCAGATTCATCTGTCGCGCCTGCGGCCGTATAACCGCAAGGAACATCACGTCCGCATCGCGTTTGCGACTTTCGAGTCGATGCTGGCCAATTTCGAAGGCCAGGCATTCAGCCTCAGCAACTCCGACATCTTCTATCTCGGCCGCGGCGCCACGCACACTGATCTCGACACGGCGGTGATGAAGGTGCGCCACCTGTTCAGCGAGGACCCGCTGACCCATGGCGAGGACGAGGAGGATCTGGCCCGCTTCTGCACCTGGTACAAGATCGAGGATCAGTTCGAGGAAGTCCTCGAACTTGTGCAGCAGCTGCACAAGGATGCGGAGCGCCGCGCCCGCATGGTGCGCAGCGCGACCGGTACGACCGCGTCCAGCGCGGAGGCGCGCAGGACCCTCGAGCCCAAGACGCTGGCACGGCTCGAAGAGTTCCTTGCCAAGGCAGACCTCAAGCGCCTGATCAGGCGTCAGCCGGTCGCGGCGCTGGCCGCGGGCCTCAAGCCTCAGCCGGTATTCAACGAAGTCTACGTCTCCATCGCCGACCTGCAGCAGCTGGTCATGCCGAATCTCGAGATCACGTCGGACCTGTGGCTGTTCCAGTATCTGACGCAGACGCTGGACACGCGCATGCTGACCATGATGTCGATGGAGGACGATACTGCCGCGTCGACCTCCTTCAGCCTCAATCTCAATGTCGCCACCATTCTCGGACCGCACTTCGTCAATTTCGATTCGCAGTTGAAGGCGGTCGCGCGCGGCACGGTCGTGATCGAGCTCCAGCAGATCGACGTGTTCGGCGACATGGGCTCGTACTTCTTCGCACGCGATTTCCTGCGCGAGCGCGGCTACCGCGTGTGCCTCGACGGGCTCAGCTATCAGTCCGTGCAGTACATCGACCGCGAGAAGCTCGGCCTCGACCTGCTCAAGCTCTGCTGGACCTCGACCATGGCCGACGACCTGTCGGCGCGCCATCTGGCTGAATTGAAGTACTGGATCGACCGCGCCGGTCGTACGCGCATCATCCTGGCCCGCTGCGACTCCGAGGAGGCCATCAAGTTCGGCCACTCGCTGGGCATCACCATGTACCAGGGCTACCACATCGACCGGATGATCGGTCAGCAGTCGCGGTAGCCGGCGCGAGCCCCCGATGGGCGGAGACGCGCGCTTCATCATCTATGGCACGCTGCCGACCGGGCGGGCCGGCGCCGCACCGGCACGTCGGGCTGCTGCGTTTCTCGACCGCGATGGCGTGCTCAATATCGATCACGGTCACGTGCACAAGCCGCAGAATTTCGACTGGGTCGCCGGCGCCGCTGCGGCTGTCCGTCGTTTGAGCGACTTGGGCTACTGCATCATTGTCGTCACCAACCAGTCCGGCATAGCGCGCGGCCTCTATGACGATGCGACGTTCAAGGCGCTGTCTGATTGGATGGTCGCCGAGCTGGGCGCGCAGGGCGGTCGGATCGACGCGGTCTACTACTGTCCGCATCACCCGACGGCGGGTCTGGGGGCCTTGCGCATGACATGCGACTGCCGCAAGCCGGCGCCCGGCATGCTCCTGGCCGCCATGGACGCATGGCACATCGATGGCGGGTCGAGCTTCTTCATCGGCGACAAGGATACAGATCTGGCCGCCGCCGCGGCCGCTGGGGTGCGCGGGCTGCTCTTCTCGGGCGGCAACCTCGACGAGTTCATCCGTCGCTCGCTATCGGCGCTTCCGGCGATACCGGAGGACCAAGGGGCGACCAGCTAGCGAGCCCGGTGGCTGCCGCTCGGCCGTTGCTCCGTCCGCATGTCGGCGCCGTGGGCGTCAGAGGCGTGCTGCCCGAGCGCGATGTACCGCGCGCGGAACTCGTCGAGTTCTTCCTGCGACATCTCCTCCAAACCCAGCAAGTGATTGTGCGCCTTCCGGCTTGCCCAGATCAGCTCGTCCAGCTTGATCTGGATGGCCGCCGTGTCGCGATTCTGCGAGTTCTGAATCAGGAACACCATGAGAAATGTCACGATGGTCGTTGCCGTGTTGACGGTCAGCTGCCAGAGGTCCGAGAAGCCGAGGAACGGACCGGCGAGCGCCCACACTACGATGAGGCCGCACGCCATCAGGAAGACGATCGGCCGGCCTGCATGGCTCGCCGCACGCCGTGCGAAGCGGTCGAACCACACTGCGTGGCGCGGGTGGGCAGGCTTCACCAAGAGGGCGGGCGTGTCATTCATGGCCGGGCTGCCGTACTCCCTGACTGCCGATGAGCTGCCGGCGGCCTTGCCAGGCCGGGGCGTCTTGCCGAGCGCCGATCGAAGGCGCGGCGCGCAGGGAAACGGGTCCCCAACTTCGTGGTTCCTGCCGCACCGTCTGTCGTCCGACGCGGAACCCCATCTCGCCGCTGCCGTTGATCCAGCGCGACGGCGAGCCGGTGCTCGCTGCTTCAACGCGACCGCGAAAGGAGCTCAATATGAATTGGGACCAGATTGCCGGCAACTGGAAACAGGCCAAGGGCAAGGTCAAGGAACAATGGGGCGAACTGACGGATGACGATCTGACGCGCATCAACGGAAAGCGCGATCAGCTGGTCGGCGTCGTTCAGGAGCGCTACGGCATCGCCAAGGAGCAGGCCGAGCGGCAGGTCAAGTCCTGGGAAGACATGATGCACTAGTCCCGGTCCGAAACGCACTGCCGGCCGCCGAGGCCGGTACGTGCATGAGAACGACCAGCCGGCACGAATGACCCCGGGTTCGCTCCCGGGGTCATTTCGTTGTGGGGGGATGACTCAGCGGCTGCCGGCGGCCGCAACCGCCTTGCGCGGCGTTCGGTCGGATGTCCCGGAGGCTTCCGAAGTCGTCGCCTCGTCAGCGTTGCCATAACGCTCCAGCATCGAGGAGATCAGCCGGAACTTGACGCCGGCATTGGTAAGGTCGCGGAAATAGTCGACCAGATCGCCCCACGGGTCGTTCATCCGGTTGAGCCCCGAAATGAACGCCACCACCGTGCCGATTTCGGTGGCGCCGTTCATCACCATCCAGCCGCCGACCGCAAGGATGCCGACGATGCCCAGATGGTGGAACAGGTTCATCAGGAAATTCATGCCGTACTTCCGCCGATAGATCTGCATGTTGAGGCGGTAGACATGGTTGATCCGACGGCGGTAGGTCGATTCGTCACGCTCGCCCTTGCGCGCCGCCGCCTCGTCGACGATGTCGTTGCTCAATGCACGCAGGGTCTTGATACGCAGCTCGGTGCGATGGTTGATCGCCTGCTGCAGCAACGGGATGAACAGGAACTGCGGCGAGAACAGCAGCAGAGCGACCACGGCGATCCATGGCTGAATCACCAGCATGTAGCAGAAGATGCTCAACAGCAGCCCGCCGTGCAGGATCGGCTCCGAAAAGCACTTGCCGACAAAGCCGCCGACCGCGTCCACCTCCGACACGACGATGGATATCGCGGCGCCTTCGTCCTTCTCGTCCTGTGCGCGCGCGATCGCCAGTGCGTTCGTCTGCTGTCGCAGTCGTCGGCTGGTCGACTCGGCGACCGAGCCGCGATAGACGTTCAGCACGAGCTTCAGCAAGCCGTGCAGCAACGCAATGCCGGCGTAGACCAGGCAAAGCATCACGATCGGCTCGAAGCCCTGAAAGTCGACGGCGCTATTGACGATGCGGCGCTGCAGCTCGAGTGGAACGAGGTCGAGCAGAAAGACGATGATGGCCAGCAGTGACAGGAACACCTGGTCCCGCCCGCTGACATTCCAGACATATCGGTAGAGCTGCCAGGTCATTGCCGCAGCGGCGCCCCCGTCGCCAATGTCGCCCCGTCGCGGTTGTCGAATGTCGCCGGCCGAGGCCCCGCGCGAGGCCTCGCTCGACGTCGCCTAATCAACCGCCGGGACGTCGCAAGGTTCCCCGCCAGTCGCGCCCCGGGCGCATCCAGGAACCGGCCCGATGCGGGGACGTTGAAAACCCGGGCAGCCATGCCCCGTCTGCGAGGAGATTCGCGATGGACTGGAACGGACTTTCGGGCGACTGGGTGCAAGGGCAGGAAAGGGTGCGCCGACGCTGGGACAAGCTGACCGATGAGGATTTGGCCTACATTGCCGGCAATCGCGCCCACTTCGTCGCGCGGGTGCAGGACCGCTACCAGATGACGCGCGAAGAGGTCGAGCTGCATCTCAAGAATTGGCTGGCAACCGAAATGGCGTAGCTGCCCGCGACACGCATGATGCGCTGCAGCGCCCGGGTTATTCGTCAAGCTCCTTGAGCAGATTCATCGCGTCATTCGGCAGGACGAATCCGTCGCCGGCCCGCTTGAGGTTGCGATAGGGCACCAGGACCAGCCGATTGCTCAAGCCAAGGACGCGCTCGATCGACAGCACGGCGATCGGTGCTGCTCCATTCCGACCGAGGATCAGGTCGTCGATCCTGGCAATCGGCTCGCTGGCTTCGTTGACCACGGTCCTGCCGACGATCCGGGAGGCGCGCAAGGCGGGCTCTGCTGCTTGTGCTTTGCCGTTGACCAGCCTGACGGTCTGGAGCGTCCCCTGAACGTCGGACGGACTGACGACGAGCGTCGGCTGCAGCGACGTGAGCAGCCCGAGAGCGGCCGCGAGTGCGAGGCCGCTGACGATCACCACCCTGGGCATGTGCGCCCTCCCATCATCTCCGCCGGCGACTCTGAGTCCGCTCGGCAGGCAGCCATGGCTGTTCGATACAAGCGTCGGCGTGGCGACTTGGTTCCGCCCGGGCCGGCCACGGGGCGGGCTCGGGCATTGCGCGCGGAACGGCCGCTACGGGAGCGGCGTTGATCGGGCAGATCGGCAATAGGCAGTGGAGCCATGCCATGGCCAGCAGGTATCAGGCGGCGCTGAAGAGCTTGGGACGGGTGTTCGACGATCCGGGCGAGATCGTCGAGGCCAAGGATCTGACGAAGGACCAAAAGATCAAGCTGCTGTCCGAGTGGGAATACGATCTGCGCCTGCAGATGGTTGCCTCGGAAGAGAACATGACGGCGGACAACGTTCCGCCCAACCGGTCGGCCGAGCTGTTCGGACGCGTGCGCAACTACCTGAGCAAGCTGGGGGCGCACATGCCGGAGGAGCCTGGTGTGACCAAGGCCGGCTGACGTTCTTGGTCCGACGACGACCCTCGGCGCGGGCGCCGAGGGCCGTCTGGTTCTCGTAGATCCGCTTAGCCGAGCACGCCGAGCGACCCGTACACCTGCTGGACCTGCATCGCCGTGTAGCGCAGCGACTGCATCCAGTTCGGCGCCGTCTGCATCAGGACCACGCGGCCCGTGTTGAGATACGTGCTCATGGCCGGCATGGCGATGTAGTAGCCCTGGCCGAAGCTCGGGCCGGCGACGATCACGTGGCGCACCTCGCCGCTGGTTGGAACGATCGCGAGAGAATCGACGTAGCCGACCGTCTGTCCGGAGGAGTCAACGACCGGAAGGCCGACAACGCTGCCGCGCCGCGCGAGCTGCAGTGCTTCGGCCGGAGGCGTCGGCAACACGGGATACTGGTAGACCGGCGCGGGCGCCGGCAGAACCGCAACCGGCGGGACGCCAAGCACGGGAGCCGGATAGGCCGGCGCGGGGACGATGGCGACCGGACCGGGGAAGGCGTGCTGCGGGAAGCGGGCCACCAGGTCGCCGCTGGTGAAGCGCGGCATGAGAGCCAGCTGGCGCCGCGTCATGTCGACTTGGATCATGCTCGGCGAGATGCGCAGCACCGAGGCGGGCACGACGAGATAGTCGCCGAAGTCGCGGCTGCTCGTCACGGCGTAGCGCGCTTCGCCCGTACGCGGATCTGCCAATACCGTTTCGATCATCAGGGCGGATTGGCCATCCCTGTCGTAGATCGTGCGTCCCACGATGTCGGACTGCTTGGTCGTCACCAGGCCGGGCGGGGGCGTGATCGTCTGGGTGCCCCAAACGCCGCGGTCGATGTCGAACTGTCCACCCGGTACGTAGGATACGCTCTGGGTCGTATCGGTACGCGCCGCGTAGTATGGATCGTCTGCGCACGCGGTCGCGAGCAGTGGCACGACCAGTGCAGCCAGAATCTTCTTGGACATGGCCATCCTCACGGCAAAGGGAGGCCGAACGGCGCTCCCGGGGGAATTTCTCGTGTGGTCAAACGACACCCTGCGCGCACCGGTTCCCACCGATGCCCGTGACATCGGTGTGCCAACCCCGAAGTTGATTTGGACGCTTGGAGCGCTTCCGGCCCTAGGCGGTGACGCTGCGGGGTCCCAGCAGTAGCCAGACCAGCAGTCCCACCACCGGCAGCAATGCGATCACGAGGATCCAGGCGACCTTGGCGCCGACTGATGCGGCGCTTTGCAGAATGTTGACCACCGCCCACAGGTCGAGCGCCAGGATGAGAATGCCCAGAAACGGGAAATACGGATCCATCATGGTCTCCTTTCGCGGCTCGGCAGTGCGAGCGGCGCCGTCACTGCTGGCGGGCGCCACCCTTGGAGAGGCCGGCAATGATGCCGAGCGCGACCAGGGTCGCGACATTCCACAGCGGGCTATCGGCACGGCCATTGGTACCGTGCGCCGCACCGTTCGCGCCGTTCGCTCCTGACGGCGCGCCGCCGATGCCGGTCGACGACGCAGAGGCGTGAACCGTCGCGGCACTGTGGCCGCACAGGTTGGCGACGGCAGCCATCGCCGGCGCCGACATCCAGCGCAGATGACGGCGGGCGAACAAGAACACCACGCTCGCGGCTGCGGCGAAGACGAGTGCGGTCGTCACGGCAGCGCCGGCCGCGCCCAAATCCGGCTCGAAGATGAAAAACAGGCCGCCGGCGAGCGCGACGATCGCCGTGGCCGTGGCTGCGGCGATCGTGATCCACATCACGATCCACAATCCGATGCCGCGCCGGAACCTGTCGAGCAGTGCCGGCAGGCTCGACATTCCCGACAATCCGAGCAGCGCCAGCGGCGATCCGGTCATGGCGCCTGACCTGCGCGCGACCTCAGCGGCTTGAGCGGCTGCCGAACATGCGGCCGATCACCATGCCGACCGCAATTGCGATCGCCATCGTACCCAGGGGGTGCTCGGTCATGTTGGTTTCAATGGCGTTGGCGTAGCGGCGGCCGTCCTTGCTCAATTGACCGTAGACGTCTTCCGCCGTTTCGCCGATCCGGTCGGCCACGCGGTTGGCGCCGCCCTTTGCGGCACCGACGGCGTCACCGGCGAGCGCCCCGACGGTCTCGGCCATCGACTTCAGCTCGCATTGCAGATCAGCCAGGTGCTGGCGCATCGCCTCGATGTCGTCGATTTTCCGCTTCATCTTCGTGTCCTTTCCGCGTGACCTGACGATCGGGGAGACGCCTCGCATGGGTTGAAACAGGTTGGCTGAAAAATTCGCCTGAAGCGGGGAGGGGCCGCTCGCGACCCCTCCCAATGGCCTCAGTCGGCGTCACGCCATTGACGCTGCTCGCCGCCCGGACGCTCCTCCGGGTTCTCTTCCATGCGATCGGAATCGCTCTGGTGCGGCTTGCCCTTGTTCGGCTCCTGGCGCGCCTGGTCGCGGTTCTGCTCCGGGTGCTTGCTCTCGTCCTGATGGCGCGGGTTCTGGCCCTGCTGTCCCTTCTGCTCGCCCATCGGCCTCTGTCCCTGACCCTGCTGCTGTGGGTTCTGGAACTGCTGCTTGTCCTGGTTGGGCATGTTCTGGGATTGCGGGTTCTTCTTGCCGGGCTGGTTTTGATTCGGCATGGCGTCCTCCTAAGCTTCGACAATGTTATCAACCCTGGCGTACCGATATGGTTCCACCGGGGTCACAGGCGTGCGACGGCCGCGCAGGCATGCGCGAGGCGGCCGCGACCGGTGCGGCTCGCGTACGAATTGTTCGGGCCGTCCCGACCCGCGAGGCGGTCCTCAGCGCGCTTGGCGACCGGCGCTGCGCAGCTCGACCGGCATCTCGGAGCCGGCAAATGCGGCGTTCAATCGTTCAGCCGCGAAATTCCAATTGATCAGATGCTTGAGGAACGCGTCGACATATTCGGTCCGTCGGTTCTGATGGTCGAGGTAGTAGGCGTGTTCCCACACGTCGATCGCGAGCAACGGCGTTGCCGATGTCGTGAGCGGTGTGTCGGCATTCGAGGTCGAGACAACTGACAGCTTTCCCCGATTGAAGATCAGCCATGCCCACCCGCTGCCGAATTGCTTGACCGCGGTTTCGTGCAGCTTCTGGCTCAGCTGCTCCTCGTCCTTGAAGTCTCTGGCAATCATCCGCTGCAGCTGACCGCTCGGCGCGCCACCCCCTTGCGGCCGCATCGAACGCCAGAAGAAATCGTGGTTCCACACCTGCGCTGCGTTGTGGAACAGATCGACATTCTTCGCACTCTTCGCAGCGGCCCGCACGATGTCCTCGAGTGTCATGTCTTCGAATTTCGAATCCTTGATCGGTGCCGTCGCGAACGTGGTTGGAATTAGGCGTGGCGCGCTCTCCGGCAACATCAGGATATCGAGTTAGGCGGCAAGGTCAATTGGCTGATCGATGAGGTTCGTGGCGAGCGTCTGCCAGCCATTGA
>VGDO01000014.1 GCA_016869645.1 Alphaproteobacteria bacterium
CGGCCTGGGGATCACGCGGTCGAGCAGGAAGCGCTGATCGGCGCGGTAGATGACCAGCACGATCGGCCGCTCGTAGACGGGGTTGCCCGTGCGCGGGCTGAGATGAGCGCGCCAGTTCTCGCCGAGGAAGCCGGCGAGATCGGTGATCTGCTCCTCGAATTCGTGGGAGGTCGCCCCGGTCAGCACGCATTCATGCCAGACGAGCGTCGTCGCCGCCGCGATCGAGCCCGGCGCCAGCCATGGCGCCTCGGCGTAGTTGAGATTGGTCATGACCAGCACGGTCGCGGGATGCTCGTAGAAGCGATCCGGCATCTTCTCGAGCGCCAAGCGCACATCCTCGAGGCTGATCTCCTTGCCGACGATGTAGAACGGCATGGTCGGAAATCGGTTGTGCATGGCGCGCATGACGCGCGACAGCACGGAGCCGTCGCCAACGCCGGCGTCGAACATCCGCACGGCGGGCGGGCGCGGGTGGATATGCGCCAACTCCATGGCGACGCGCTCGGCGACCACTTGCTTCTCCGAGCAGGTGTGGACGAAGAGCAGATATTTCTGGCGGTTGTCGAAGAAGCGGAAGCTGCGGTCGTCGGTCGCGCCTTGCGCGGGACGAAGTTCCGGGCCGGCAATGCGCGCCGGCATCGCTCCGGTGGCGCCGTTGCGGGGACGTCGCAGCACCGAATGCTCAGGCGGCTGGGCCGGCGTGGGATGACTGCTCATGTAGGTCTGCAGGCGCTCGAGCGTGCGCAGCTTGATGCGTCCGCCGTCGCGCAGCCGCCCGACCAGCTTGCCGTCATTGGCAGCGAGCCGCCCGAAAGTGGATTCCGCCAGGCGCGCGCGCCGGCAGTAGTCGCTGATCGTGTCGAGCAGTTCCTGGGAGCTCATCATCAAGGCGATTGGAGCCGAGCGTGAGCGGCGCGGTCAACCATATTTCGTCCCACGAAATAAGTGGGACTTGAATGGGATATCGATGGGAGGCGGCCCGGCCCTCGGTGTTGGAAAGGCCCTCCCAGGCGGTGGCTGTGCGGCGCGCAAATCGTGTAGGATCAGGGGTATGGCGGCGGCGCCGGTTCGAACGATCGGCCCGCAACGGACCGTCTGTGGAAGCGTAGCGCCCGCATGGACAGCACCGGCGACTGGGAAATTCCGGCCCACATGCAGCCCCGGCAGGAGGAGGCCGGCTTCGACTTGGAGGCCGCCCTGTCGTCGGTTGTTCTCGTGCGGGCGGAGGTGCCCGACGACGCCTTCACCGCAAGCGCGCTCGGTACCGAGCGACTGGGCAGTGGGGTGGTGGTCGAGCGCGACGGCATCGTGCTGACCATCGGCTATCTCATCACCGAGGCGCAGACGATCTGGCTCACGACCGGTGACGGCCGCGTCGTCGCCGGCCACGCGCTCGCCTACGACCAGCACACCGGCTTCGGTCTGGTTCAGGCGCTCGGCCGCCCGGGGGTGCCGCCGCTGCCGCGCGGCTCCGCCGATCGTTGCAGCGTCGGCAGTTCGGTCGTGCTGGCGAGCCAGGGCGGCCGGCGTCACGCGCTCTCGACCCGCGTCGTCGCCAAGCGCGAATTCGCCGGCTATTGGGAGTATCTGCTCGACGAGGCGATCTTCACCGTGCCGGCCCACCCGCATTGGAGTGGCGGCGCCGTGATCGGTCACGACGGGCGGTTGATCGGCATCGGCTCGCTCTTGGTGCAGGAGAAGATCGGGGGCAAGGAGGTCGCGGGCAACATGGCCGTGCCGATCGATCTGCTGGAGCCCATTCTGGGCGACCTGCTGACGCGCGGCCAAGCCAACCGCCCGGCGCGACCCTGGCTCGGCGTCTACGCGACCGAGGCGAGCGGTCACATCATCGCGGCCGGCGTGGCCCCCGGAGGCCCTGCTGACCGCGCCGGCATCGAGCGCGGCGACATCATTCTCGAGATCGCGGGCGAGCCGGTCAGCCACCTCGCCGATCTTTACCGTGCGTTGTGGGCTTTGGGCGGCCCCAAGGTCGAAGTGCCGCTATCGCTGGCGCGCGGCCGCAAGATTTGGAGCGCGGCCGTTCAGGCCGGAGATCGCAACAGCTTCCTGAAGAAGCCTGGCTTGCATTAGTCGAGACTCGGGACCCGTTCTCAAGCGACGAGCGCGCCGGATTGTCCTGATGGGGGCTCGGTCGGCCAGCCAAGCCGATCCGAGAGCGCGCGCGCCAGCGCGATGAGCGGCGTGCGTACCTCGCGCAGCTTCTGGCGCGTCATGCGCGCCTTCGGTCCCACGACGCACAGCGATCCCAGGACCTGGCCGGTGTAGCCATAGATCGGCGCCGCCACGCAGCGGATGCCCTCGAGGTGCTCCTCGTCGTCGATCGCATGCCCGGTCGAGCGGATGCGCCGCAGCTCGGCCTCGAAGGCCAAGCGCGTCGTGATGGTGCGCGGCGTGTAGCGCTCGAACCGGGTGCGAGCCAGGATGCTGGCGATTTCGGCCAGAGGCAGGTGGGCTATGATCGCCTTGCCGACGGCCGTGGCGTGTAACGGCCGGTCGGTGCCGATGTCCTGGACAACGCGAACCGGCCCCTCCGGATCGCGCTTGGCGACGATGCGCACCCGACCGTCTCGGAAGATCGCGACGCTTGATCCCTCGCCGGTCTCGGCGGTCAGCTTGGTGACGAACGGTCCTGCGATCTCGCCGAGCTGTTCCGGCGTCCAGGTGCGTCCGGTCAGGTGGAACAGGCGCGCGGAAAGCTCGTAGCCGCGCGACTGCGGATCCTGGCGCAGATAGCCCAGTCCCACCAGCGCCTGGAGCAGATGGTGGGTCGTGCTGCGGTGCAGGCCGGTGTGCCGGGCCGTGTCGGCGAGGCTGGTGAAGCCGCCATTTGCAGCGACCGTCTCGAGGATGCGCAGGCCGCGCTCGAGCGACTGGTGCGTGGCACGGGCGTCACCCGCGGCTGCCTTTTTCAGCATATGAGATTACTTTGATTTTGATGTTTCACAATTCAGACTATGTCGGCCAGCGCATGTGTCAAGCCGAAGCTCCGCCGTCCGGCGCCGTGACGGGCGCGATGGAAGTGACACGACGGCGGCGCCCGGTCCGACCTACGCCGTCCAGGTCTCCCCGGGCGGACCGGGCACCGATTGCGAGCGTTACAGGCGATTGACGAACCGGCATGCGCTGCGTGGCTGGCGATTACCTGTTTCGATGCGTTCCCCTGAGGGATCTCTGACTGCGGCGCGTCACGGGATTGCTCGACTGATCGGCGGGGGATGCTTTAACCTCCCCACAAGACGGCGCGGGTTGGCGGGAATCGCGGCGTCACGCCAGGGGAGGAATAGTCATGAGCCATCATCGCTGGTCCCGGGTCCGTCATGTCTTGGCCGGCGCCGTCATTGCGCTAGTGGCCGGACCTGCGCTGGGTCAGGGTTTTACGCCGGATCCCGTCGACCAGGCCGCCGCCAAGCGCGAGGGCAAGGTCGTCTGGTATACCTCCACGCCGATCGAGGCGGCGCAGAAGATCGCGCGTCTGTTCCAGGAGGAAACCGGCATCAATGTCGAGCTGTTCCGCTCGGGCGGATCGGCCGTGCTGCGCCGCTTCACCCAGGAGATCGACGCCGGCCGGGTCGCGGTCGACGTGCTGACCACGTCGGACCCGGCGGCTTCGGCGCTGCTCGCCAAGCGCGGCATTTTCGTGCCGTTCAAGCCGCGCAACTTCGACAAGATCCCCGACGAAGGCAAAGACAAGGATGGCCATTACGTCGCCCAGCGCCTCAACATGCTCGCCATGTTCGCGCGCGAGGACAAGGTGTCGGCGGCCGAGATGCCCAAGGCGTGGACCGACCTGACCGACCGCAAGTACAAGGGCAAGATGGTCATGCCGGACCCGTCTTTTACCGCGCTGCAGCTCATGGTCGTCGGCACGCTGTCGAAGAAGTATGGCTGGGACTTCTACGAGAAGCTGCGCACCAACGACACCATGATCGTGCAGGGGCATCAGCAGGTCTCCGACATGCTCAAGCGCGGCGAGCGCGTGATCGCGGCCGAAGGCCTCGACTCCTATGCCTATGACGATCGCAAGGCCGGCCACAAGATCGCGACGATCTACCCGAGCGACGGCACCTTCGCCGTGCCGTCGCCGACCGCCGTCATCAAGGGTGGGCCGCACCCGAATGCCGCCAAGGCCTTCGCCGAGTTCATGATCGGCGACAAGGTGCAGACCATGTTCCCCGAGGACGGCCACTATGCCGCGCGGGTCGACATGAAGCCGCCCGAGGGCAACCCGGCGCTCGCTTCGCTCAAGCTGATGCCCGTCGACTACGATTTCATCGAACGCGAGACGAGGCGAATCAAGGACCGCTTCAACGAGATCTTTCAGTAGTCCGTCGATCGTTGATACGCGGGCCAAATACACCCCCACCCCGACCCTCCCCCGTCAAGGGGGAGGGTGAAATCAGAAAGAATTCCCTCCCCCCTTTGTGGGGGAGGGTAGGGTGGGGGGTGATGCCGTTGAACACCTGTCGGGGAAGCTAGTGCACGAAACTGCCGCACAGGAAACTCGGCGTGCGCCTCGATCCTCCCTCCGCCTCGAGCACATCGTCATGGCTGGGGCAGCGGCGGCACTCGTCGTGCTGGTCGTGCTGCCGCTTGCCTCGCTCTTCGTCTCCAGCGTGCGCGGCGAGGGCGGCTTCTCGTTCGAGCATTTCCAGCGCGTCGCGGAGCGGCGGCTCTACTATCAGGCGCTGATCAATTCGTTGGTGCTGGGCGCGTGGACGGGTCTGTTCAGCCTGCTGATCGGCCTACCGCTCGCCTGGGCGGTCGCGCGCACGAACACCCCCGGCCAGGGCTTCCTCAAGCTGACTGCAAGCCTGTCCTATCTGACGCCGCCCTTCCTGACCGCCATCGCCTATGTCGATCTGTTCGGGCCGAACTCCGGCCTGCTCAACAAGTTCGTGCGCGACACGCTCGACCTGCCGTTCCTGGTCTTCAACATCTTCAGCATGTCGGGACTGGTGTTGGTCACCGTGCTGCACACCTTTCCCTTCGTCTATCTGCTGGCGGTCAGCGCCCTCGAATCGGTCGACGCATCCTACGAGGAATCGGCGCAGATCCTCGGTGCCGGCACCTGGCGCACCGCGCTGCAGATCACGGCGCCGCTGGTGGCGCCGGCCGTGCTGTCGGGCACGCTGCTCGCCTTCGTCAATGCCATCGCGCTCTTCGGCTCCCAGGCGATCATCGGCATTCCCGGCCGCATCTACACGTTGCCGACCCGCATCTATGCCCTGTTCGATTACCCGCCGCAGCACGGTCTCGCGGCGGCGCTGTCGCTCGTCTTCGTCGCCATCACGGTGCTCGCCCTTGTGCTCCAGCGCGCCTATCTTGCCCGGCGCTCCTACGTCATTTTGGGCGGCAAGGGCAGCCGGCCGCAGCGCATCGATCTCGGACGCTGGCGCTGGGCCGTGTTCGGCTTCGGCGTTCTGGTCTTCATCGTCGCGATCGCGGCACCCTACTTCGCGCTGATCACGACGTCGCTCGTCAAATCGGTCGGCCTGTCGTTCTTCGACAATTTCACGCTGGTGCATTATCGCTTCGTGCTGTTCGAGTATGACGTGACGCAGCGCGCCATCGTCAATTCGCTGCTCCTGGCGTCGGTGGCTGCGACACTCGCGGTTCTGATTGGCGGCATCATCGGTTGGATCGACCTGCGCACGACGGCCTGGGGACGCAAGCTGCTGGACTATATCTCGCTGGTGCCTCTGGGGTTGCCCGGCATCGTCATGGCCGTGGCGCTGATCCAGTTCTGGCTCGCCACGCCGTTTCCGCTCTATGGCACGCTGCTGATCCTGCTGCTCGCCTATGTGGCGCGCTACATCCCGCTCGGCGTGCGGGCAGCCAATGCCGCGCTGCGCCAGGTCGACGGCTCGCTCGAGGAGAGCGCGCGCATTCTCGGCGCCTCGTGGGGGATGACCGTGAGGCGCATCACCTTTCCGCTCATTCGATCCGGACTTCTGGCCGGCTGGGTGCTGGTCTTCGTGCCGGCGATCCAGGAGCTGAGTGCGTCCATCCTGCTGTTCAGCTCGAGCTCGATCACGGTCGCGGTCGCCGTCTATAACCTCTATGAGACCGGCTATGTCGAGCCGGTCGCCGCGTTGGCGATCATCAACATGATCATCATCGCGCTGGCGGTCTGGTTCGCGGACGCCTTCGGCCGTGCCGCCGGACCGCGACCTTCGACCATGCAATAGCTCCAACGATGGCGCGCATCCAGATCAAGGGGCTGACCAAGCGCTATGTCGAAGGCGCCATGGCCGCCATCCACGACCTCAACCTGGAGATTGCGGACAATCGTTTCGTCACCCTGCTGGGGCCGAGCGGTTGCGGCAAGACCACGACGCTGCGCCTGATCGCGGGCTTCGTCACGCCCGATGCCGGCACGATTGCCGTCGACGGCGTCGTGTTGTCCTCGGCTGATGCCGTCGTGCCGCCGGAGCGGCGCGGCATGGGCATGGTGTTCCAGAACTATGCGGTCTGGCCGCACAAGACCGTGTTCGAAAACATCGCGTTCGGTCTGGAGGCGCGCCGCACGCCGTCGAGCGAAATCGCAGGACGCGTTGCGCGCATGCTCGAGCTGGTCGGGCTTGCCGGCTTCGAACGGCGCCTGCCGAGCGAGCTCAGCGGTGGACAGCAGCAGCGCGTGGCGCTTGCGCGCAGCCTGGTCGTCGAGCCGGGCATCCTGCTGCTCGACGAGCCGCTCTCCAATCTCGATGCCAAGCTGCGCGAGCGCATGCGCAGCGAGCTCAAGGAGCTGCAGCGCCGCACAGGCGTCACTTTCGTCTATGTCACTCATGACCAGGCCGAAGCGCTGGCTCTGTCCGACGAGATCGCCGTGATCGAGGGCGGGGTGCTCCAGCAATTCGGTCCGCCCCGCCAGGTCTATGCCCGGCCGGCCAACCGCGGCGTTGCCGATTTCATGGGTCAGATCAATTTTCTGCCAACGCGGATCCTCGCCGTATCGGGCGAGACGGCGCGGGTCGTCGTCGATGGCGGCTTGGAATTGGCGGTGCACCTGCCCGCGGGCGCGCCTGCGGAATTGGCAACCGGTTCCGAAGTCGATCTCGCCGTTCGGCCGGAGAACGTGCGTCTGGCGGAATCGGGTCCGCACGAGCGCCCTGGGGCGCTCACGGGCCGCATCGCCGATGTCACCTTCCTCGGCAACGCCAATGAGTATGTCGCCACCGTCGCCGGGGGCACGCGCTTGCGTGTCCAGACCCATCCGAGCCAGCAATTTGCCGTCGGCGATTCGGTCACGGTAGAGTTCGATCCGACGGAATGCACGATCTTCAAACCGGCGGGCCGATAGGCCTCTAACCGGCAGGAGGAGGATTCATGGCGAGCAAGCGAATGGCTGCGCGGCGCAAGGTCAGGGTCGGGCCGAAACGTGCGAAGGCAGCGGCGCGGACACCAGCGGCGCGCAAGACGCCGGCCCGCAAGGTTCCGGCCCACAAGGCTACGGCCCACAAGGCTACGGCCAAGGCCTCCTCGGCGGTGGTCGGCCGCGCACACTGGACCAATAAGGGCGACGTGAAACTCTACCTCTGGGAGAAATGCGTCGGCTCGCCAGCGCGCGCCAAGGGCATCGTGCTCTTCGTGCACGGCTCGTCCATGGCATCGACGCCGACCTTCGACCTGAAGGTGCCGGGGCGCCCCGATTCCTCGGTCATGGACTGGTTCGCCAAGCGTGGCTACGACACCTGGTGTGTCGACATGGAGGGCTATGGCCGCTCCGAGAAGAGCCGCAACAACAACGCGCCGATCTCCCAAGGTGCCGACGATTGCCACGCCGCGGCGACCTATATCCGCAAGCTGCGCGGCAACAAGCCGCTGCTGGTTTATGGCATATCGTCAGGCGCGCTCCGCGCCGCGCTGTTCGCCCAGCGCTATCCCGGGATGGTCGGCCGCCTGGCGCTCGACGCCATGGTGTGGACCGGCGAGGGCAGCCCGACGCTCGAGCAGCGCCGCAAGCGGCTCGACGAGTTCCGGGCGACCAACCGCCGGCCGATCGACAAGGCGTTCGTCTACAGCATCTTCAACCGCGATCATCCCGGCGCGGCGGAGGATCGTGCGATCGAGACCTTCGCCGACGCGATCACGGCGCTCGACGATTCGGTGCCGACCGGCACCTATGTCGACATGTGCGCGCATCTGCCGGTCGTCGACCCGGAGCAGATCACGGTGCCCACCATCGTCATGCGCGGCCAGTGGGACGGCATCGCCTCGGTCGAGGATCTTCTCGACTTCTTCCGGAAGCTGCCCAATCCGGACAAGCAGTTCGTCTTCATGCCCGGCATCAGCCATGCGAGCTTCCAGCAGAAAAACTACAAGATGGTCTATCACATCCTGCATTCGTTTTTCTCTCAGCCGGCTCCCGTTTATCGGGGCTGAGGACGGCCACCACGGCGGCCGACGCGTCGCTCGCCGTCTATGATCGAGACTGACACGGACATCCCTCATCTGGGGGATGTACCGCCTTCACGACAACCCTAGATTGCCCCCGCAAACCTTCATCGACTGAGGTTTGGGAGACACGCGCCAGGCGCGGATAGGGGGCAACATGAAGACCAATTCAGCAATCCTGACTGTGCTTGTGATCGGGCTGTCGAACTTGGCCGGCTGTGCGTCACAGCCAGGCGATACCGTCGGCTTCGGCAAAGTCCAGACCGCCAGTACCGATCAAATCGGACTTCAGCTCACGCGCTACATTCACGTGCGCGACGAATGGGATGACGAAGCTTCTGCCGTGCAAGTTTCGGAAGGCAGCAAGAGCAGCCAACGCCTCAGAAGCGCTGTCGCGCAGCGCTTGCCGAATGCACAGAATTACACGCTCACGGATTTCTATGTCCGCGCCGTCATCGATGGCGACTTCGGCAGCCCGGGTTCCGGCCGGATCCGCGACTACGAGCTGGAGCGCAGGAACGCCGTGCTACGGCTGTTGTGGGGCCGGTCGATCTCATCGACGCTCGTGGCCAAGGTGAGCCTCAGCGATCCGGTGGTCGAGGCCACGGTGCCGCTGGCGACGCTCAGCCACCAAAGTACCCACTCGGTCGGCGAGACATGGGTGACTGAGCTGGATTGGAACGCGTTCGTGACCCCGTATTTCCGCGTCAATGCGGAAACGGCGATCAATGTGCGACTGGAATACAAGCATACCGAGGTCACGTCCTCCCAGGCGATCGGTCTTGGATTCAGCATCGCGCGCGATGCGGCGAAGGCGTTCCTTCCGGGCACGAACCTCGTCACTGCGCTCAGCCGCGACAACGTCAACCGGCGCGCGCAATTCATCGAGCAGACGATCAGCAAGCTGTTCTCCGATAGCGTCACCGAAGTTGCCAAGCTCTCGCACAACGCCAGCGAATGGAAACCGGGCAAGGGCATCGTCGTTTCGCTTAAGTTGGACAGCACCACCTCTGCAAACGGAACGCCTGACCAGCTCGCCTCGGCCGGCAAGTGGACGGTCACGCTGTCGAACCCGCGACCATCGATCTTTTCGGACATCGAGATCTGCAAGGCGGATACTCTGCCGCGTTGCCGGCCGACCCCCGAATCGGCGATTAGCGCGGCCTACGCGTCGATCTCGCCCGCGCAGGTGCTCAACTATGTGCTCGACAACAATGTCACGATCGCAAAGCACATCCAGAGTCAGGCCTGGCACAAGGATGCGGTGATCGGCTTGGCGTCGGGATATGCGTCGGACAAGTTCCAGACCTATTGCAGCAACGTGGTCAACGAAATGTACAGTCAGCTTCTCAATCACACGGATGCGGTCGCGGTCGTGTGGTCGTTGGTGAGAGCCGGCTATGTTCCCAATGTGGTTTGGGCCCAGCACAACCCGGCCTGCAATGTTGCAGCGAATGCCCTTTCTGCGACCGGGCTGGCCACTCGCTGATCGTCCATAGTCCGCCTCCCTCTGGCACGCGCGCATCAACCTGATAGACTGGCCCGCCTCGAGGTGGCGGGTGAGGAACGATGCGCGCAGTTGTGCTCTACGAGCATGGTGGTCTCGACAAGCTGATCTACGAGTCCAACTACCCCGACCCCAAGCCGGGGCCGGGCGACGTGATCCTGCGCGTGCGCGCCTGCTCGCTGAACTATCACGACGTGTTCACGCGTCGTGGCATGCCCGGCATCAAGCTCAACCTGCCGGTCATCGTCGGCATCGATCTCGCCGGTGACATCGCCGAGATCGGGCCCGAGGTCACGGGCTGGAAGAGCGGCGACCGCGTGCTGCTCGATCCGATCAACCGAGTCGAGGGCGGCCTGACCGGCGAGATGCGCGACGGCGGGCTTGCGGAGTATGTCCGCGTCCGCCACCACCAGCTCATCCGCCTCGACCCGGCCGTCAGCTACGCGGCGGCGGCGGCGTTGCCGACGGCCTATGGCACGGCCTACCGCATGATGCTGCGCCGCGGTCAGATCCGCGCCGGCGAGAAGGTGCTGATCCTCGGCGCCTCGGGCGGCGTCGGCACCTGTTGCGTCCAGCTCGCCAAGCAGGCCAGCGCCTATGTCATCGCGTGCGCATCGAGCGAGGAGAAGATGACGCGGCTCAAGGAGCTCGGCGCCGACCACCTGATCAACTATGTCCAGGAGGATTTCGTCAAAGCCTGCCATGCGCGCTACGGCCGGGCGCGCGTGCGTCATGCCGCGCAGCGCGGCGCCGAGCAGGGCGGCATCGACGTCGTCGTCAATTTCACGGGCGGCGACACCTGGACGCGCAGCCTGCGCGTGATGCGCGCGGACGGGCGCCTGCTGACGTGCGGCGCGACCGCGGGTTTCGACCCGCCCGAGGATATCCGCTACATCTGGACCTTCGAGCTCAATATCATCGGCTCAAATGGCTGGTCGAAGGAGGATATCGAAGCTCTGCTCGAGATGATCAAGGCAGGCACAATGATCCCCGTGATCGACAAGACCTATAAGCTCGAAGAGGCGCGCGAGGCCATGCGTGCGCTCGACGAGCGCACGGTGTTCGGCAAGGTGATCGTGGAACCGTAGATCCCATGCCCGAAGACATCGCCGACAAGATCCGCCGCTATCTTTCCTCCGGCGCGTTCCAGAAATTCCTCGGCATCGAGCTCGTCTCGTGCGATGCGCAGGCGGGCGCCGTCGAGATGCGCCTGCCGTGGAAGGCAGAGTTCGAGCGCGGCCCCGGCACCAAACAGTGGCATGGCGGTCCGATGGCGGCGCTGATCGACATCGTCGGCGACTTTGCCCTCATCGCCATGCTCGGCCGTGCGCTGCCGACCATCAACCTGCGCATCGACTATCTGCGGCCGGCGATCGATACCGATCTCTTTGCCTCGGCGCGCACGCTGCGTGCCGGCAAATCGGTCGGCTTCGTCGACATCGAGCTCAAGGACAAGACGGGCAGGGTGGTCGCGGTCGGACGCGGCGCCTATTCGACCCTGCCACCCCAGCCATAACCAGGACGAACCATGCCGAAACATCTGACTGGCATCGATCACTGCGTCATTCTCGTGCGCGATCTCGACGCTGCGGCAGCGACCTACCGCAAGCTGGGGTTCACGCTGTCGCCCCGCGGCTTCCACAGCGCGCATATGGGGTCGGCCAACCACACGCTGATGCTGCAGGACGACTATTTCGAGCTGCTCGGCATCATCAGCCCGACCGACCACAACAAGAAGTGGCGCAACCATCTCGACCAGAACGGCGAAGGGCTGACCGCCATCGCGCTCGCAACCGACGATGCCGACAAGGCGTGCCATGAAATTCGTGACATGGGCATGACCGCGACCGACCCCATCGCCTTCTCGCGCCCGGTCGATCTGCCTGGCGGCGGCAAAGCCGAGGCGGCGTTCCGCGTCACGCAGTTGCCGCCCGGAAGCTTTGCCGGCGCCGAGGTCTTCGTGTGCGGACATTTGACGCGCCAGAACGTCTGGCTGCCGGTCTTGCAGGACCACGCCAATACGGCGCAGGGGCTGGCGGCCGTGATCATGGCTGCGGCTGACCCGGAGAGAGCGGCGCAGGCCTGGACACGCGTCTTCGGCAAGGCGGCGGTCAGCCCGATCGAGGGCGGGCTCGCGGTGAAGATCGGCAAGACGCCGCTCGAGATCATCACGCCGACCCGCGCGACCGAGCGCTACGTCGGCGTGGCGCCTGGGCGGCTCGAGCGCGATCGGCTGCTCGGGCTGGCCTTCCGCGTCAGGGACCTGGCCAAGGCGCGGGCGTCGATCGACATGGGCATCCGGACGGTCAAGATCGGGGACAGCGTGATTGTCGCACCTCGTGAAGCTTGCGGCACCCTGATCGAGTTCGGAGCTTAAGTCGCGAGGCCTCGTCCAGAGGCGTGGAACCGTCGAATGAGGTGGAAACTCTCGATTTGCGTGCCACCATAACGGGCATACACTGTCGGTGCTGTACGAGAACTGGCTGCTGGCGGAGGGGGCTATGTTCACGCTCATCAATTCTTTGCTCGACAGTGCGGTCCGAAGCACGATCTCCCTGCCTGTCGTCAGATCGGCAATCGGTGTCGGGGCCTCGTCAATTGAAGACGAGGATTTCGTGGAACAACTCGAAGAGGTCCGGCGGCTCAAGAAATTTCTTGTTTCTCAAAAGATCAGATTCGCCGACAGCGACATCAAAAACATCGATCTCGGACCACTGAATAACTTGAAATATCACAGATACGGGAGGAGCCCCGAGCAGTCGGAGTGGCAGCTTCTCGACGAAAAAATGTCAGTGCTGGCCACCTACCTCGACGATGACTTGCGGCGAAAGATCAGAATTTGGGAATTGGGTAGATACTTCGGCGGCATGCCTCTTGGCTTCTTGATCTGCGCAATCGTCGCTGTGGGCATCGGATTCTTTTTTCCGGCGCCATTCACGACGCCTGCGGACAAATTGTCGCTGCTGGAAAAATCGCCGCTGTTCATTTCCGTGGTTCTATGGAGCATTGCGCTTGGCGGTCTCGGCGCCTGTGCGTTCCTGACGACAACTTTGCTGGGCAGCTCGAAATCTCAATCCGGAACCACCAAATCGGAGGCAGTCGCCGGCGTCGAAGACGTCGACATCACGGACACCAGCCTGGTCAACGCACGCCTCGTGGTTGGCATCCTGTTTGCGTTCATCCTGGGATTTCCATTCTCGAGCGCGTCGCTCAGGTTCGTTCTCGATAAGATGTTCGAGGGCTATCTCCACATGGAATTCAAGAGTACCGATCTGGCGATGATGATCATTCCATTCCTCATGGGCTTCAGCACGAGCATCGTCTTGCTCATTTTGGAACGCATCGTTACGTCAGTCAAAAGCCTGTTCGGAATCTCGGGAGCGAAGTAGCTCGTCGGCCAAGCGAGGCGTCACGATCTCTTGTGGTAGTGCATGGCGCCGTAGCTCTGGTCGGTCGGGTTGATCTCCATCATCGTCACGTCCATGCGGTCGGGCGCCGAGAGCACGAAGACGACCGCGTCTGCGATATCCTCGGGCTCGAGGCAGCGCAGTCCGCCATAATAGCGCTCCTCGGCCGCCGTCCTGTCGTCCATCATCTGCAGATGCATGCCCGATTTCACGCGGCCAGGCGCGATCTCGGTGACGCGCACATTGGAGCCGTGCAGATCGTAGCGCAGCACCTTGGTGAAGCTGTGCACGGCCGCCTTGGTCGAGCCATAGACGGGAATGCCCGGGGAGATCTCGAGTGCCGCCATCGACGTGATGTTGACGATGTGGCCGCGCTTGCGCGCCTTCATGCCCGGCGCCGTCGCGGCGAGACAGTTGACGACGCCCTCGACGTTGATCGCGAGCAGCCGGGCGACATGCTCGGCCGAGGTCTCGTAGACCGCACCGGCCGGCGCCAGCACGCCCGCATTGTTGATCAGCACATCGACCGGCATCGATCCGAACGCCTTGAGGATGGCGGCGCGGTCGGCCACATCGATCGAATGGGCGACGCAGCCCGTCTCGCGCGCCAAGGCCGCGAGGTCCCCGGCCGAGCGCGCGACGGCATGAACCTCGAGACCCTTGGCGCGGAGCTTGCGGACGGTGGCGGCGCCGATGCCGCGGCTGGCGCCGGTGACGACGGCGATCTTGTAGTCGGTGAGCGACATGGGGCCTCTTCGGATGCGTTTCCAACCGGGCGGGACATGTTCTAGGCTCACCGAGCATAACCTGGAGTGCCGGCATGGCCAGCCAGTTGATTCAGTGCGAGCGCAGGGGTTCGGTGGCGGTGATCTGGCTCAACCGGCCGGCCAAGCGCAACGCGCTGACCACGGCGATGATGTGGCGGCTGGGCGACCTGGTGCGCGAGCTCGGGCGCGACCGGCGCGCCCGCGTCATCGTCATTGCCGGCAAGGGTCCGCACTTCTCGGCCGGCGGCGACATGGGTGAGATGCTCGGCTTCTCCGCACTCGACGCCGATCGCTCGATCAGCGCCTGGCAGGACAATCTCGAGATCATCGAGCGCTCGCCCAAGCCGGTCATCGCCGCCGTACACGGCGCGGCCTTCGGCGGCGGCACGGAGCTGGCGATCGCTTGCCATATCAGGGTCTGCGCCGACGACGCGCGCTTCGCCCAGACCGAGATCGCGCTCGACCATCTGCCCGGCGGTGGCGGCACGCAGCGCCTGCCGCGCCTGATCGCGCTCGGCGCCGCCTATGAGCATCTTCTTCTCGGCCAGCCCATTCCCGCGGCCGACGCCTATCGCCTCGGTCTCGTCAACCATGTCTGGCCGCGGGACGAGCTGATGGAACGCACCATGGCGCTTGCGCAGCGCATTGCCAGGCGCGCGCCGACAGCGGTGCGCTACACCATGGAGGCGGTGCGCGCCGGGCTGATGGCGCCGCTCGAGGTCGGCATGCGCATGGAGCGCGCCATGGCGGCGCTGGTCGGCGACTCGCGTCCTGCACGCAAGGGGCTCGAGGAATTCTTCGGCAAGGGCCGCCGCGCCGAGGCGAAGCCTCGGCCAGTGCGCAAGGCGCGGCGTCGCAAACTGAGGTGACGGCCATGGCCGCCTTCTCTCAGGGCACGCCGCCCGGCATCGGTCTCGATCGTTTTTTCCGCTATCCCGCGATCCGTTGGCGCGACAAGGTCGCGGTCATCGATGATGCCGGCCAAGTGACCTATGGCGAGCTGGATGCGCTCGCCGACCGCGTGCTGGCGGCGCTCGGCGCGGCCGGCGCCCGGCGCGGCGACCGGGTGGCGCTCATTCTGCCCAATGGCATTCCGTTCCTGATCATCGAGATCGCGATCATGCGCGGCGGCATGGTCAAGGCACCGCTCAACATCCGATTCCATGCCGACGAGGTGCTCTACGCGCTCGCCGATTGCCAGCCAACCATTGTCTTCGCGCGGCCGGACTATGCGCAGCGCATCTCGGCCGTGCGCACGGCGCTGCCGTCGCTCAAGTCCGTCTTTGCCGTGGGCGGTGATGCCGAAGGGTGCCTCAGCTTCCAATCCGCGGTGCAGACAGAGGCGGCGCCCGCTCGGCCCGTCGCATATGGCGACGATGATCCGATCCTGATTCGCTACACGGGCGGCACGACCGGCCGCCCGAAGGGCATCGTGCACACCCATCGCAGCTACGTCTCGGTCCTGCTCGATGTGCTGCGCGAGAACAGGCTGGCCGAGAGCGACGTGTCGCTGCATCTTGGCCATCTCAGTCACGGGCTCAATTACATGTGGCCCGCCTACGCAGCGGCGGGCTCGACCCAGATCCTGCGCGAGAAATTCGACCCGGCACGGGTCTGGCGCGATCTCGCGCGTTACCGCGTAACCTGGGTCTACATGGTGCCGACCATGATCCACATGCTGCTCGACGCCGACGACGGTACGGCCGACGTTTCGGCGCTGCGAAGTTTCATGTACGCCTCGGCGCCCATGCCGGTGCCGTTGCTGCGCCGCGCGCTCAAGCGCTTCGGCAATATCTTCACACAAGTCTATACTCTGTCGGAGTCGCCCGTCATCACGACCATGCTGCACCCGCACGAGCACGTCGAGGACGAATGCGAGTTCGGCCCGCGGCTCGGCTCGATCGGCCGCGAAATCGTCACCATGGAGCTGCGCCTGATCGATGACGAGGGCGGGGACGTGGCCCCGGGCGAAGCCGGCGAGATCGCCGTGCGCAGCGGCAACAACATGGCCTATTACTGGAACCTGCCGGAGGAGACGGCAACGACGCTGGTCGACGGCTGGCTGCACACCGGCGACATGGCGCGCCGGGCGAAGGACGGGTTTCTCTACCTAGTCGACCGCAAGAAGGACATCATCATCACGGGTGCGCTCAACGTCTGGCCCAAGGAGGTCGAGGCGGTCATCGAGCGGCATCCGGCGGTCGCGCAGGTCGCCGTGGTCGGCGCTCCGGACGAAAAGTGGGGCGAGAAGATAGTCGCCTATGTGGTTCGGCGTCTGGGCGAAACGGTCACAGCGGAAGAGCTGGTGGATCTGTGCCGGGATCATCTGGCTGAATACAAGAAGCCGCGCGCTGTTCATTTCATCGACTCCATGCCAACCACACCGGTGGGTAAGGTCTCCCGCCTGGCGCTCAGGAAATTGGCGCGCGGCGAGGGATGAATTGGTCAGGAGCTGGCGGATCTCGGTTGGCGCGTTCCGGGTGGCCGTCCGGAAACGCGATGCCCGCCTGGGCCCCTGTCAGTAGCGCCCGGTTTGCCGCAGCTTTTGGATGCGGCGTTCCGTTCGTACCCGAATCTGGACTTCGCGGAGCCAGATCTCGATCATCATGCGGACGACGGCCGATTGCGCCTGCACGCGCATGAAGTAGGCCTCGTCGCAGTCCCAATCCGGCATGGCGCGCCCGCATTCGAGGATCTCAGCACGAGGTGGGGTGGCGACGTTCATCATCTCGGCTTTCCTTGCTCGCTTGGGCATTCGATCTTGATCCGGCATTCCCGCTCTGACGGTCGTTCGATCAGTTGTCGTTGGTGGCTAGACTGAGGCCGCGCGCTTGGCGCGCCTGCGGCAGGCGGCGCATCAGCGATTCAGCGATGGCGCCGACGAGGACGAGGATGGCGACGGTGACGGCAAAATAGCCAACCGCGTCGTAGGGGATGAGATCGGGCATGGCGTCCTCTCTTGTTTCTCCTGTTCATGTTCATTTCACCCCATGGCTGCGAATGGGCGATGACGACGCTGTAAACGGCATGAAAAATATGGACGGGAGGCGGATCGTCGGCGGGTCTGGTTAACGGCCTTCAAGTCACTGGCGGAGTTGATAATTTTGGGCTAAATCTTGGTCGAGCGGACCATGGACAAGGCGGCCAAACCCCCAGGGCGCGAGCGGGTCCTCGTCGTCGAGGACGAGGCGGTCACGCGCGACCTGTTGACCACACTGCTGGCGGCCGAATTCGAGGTCAGCATGGCCGCCAACGCCGCCGAAGCGCGCGAGCGCCTGAGCCGGAACCAGCCCCTGATTGTCCTGCTCGACCTCAACCTGCCCGATGGCGACGGCCTCGCCCTGGCCAGGGAGGTGGGGGCTCGATCGGGTATCGGCATGATCATGGTGACGGCGCGGACGGACGAGATCGACCGCATCGTCGGTCTGGAGGTCGGCGCCGACGACTACATCACCAAGCCGTTCAATCCGCGCGAGCTGCTCGCCCGCGTCAAGGCGCTGGTGCGCCGCATGCGCGGCGCTGCAGGCGGAAAGCCGGCGGGCGCCGGTGCCGGCAGCGTGCTGCGTTTTGAGGGCTGGACGCTCGACATGGGGGGCCGGTCCCTGCACAACGCCCAGGGCCAGGAGGTCTACCTCACCCGCGCCGAGTTCGACCTGCTGGCCACGCTGGCGGGGCGCATCGGTCGCGTGCAGACCCGCGACCAGCTGCTCGACGCAGTGGCGGGGCGGGGCCCCGACCCGCTCGATCGTACAATCGACGTGCTGGTCGGCCGCGTGCGCCGCAAGATCGAGAACGATCCGAAAGTGCCCAAGCTGATCGTGACCGTGCCCGGCTACGGCTACAAATTCGCGAGCTCGTCGGCCAACTAGTGGTTTGGTTCTTACAAATGAGTCCTAAACTGAAGACACGCCTCGTGGTGAGCCTCGGGCGAAGCCCGGTTCGCCCTGGTACGAACCACGAGGCCCTCGCCGCTCGAAAGACACTTGCCTGAAAGCGGCTGAGACACTGAGGCGGCCTCATGGTTCGACAGGCTCACCATGAGGCGTATGGGACCCAAATGTTTGACTCGGACCACTAGACTCAGCAGGCGGCGACCGGTGCCGTGCCACGCGCCGCTGGCTCACAACAAAGACAGCAGGACACCGAGGGGCGTTTGCCAGGATCCCCCGGCGCCTTCGCCTTGACGGCGGTGCGCCGCGCGGCCCGGGTGGCTGGATCGATCTCACCTGGATGCGCGCCATTCCGTTCGCCATGTCGCCATGGCATCGAGCGCGGGTTCGAGCGCCTCGGTCACGCAATCGATGTCGCTTTGTCGTGGCGCTGGGGGCGCATTGCGGCATGCGCGATCGAGTATGTCGGCGGCATGCGCAAGATGCGCGGCACCAAAGCTCGCGGCGAGTCCGGTCAACTTGTGCGCCTCATAGGCAACGCCGGACAAGTCTCCGGCGCGCCATGCAGTCACCATGCGGCCGTTCAGCACGGGCAATTCGGCAGCCGCCCGGTCGAGCAGGCGCTCGAGATCGGTGGCGCTGACCGAAGCGGCCATGTCGTCGAGCAAGGACCGATCGAGGATCGCCACCCCGCCCGGCTGCCCTTTTTCCGCCTTCGTCTTTCGACCATGTGTCACGACGCACCGGGGGGCTGCGCCTGAGACCGAGTCAGAATCCCGACATCTGCTGGGGCAGATAGGTGGTGAGCCAGGGAAAGAGCACGACCGCAAGCAAGGTCAGAAGCTGGCAGACCACGTAGGGCGCCACGCCCAGACACATGTCCTTGTACGTGATCTCGGGTGGCGCAATCGATCTCAGATAGAAGATCGACGGCGCCATGGGCGGCGTCAGATACGAGGTCTGGATCATGATCACCATCATGACCGCAAACCAGATCGGGTCGATCTTGGCCAGCGCGATCAGGGGCAGGAAGATCGGCAGGCAAATGAGAACGATGGAGACCCAATCGAGAATGAAGCCGGCCAGGAACACGATGCCGAGGCAGATGAAGATCACCATTCCCTTGCCGAGTCCCAGATCGGCCACCACGGTCGCGACCAACCTCTCGCCGCCGAGCACGCGGAATACCGAGGTGAACATCGTGCCGCCGACGACGATCAGCATGATCATGCAGTTGATCAGGATGGTCCGGCGCAGCGTGTCGGTGATGACCGGCCAGCTCAGCCTCCCATAGGCGGCGGTCAGCAGCACGGCGCCGATCGCGCCGACCGAGGCAGCCTCGGTCGGCGAGGCGACGCCCCAGAGGATCGAGCCCAGCACCGCGATGATCAGCAGCGTGGCCGGCACCAGACCGGTCACGGAGATCATCAGTTTCTCACGGAAATTGGCGTTGCGCTGCTCGGACGGCACGGGCGGCCCGTGCTCGGGCCACAAGAGGCAGCGAACGATGATGTAGATCAGGAAGGCTGCGACCATGAGCAGACCGGGAAGGACCATGGCCGCCAGCAGCTTTCCGACCGACATGTTTGCGACCGACGCGTAAATCACCGCAACCAGGGACGGCGGGATCATGGTGCCGAGCGAGCCGCCGGCGCAGATAGTTCCCGCGATCAGATCCTTGTTGTAGCGGTACTTCAGCATGACCGGGATGGCCATGACGCCGATCACCACCTCGACCGCGCCGACGATGCCGGTCGACGCCGCGAAGATGGCGCTCATGGAGATGGTCGCCAGCGCCAGTCCGCCCGGCAGCCGGCCGAGCCAGAGCTGCATGGTCTGGAACAGGCGTTCGGCGATGCCGGATCGCTCGAGGATGCAGCCCATGATGATGAAAGGCGGCACCGCCGACAGCAGGAACTGCTGGGCCGTCTGCAGGATCATGCCGGAGAGTTGCGTGCCGACGACGTTGGGGCCGAAGGCTTGCAATCCGAAGACGAAGGCGGTGGCGAGCAGCGAGAACGAGATCGGTATGCCCAGGAAGACGAGCACGAACAGCGACACGAACATCAGGACGGCAAGCGTCTCTGGCGCCATGGCCGTTTCCTAGGCTTGCACGTGCTCGCCTGCGCCGGGCGGGCGCACGGCCTTGGGGTCGGCCAGGCCGATGGCGTGGCGGATGCTTTCCGCAATCACCTGGATGCCCAGGCCGAAGATGCCGATCGTGATGCCGGCATAGAACGGCCAGACGATGGGCTCCCACGCGCTCATCGTTTCGAGCTCGCGGCGAACATAGGCGCGCATCGCCTTGCTCGCCTGCGAGCTGCCGACCATCCAGATCAACGGCAGGAACAGGCAGATATAGAAGGCAAGGTTGATCAGGTGCTGCAGTCGCACTGGCAGCCGCGTCGACAGGAAATCGATCCGGACATGGGCGTTCATGCGCAGCGTCCAGGCCGCGCCGAAGAGGAACAGCGTGCCATTGGTCATGTAGGTGAGGTCATTTGCCCATAGGGTCGGCGCGTTGAAGCCGTAGCGGACGATGACCTCGTACATCATGATCAGGATCATCACGGCCGTCTGGGCCATGGCCACGACCGCGAGCGCATAGCCGACCGCATCGAGCGCGGGCAGAACGCGCGTCAGCAGCGTCGACTTCACTTATGCGATTCCGGGATGCGTCAGATAGGAAGAGCGGGAGGCCGGCGTTCGTCGTGCCGGCCTCCCGTCGATCTCACTGGAAGTTAAAGCGATGATCCATGACCATGTATGGCGACAGCTTGGCCCAACGGTCCTGGAAATCGAACACTGACTTGGCCACGCGCTCCGGCCACGGATTGCCCTCGGTCTTGGCCTTGGCCGCGGCTTCGAATGCCCATTTGCGGCTCGCGTCCTTGACCTTGTTCTTGAAGGTGTCGTCGAGAATGATGATCTCGTTCTTTCCCTTCATCAGCTCCTCGAGGGCGGCGAAATCCTTCATGACGATGGAGTGCAGGCTCTCGTAGGTCGTCAGCTTGGCCGCGACCGCGATCTTGTCCTGGATGTCCTTGGGCAGCGCGTCCCATTTTTCCATCTTCATGACCACTTCGAACGACCAGGCGCCAGCATGGATGCCGGGCATGATGATGTATCGCGCCACCTCCTGGTAACCGAGCGCTTTGTTCTCGCTCGGCATCGAGTACTCCATGGCGTCGATGCCCTTCTTCTCGAGCATGCCGTAGAGCTCGCTGCCTGGCACGACGACCGGAGCGGCGCCGAAGCCATCCTTCAGGATCGCCGCCCAGTTGCCGAGCGTGCGGAACTTCACGCCCTTGAGATCTTCGACGGTGCGAATGGCCTTGTGGCTGTGCGCGAAGATTTCCGACGGCCCTGCACCGAGGATTAGCGAGTGCATCTTCATCTTCTCGCGCCGGTGCTGGGTCAGCATCTGCTGTCCGCCGCCCAGGTAGAGCCAGGGGATGAGCGAATCGACGCCCAGGCCGGACGGGAAGCTGGAGATGATCAGATTGGTCGGGTCCTGTCCGCCGAGAAAAGTCGGCGGCCCGACCGCGATATCGGCGCGGCCGTCTTCGACTGCTTCGTAGATCTTGAAGATCGGCGCGAGCACGCCGCCCTCGAACACCTCGACCTTGACCTTGCCGTCCGTCAGCCGCGCGACATGGGCGGCAAACGGATCGCTGATGTCGGTGTTGTACACGGCCGTCTTGGGCGCAATCGTTGCCATGCGAAAGGTGTACTGCTGCTGCGCGGAAGCGCCGAAGGCCAGGCCAGCGACAGCAACTGCTGCGGCCAAAGGCGCCAAACGACGAATATTCATGTGGGTCTTCTCCCTTCTGTCGTTGCATCCCCGTGAACGTGAAACAGGAGCAGCCGTGGGTTGGCACGGCGTCCCTTCTTTGGCAGGATTACAGCAGAGTTCGACCGCCCCGGAAAGCCGCAGTTCTGCGTGCCGGAAGCAGCAAGGAGAAGCAAATGAAGCGCCGCGAATATCCCGACGGTACGGAGGTGACTGGTTTTTACGTGCGCACCGTCCGGGTCGGCCCGCACGTGTTCGTCGCAGGCACGACCTCGCTCGATCCCCAGGGCAAAATCGTCGGCAAGAACGCGGCCGAGCAGACGCGCGCGACCATGAAGAAGATCGTCGCGGCCCTGAAGCGAGGCGGCGCGACCATGGACGACGTCGTGCGTCTGACCATCTACTGCACGGACATCCGAGACGGCAACGACATTATCGGCGAGATCGCCCGCTTCCAGAAGAAGTCGCGGCCGGCCAGCACGCTGGTCGCGGTTACCGCGTTCGCCAAGACCGGACTGCTGGTCGAGATCGAGGCGACGGCCATCGTCGCGGACAAGTAAGCTTGGGAACAACGCGACGGAGAGGGGCCTGACATGAAGGTCGTCGTACTGGGCTGCGGCATCGTCGGTGTCACGACCGCGTACTACGCGGCGCGCGACGGGCATGAGGTCATCGTCATCGACCGGCAGAGCGGTGCGGCGATGGAGACCAGCTTCTCCAATGCCGGCATGATCGCGCCGGGCCATGCCTATACCTGGGCCTCGCCGCGGGCGCCCAAGATCCTCTGGCAGTCGCTGTTCCGCGACGACACCTCGCTTCGGCTCAAGCTCGTCCCCGATCCGTACATGTGGCTGTGGTGCTGGAAATTCCTCCAGGAATGCACCGCCGAACGCGCCGCGATCAACACGGCGCACAAGCTGCGGCTCTGCCGCTACTCTCAATCCTCGCTGCAGGCGCTGGTGGCCGAGCTCGGCGTCGACTACCACCGCATGACCGGCGGCGCGATCTACATGTACCGGGATCCCGCGCTCTTCGAAGCGGGCGTGCGTAACACCAAGGTCTTGACCGACAACGGTCTCACCCTGAAGCCAATCGATCCCGACAAGGTCGTCGAGCTCGAGCCGGCCCTCGCCAACACCAAGGGACAGATGGCGGGGGCCATCTACTGTCCGACCGACGAGAGCGGCGATTGCCATGTCTTCGCGCAGAAGCTGGCGCAGCATTGCGCCGAGAAGCTGGGAGTCAGGTTCCATTGGAACACGTCGATCCGGCGGATCCATGCCGCAGGCGACCGCATCGAGAAGGTCGAGACCGATCGCGGCGACTTCACGGGCGATGCCTATGTGATGGCGCTGGGCAGCTACGCGCCCAAGGTCGCGCGCGGCATCGGCCTCAGCCTGCCGATCTATCCGGTCAAGGGCTACGCGGTGACGATCCCGATCGGCGGCAAGAACGGCGCGCCGCGGCTGCCGGGCGTCGACGAGCAGAACCTGGTCGCCTGGTCGCGCATGGGCGACCGTCTGAGGCTGACTGCGACTGCCGAGTTCGCCGGCTACGATACCAGTCACAAGCCGGCCGATTTCGCCCACATGCTCAAGGTGGCGCAGGCGCTGTTCCCGGATGGGGCGGAATACGACAAGCCCTTCATGTGGGCCGGCCTCCGGCCGATGACGCCCAAGGGAACGCCGATCCTGGGCGCCTCGAAGCACCGCAATCTCTGGCTCAATGCCGGGCAGGGGCACATGGGCTGGACCATGTCGTTCGGCTCCTCGCGTGTCGTCTGTGACCTGCTGGCCGGGCGCAAGCCTGCGATCGACACGACCGGATTGACCTTGGCCGCTGCCTGATTCGGCCCCATCTTCGTGGTAACCGCAGCCATGCGGTCACGACGAACGGAGGCCGCGTCATGAAAACCACCAACTATCGCGGGCGGGCGATCAAGAATCATCCGCTTCATCCCGAAACGCTGATGATGGGCTACGGCTATTCGCCGGCGCTCTCCGAAGGCGCGCTCAAGCCGCCGATCTTCCTGACCTCGACCTTCGTTTTCGAAACGGCTCAGCAGGGCAAGGACTTCTTCGACGTTACGGCCGGTCGGCGCAAGGTGAAGCCGGGCGAGACATCGGGCCTCGTGTATTCGCGCTTCAACAATCCCAACTTCGAGATTCTCGAGGACCGCCTCGCGCTGTGGGACGATTGCGAGCATGCGGCCGTGTTTGCCAGCGGCATGGCGGCCATCGCGACGGTCATGCTCGCTTTCCTCCGTCCGGGCGACACGATCCTGCACAGCCGACCGCTCTATGGCGGCACCGAGACCTTGATCCGCAATCAGCTCACGGCCTTCGGCATCAATCCGGTCGGGTTCACCGACGGCATCGACCAGGCGCAGATGGCGGAAGCCGCCGAGGAGGCGCGTGGCCATGGGCGCGTCGGCCTCGTCATGGTCGAGACGCCGGCCAATCCGACCAACGGGCTGGTCGATTTGCGCGCGCTGCGCGAGGTGGTCGACGAGATCGGACGCAAGCAAGGCCACCGGCCGCCGATCGCCATCGACAACACGCTGCTCGGCCCGATGTACCAGAAACCGCTGCGGCATGGCGCGGACCTGGCGATCTATTCCCTGACCAAATACGCCGGTGGCCACAGCGATCTCGTCGCCGGCGGCGTCAGCGGCTCCAATGAGCTGGTGCGCGAGATCATCCTGCTCCGTGGCGCGCTGGGCACGCAGCTCGATCCGCATTCCTGCTGGATGCTGCTGCGCTCGCTGGAGACGCTGTCGATCCGCACTGACCGGGCCAACGAGAACGCACGCAAGGTCGCCGAATATCTGCGCGTCCATCCCAAGATCGGCGCCGTGCACTATCTCGGCTTCCTCGATGACAATGACCGGCGCAAGCCGGTCTTCGACCGTCAATGCACCGCACCCGGCTCGACCTTCTCGTTCGAAGTGAAGGGCGGCGAGCGCGAAGCCTTCGCCATGCTCGACAAGCTTCAGGTCATGAAGCTGGCTGTCAGCCTGGGCGGGACCGAGACGCTGATCTCGCACCCGGCCTCGACCACCCATTCCGGCGTGGCGCGCGAGTTCCGCGAGGAGATCGGGTTGACCGATGGGCTGATCCGCATTTCCGTGGGCATCGAAAATCCCGACGACCTGCTCGCCGATGTCGCCCAGGCGCTCGCCTGAGAACGTCAGTCATTTCGACGTCGCGACATACACGCCGTTCCAGTCCGGACCGGGAGGATCGACGCGGAACTGCTCAATGCGCGCGAAATACATCCCATAGAGGACGGACAGGTCGGGCGCCAGATCGCGGCACGCCGCGAAGGCAGCATGGGCGGCTTCCCAATCCTGCCGCCGGTAAGCGGCCAATGCGGCGGCATGCCGGTCGGCCAAGGCGCGAAACTGCGGCGCCGTTGCAAGATCAGGATCGCCACGCAGCGTAAAGATGCGGACGGCCTCGGACTTGCCCTTGACGGCGATGAGGTCGAGCTCGAGCAGGGCGAAACCGGCACTCGCGACGGCCGTGGCCGTGGTCTCACCGACGACGATGCCGACGCCGTAGGTCTTCGACTGCCCTTCCAGGCGCGAGGCGAGGTTCACGGCATCGCCCAATACGGAATAGTCGAAGCGGCGCTCCGAGCCCATATTGCCGACAACGACAGGGCCGGTGTTCAGGCCGATTCCGATGTCGAGAACGAGCGCGTTCCTGCGGCCGCGCGCGGCTTCGGCCGTCAGGCGCTCGTTGAGTGCGCCGAGCGCCTTGAACATGGCGAGTGATGCGCGGCAGGCGTTGACGGCGTGATCGGAATCATCGAGCGGCGCATTCCAGAACGCCATGATGGCGTCGCCGATGTATTTGTCGATCGTTCCGCCGTGGGCCAGGATCACGTCGGTCATCGGCGTGAGAAAATTGTTGATCAGCCTGGTCAGCCCCGCCGGATCGTTCTTGAAGGTCTCCGAGATGGTGGTGAAGCCCCGGACGTCGCAGAACAAGATGGTCAGCGTCTTGGTCTCGCCGCCAAGCTTGAGACGTGATGGGTCGGCCGCCAGCTGCTCGACCAAGGCCGGCGAGAGATAGCGTCCGAATGCCAGCTTGATGCGCCGTCGCTCCGCGCGTTCACGGCCGAAAGCACGACCGCCTTCGCCAAGATAGGCGGCGAATACGGCCAGGGCGGGCAGACCTGGTGGCAACCAGACGCGAGCGCCCGAGAGAAGAAACCAGGATCCCGCGCCGGCGGCGGCGATCAGGCCGAGAGCGATCGCCGAGCTTCGCAGTGGCTGCCACTGCCATTGGCACAGGCTGCCCAGCACGGCAGCAGCCATGATCGCGGCGAGGAGGACGCTCCATGGCGCCTCGGCGATGGCGAGGCCGTGGCGGAGATTGTCGATCATGGTTCCCTGAACCTCGACTCCTGCGGTCAGCTCGCCGGTGGTCAGGGTAAAGGGGGTGGCGAAGGCGTCGGCCTGGCGGGCGCCGGGGTCTGGCGCCGCCTTGACGGCAAGGCCGATGAGCGCCACCCGCCCGCGCAACAGATCGGGCGGCAGGAACTGCTGCGGCGCGAGAGCTTGGTAGTAGGACACCGCAGGGTAGCTGCCTGCCGGACCGAGGAATTGCACGAGGCCCTCGGTTCCGCGCGGTGCGATGGCAATGCCGGCAGCATCGAGCACAACGCGGGCGAAGCTGTCGGCACGCGCCGGCAGCCGACGAAGGACGCCATCGCTGTCAAGCGTGACGGCGGCGATGCCCGTCATCGCGCCGGCCGCCGATAGCTGGGCCAAGGGCTCGACGCGAATGATCTGAGCTGCGTGAGGATCGACGTGAAGGACCTCATCGCCGGCCAAGATCACATTGCCTGCTCGCCGGATTGCGTCGGCGAGGGCGTCGTCGGCGCTGCGCGACGACGGCTCGGCAAACACGACATCGAAGGCAATGACGCGTGCTCCGGCTGTGGACAGGCTGTCGACCAGGGCCGCGTGCAGATCGCGGGGCCAGGGCCATTGCAGACCGATTTCCGCGAAGGAGGGTTCGTCGATCGTGACGAGGACGACGTCGGTCTGATCCAGCTGGGGCGCTGCGAGCGTCGAGTAGAGGTCGAAAATTCGTCGATCGACGGTGCGCCAGAGCTCGAGGAAGGAAAGTCCAGCGAGCCCAAGACAGATGCCAACGACGAGGATGGCGCGAAATGCCACGAGGTTGGCCATCGGCGCAACCGCCATCAGAATCGCAGTCGACCGACGACCAAGAACGCCCGACCCGGCGCGGGCAGGTCGAGCGCCGCATCGTAGCGTTCGTCCAGAAGATTCGTGATGGCGGCGCCGAGTTCGATCCACTTGTCGAGCGGCTGCCAGGTAAGCGTCAGGTCGGTCGTGAGGAAGTGCGGCAGCCGCGCCGTGTTGACCGTATCGGCGGCGCGCGGTCCCGTTATCCGCTCGAGCAGCGTCGCGCGCAGTTGGGACGGATGAACCCAGGTCAGGCCGCCGGAGATTTGATAGCGCGGCACGAGGGCCAGATCTTTGCCGTCATTTCCGTCGCCGGACCGGTTCTCGCTGGCGTTGAACGCCGCGCCGCCGATCAGACCGAAGCCGCCGCCGATCCAAAGGTTCGCGGCCGCGCTCAGGGTATCGATTTGGCCTTGAGCTGCGCTCTGTGTCGTCAGGGCGCCCGGCTCTGGCACCGAGAAGCGATTCAGGTCCTGGCGCGCGACCTGCACGGCGGTGAAAAAACGCAGCGACCATTCGGCGTCCCAGCGCGCAAGGTAGGTTTGGCGGCGCCCACCTTCGGCCAGGCGAGCCGCGTCGGGGACCAGCCCGACGGTAGCCACCGGCGTGAGTGTCGCTCCGATTGGCAGCGCAGCGTCATGGCGCAGCGCTGCGCGCAGCCAATGGCGCTCGGTCACCTGCCATGCGAAGCCGACGCGCGGGCGAGCCAAGGAGTAGTCATCGCTGCCGGATGCATAGTGCTGGCCGAATATGCCGGCTTCCAGCCAAACGCGCTCGGATGCGCGCCATAGCGCATTGGCGTGGAGGTTTGCCGCGAGGCCGGACTGCTCGTCATGGCTGCGTATCGTCGCGACCTCCCCATAGGGAAACGGGACGCCGGGGGCGAGAGCGGGCGTCGAGCCGGTCAGCACCCCGGTCCCGATCGACTGAAACACCAGAGCCTGGCCGTCGGTCGTTGTCCGGAACGGCGAAAACTCGGCGCCGTAGCTCAGGTCGACGTCGCCCACGGTGAACAGGTGGCGCGCCTGGATCAGAGCGGAGTTCTGTTCCACGCGCAGCTTGGCCAACGAGCGCGTGTCGAATTGGGAGGACAAGGCCGGCAACGGGAATGCATCGAGGCCCGGCCCCGGCTGGCCGGCAAACACCAGAGCGGAATCGGGCTGGCCAGTGAAGGGCGTCAGGTCGAACAGCCCCAATGTCTGCTGGACACGGCGGTATTCATCCGGACCGAGAAACTTGACCAGCGAGTACTCGACAGCGGTGAGACCGCGCCCGAATGGATCGGCGTTGCGGTAGAGTTGGGCCTGATGGCGATAGCCGACGCGCGCAAGCAGATGATTGCGCGCACCGAATTCATGACCGAAGCCGATGCTGACGTCGAACGCGGTGTTGCTGTTGGTGTCGTCACGGCTCGCCTGGGCGCGCTGCCAGGGCACGCCTGCCGTGCCGTCGCTCGCAGTCAGCGCGAGCAGCATGCGATCATAGGCGGTCGGCTTGGCGCCGAGGAAGATCGTGCCGGCGCGGGTGCGGTCGTAGGCGTGTTCGCGATCGCCGCCGGTATAGCTGTTCTGGGCCGTGGCGAAATAGGACAGGGGTTGCGGCAGATAGGTGAAGCCCTGAATCTCCAGCGCCTGGGTATGGCTGGAGCCGTGGCCGGGGTCCCCGACAGAGCCGGAAATCGTGACGTCGGTAAATGGCCGCCGAAAAAAGTCGGTGTAGCGCGTGCGGCCCGACACGGCGAGCGGGTCGAGCAGCAGGCCCTGGAAGAACGACGCCTGCACCGCGTCGGTTCTGGCGGCGCGGAAGAAATGGCTGTCGGCCGAGTAGGGATCGAATGACAACTCGCCATAGTAGCCGCCCCAATCATTGAGGCCGAGGTTGGTATAGGCGACGCCGAGCGAGTTGTTGCCACCGCGCGTCGCGGCGAGCTTGATCGCGCCCGTGCCGCCCTGCTGCCGGTGTCTTCGAATGGCCTCGCGGCCGTAGCCGATCGCCTTGTCGGCTTGCGCCTGGTTGATCGCCATGACCGAGCCGATCAGCGGATTCGCGGGATTATTCTCATCCAGCCGGTCCGCATTGCGCAGCGCCTGCTCGGCCCGGTCAAATTCACCCTGCTGATAGTAGGTGACGGCCAGACCGATGCCGGCCTCGGCGAGTGCCGGATTGACCGTGGTCGCGCGCAGAAAGGCGGCTTCGGCGGCCGGCAGGTCGTCCCGCTGGAGCGCCAGCTTGCCATGCCGCGTGTAGGCGACATCCCGCGCCGGATCGATGGCATCGACGGCTGTCAGCTGTTCGGCCGCTTCGGCCAGGCGATATGTTTCGAGCAGGACGAGGACGTAGTTGGTGCGGTGCACGACGTTCTTTGGCGAGTGTCGCATCGCTTCAAGGTAAGCTCTTTCGGCGGCTGGCCGCTCGTCGATGGCGTGGTGGGCGTAGCCGAGCGTGCCCCAGAGATCGGCGCCGTTCGGGTGGATGGCGATGGCGCGCTGGAGCGCCGCGATGGCGCCCTCGGCGTCCCTCTTAATGTGCAGCAGGAAAGACGCTTGGGCGAGCAGAGCTGTCGGTGCCTCGGCATCGACGGCGAGGGCGCGGGACACCGCCGCTTCCGCCTCCGCTCGCCGGTCGAGCGTGGTGGCGATGATCGCCTGGAAAAACGGGAACTCGACTCTTCCCGGAAAGAGGTTTTCGGCTTCGCCGGCGAAGGCCATGGCCGCAGGCAGATCGCCGGCATAGGCCATCAGGTAGGCCTTGACGAGATGAACCAGCTTTTCCCGAGGGTGGCGCGTCTCCACGTCGCGGAAGAGACGTGCGCCCTCATCTGCTCTTGCGCTCAGGATCAATGCGCCGGCGCGCGCCAGTTCGGCCAGGATGCGGCGCCGGCCTTCCAGCCGGGGCGCGGCGCGGCCCAGCAGCTCGGCGGCGCGTTCGAACTGATGGTCCTGAAAGATGAGGAATGCCGTCATGTAGTCGGCAGTGGCCAGCAGGCGCTGGTCGCCGCCCGCGCCCTGGCGTCCAGCCTCGGTCGCGGCTGCAGAGCGCGAAAAGTCGGCGAGGTCGTGCCAAAGCTCGGCGAGGTCGAACCACATGGCTGCCGTGATGGACGTTTCAGGCATGGCGGCGAGCCGCTCGGCCGTTGGACGCCGGCTGATGAACCTCTCCTCCCGCAGCGAAAATGACTTGAGGCCGTCAACCAGGCTCAGGTTGAACAGCATCTGCTGGCGGTCGTTCGGATTGGACAGGATCGTCTTGGTCGGTGCCCGGCCGATCTCGGCGAACGCGATCTCGCCGCGGCTCACCAGGACGCTGCCCGACGGGCTGGTCAATTCAACCGTGCCATCGAGCACGATCAGAGTGGTGCGACCGTCGTCGCCGACCGCGAGCGACCAGTCCGTGCCGCGGATCGCGGCGGTGGCCGATGGAGTCTCGATCCGTACGCCGGCCCCGGCCGGTGTTGCGCGCGACCATGTCGCCCCGCGTTCCAGGCGAAGCGTATTGGCGTTGCCTGCCGAGGGTGCGGCGCGCACGAGCAGGTTGGAATTGCGATGGACGCGCAACTGGGTCCTGTCGGCGAACAACAGAGTGAGCGCGCCGAAGCCGCCGGTGCGCAACTGATCACCAGCCAGCAGCCCTTGCTCCAGCTGTGCAGCGCGCCAATCCGGTGCTTCGACCAGCCTCATCTGTTCGTCGCCTTGGGTGCTGACGATGGTGCCGATGCTCGTCTGCGGACGAGACACTGGCGCGGCACTGAGCGGCGCGGCGATGGTCAGCATGACGGCAAGCGCCGCGGCCACGCCGAATGCACTGCGCGGGTCGGCGGTGGCGATGGCATTCGACAGGTTCGACAACGGCGCGAGTGGCTGACTGCGTCGCGTCACGATACCCCCTGGCCGACCTGATTCCGTGCGCCGCATGAGCTGCGGGGCCAGCAGGGTACCAGCAGTGAGCGCGCCGCGCCATGTCGAGCGCGGTGCCAGACCATGCAGCGGCAACCAAGGCGTGACTTTCAGTGCTTCAATCCGATCAGCTCGGCGGCATTGTCGCCGAGGATGAGGTCTTTCTCGGCGGCGCTGAGGAAGGTGCAGTGCCGGCGCACGTAATCGACGCATTGCTTGTAGGTGCAGAAGCGCTCGACATTGGGCATGTCCGAGCCCCAGATCAGCTTGGCCGCGCCGAACATGTCGCGCAGCTCGCGGATCAGCACTTGCGCTTCCGGATAGGGATAGTCCCAGACGCCGCCCCAGCTGATCGGGAACATGATTTCCATCTGCAGATTGTCGCGCTTGAGGAAGGCGAGAACATCGTCCGGGAACGACCAGCTGCCATTGGACGTCAGATGCGCCACGGACGGGCCCATCACCATCAGGAAGCGATGTTGCGGAAAGCGGCGCACCAGCGCGTCGAAGGCCGCCACATTGCCGAGGTAGCTCGGCTTGTCGTAATTGGGCGTCGATGACAGCTCGAGGAACACGGGCAGCTTGTAGCCGACCACCTTGTCCCAGAACGGCGCGAAATCTGGATGATCGATATTCCGCGTGTAGCCGTGGCGCGACATCTCGTGGGAATAGTAGATGCCCCTGAGGCCGAGCTTGCCGGCGGCGCGGTCGAGTTCAGCCATCTGCTCGGGCCGATGGGCAATCGCCTCGTCGATGTTGAGCAGGCCTGTGAAGCGGTCGGGGTGCAGGTTCTGCGCCAGCGCGTTTTCGTCGTTCATCGCGCCATAGCCGCCACCCGCCTGAAGGATGCAGTGGTCGACCTGGGCGTTGATCATTTGCGCAATCATGAAATCGGGACGGCAGACGATCTCCTGCATGCCCACGGGCATGTACTGTACGAAGTAATCCTCGCCCTCATGGGTGAAGGCGAGTTGGCCATGCCGGCCAACGCGGAAATTGACGTCGGTCAGGCCTGCCCAGGTGTTGTCGTCGGGGCGAAACAGCATGGTCGGCTTGACCTCCTTGCCGTCGCGCGCGCGAAAGGTCTTGGCCGCCGGCCGCGTCACCACCTTCTGCAGGTACTTGAGGTGAATCGCGGCCGACGGATGTCCGCACGACCCCTGCCAGTGCTGGAAGATATGGGCGTGACAGTCGATGATCATGGAAGATTGGTGCCGGATTGGAGAGAGGGACGCAATCACCCCTCACCCCAACCCCTCTCCCTTCGGACAGGGGCTCTACATGATTCCCTCTCCCCTTGAGGGAGAGGGAGGGACCCGTAGCGCAGCTACGGGAGGGTGAGGGGTCGTGCTAGATGAAACTCACGCCGCGCCGAGCTTCTCCATGTGGTGCTTGAACAGGCGGTCCATCTCGCCGTTGACGACGACGAAGGCGCCCCAGAAGTCGAGGAAGGCCTTCCACTCGGGATCGCCGTAGCGCACGGCCCAGGTGTTCGGCCGCTTGTCGATCGGCTGGTCCGGCGCGAACACGGTTGCCCAGGCGCTATTGCGCTTGGCGAACAGGATGACGTCGCTGTCGCCGCTCATCCAGGCGTCCGCCCGCTTGGCGCGCACAGGTTCCGCGCCGAGCGTCACCTGGCCGGTCGTCGTCACCAGCTTCGACTTCGGCCAGATCACGGGGATGCGTGGCTCTTCGCTGGCGCCCGCCGTGATCGAGAAGGTCACGTTCTCGCTGTTGAAGTCGGTCACCGACTTGAACTTCGCCGCATTGTCCTTGTGGATCAGCAGCAGACTGCCCTTGGAGTAGAGCGGACCGACATAGTTGACAGTCAGCGCGCGCGGGATCGTGTAGGTCAGCGACGAGCCGTAGAGATCATAGTCGCCCTTGCGCAGACCGACCGTCGCGTTGGCGAATGTGACTTCCTTGTAGTCAGCCTTGATCTCGAGCTCCTTGCACAGGCGGTCGCACACATCCTTGTAGATGCCGCCCAGTTCGCCGGTCTTGGCGTCCTTGTAGAACCACGGACCGGTCTGCGAGTAGCCGATGCGCAGCACGCCTTCCTTGCGCACCTTGTTCAGTGTGGAGTCCTCGCGGATGCCCGTGTCGAGCACCTGCGCCAACAGTTCGCGTGGCGCGATCGAGACGCCGGCCGCAAGCATGCCCGATGCCGCGCTGAGCGCAGCCGCACCCTTGAGAAATTCGCGTTTGCTGTTGCTGGTCGGTTTGCTCATGTCGCTCTCCCCTGTCCGGTTGGATGCGTGGCGGCGCGGAACCGATGGGTGGCCCCGGGGGATCCGATCCCGAGGTTGCCAAGCGCACCGCGACTAGAACATCATGCACGGTGTATTCAGTTCATCACGTCACCCCAATAGGCGCAAGTGCAGGTCGCGGGGTTTGCGGGCTACGGATCGGGCAGGGGGCCCGCGATGGTTGAGGTTCCGGCCATACGTGTCGTCGAACTGCGCAAGAGCTTCGGCACGCTCGACGTGCTGCGCGGCGTGTCGTTCGACGTTCATCGCGGCAATGTCGTGAGTATGATCGGCGCCAGCGGCTCGGGAAAGAGCACGCTGCTCCGCTGCATCAACCGCCTGGAAACGCCGAGCGCCGGCGAGGTCTATATCGACGGCGAGCCGATGGGCGCGCGTGTTGGTGCCAATGGCCAGAGCTCGGCGCGGCCGCTGGTCGAGATCAACCGCATGCGGCGCGATCTCGGCATGGTGTTCCAGCAATTCAATCTGTGGCCGCACATGACCGTGCTCGGCAATGTGATCGAGGCGCCGATCCGCGTGCGCGGCATGAGCCGCAAGGATGCCAGGGCGTTGGGCGAGGAGTGCCTGGCGCAGGTCCACCTGTCAGAAAAATCATCCGAATATCCGGCGCGACTGTCGGGCGGCCAGCAGCAGCGCGTCGCCATTGCGCGCGCGCTCGCCATGCGCCCCAAGGCGATGCTGTTCGACGAGCCGACCTCCTCTCTTGATCCCGAATTGACCGACGAGGTGCTGTCCGTGATGCGCGAACTGGCCGGCCGGGGCATGACCATGATCGTCGTGACGCACGAGATGGGCTTCGCGCGCGACGCATCCGATCGCGTGATGTTCTTGCACAACGGGCAGATCGAGGAGGAAGGACCACCCGAGCAGATCTTCGGTGCGCCACGCTCCGAGCGCTGCCGCCAGTTCCTCTCCAAGTACCGGCAGTAGGAGCTGTTCCCGTGTCAGACGCTCTGCTCGAGGCGATCAATCCGGCGATGTTCTGGGAGTATCGGCTGGTCCTGATGCGCGGCCTGGCGTTCAACGCCTATGTGTTCTTTTCGTCGGCCTCGGTCGCGCTTGCCGTCGGGCTGATGGCGGCGCTGCTGCGCGTCAATCGCGCCTGGCCGTTCCGCTGGATCGGCACGCTCCACGTCGAGCTGTTCCGCAACGCGCCCGACTACATCATGATCGTCTGGGTGCACTTCGTGCTGCCGCTGCTGCTCGGCAAGCTGCTCGGCCAGCGCATCGAGTGGCCGCCCTTCGTCTCGGCCGTCGTCGCGCTCGGCTTCGTCTATAGCGGCTACTTCGCCGAAACCTTCCGCGCCGGAATTCAATCGATACCTTTGGGACATCTCGACGCCGGGAGGGCCTGCGGCATGTCGGAGCGCCAGATCCTGTGGCGCATCGTGCTGCCCCAGGTCGTGCGCCGCATGCTGCCCGAGGCGACCAACCAGTTCGTCTCGCTGTTCAAGGCGACGACCATCGTGTCGCTGATCGCCGTGCCCGACCTGATGTACCAGGTCTCCATGGTGATCCAGACCGAGATGCGGCCGCTGCCGCTCTACACCAGCGCCGCGCTGACCTATTTCGCCGTCATCTATGTCGTCGCCGGCACCTTGCGCCTGCTGTCCGAGCGCTGGCGCAACAAGATCTACGCGTGAGCCTGCGATGAGCAATTGGGAACGGCTGGTCTGGAACCAGCGCGAGATCCTGATCAAGGGGCTCCTGGTCACCATCGAGGTCTGCCTGATCGCCTTCGCCTTTGCGATCGTCGGGGGATTGATCCTGTGCCTGGTGCGCATGTATGTGCGCCCGCTGCGGCCGCTTGCCATCGCGCTCATCGAATTCTTCCGCGCGACGCCGATCTTCGTGCAGCTCATGTGGGTCGCCTATGTCTGGCCCGAGCTGTTCGGCTGGCCCAACACCTTCTTCACGGCGGGCTGGCTGGCGCTCGGGTTGCAATCGAGCGGCTACCTGGCGGAAACCTTTCGCGCCGGCATCGAGGCAGTGCCGGCGGGTCACCGCGAGGCCGGCTACTCGGTCGGCATGTCGCCCTTCCAGGTCTTCCGCCGCATCGTGCTGCCCGAGACGCTGCTGACCGTGGCGCCATCGATCGTCAATCAATTCACGGTCATCGTGAAGTCGTCGACCTTGATCTCGGTGATAACGGTGCCGGACCTGATGCTCCAGGCGCTCAAGCTCGTCCATGTCTGGTTCGAGCCGATCGAGATCCTGACCGCGACGGCTGCGGCCTATATCCTGTTCGTGTTCCTCGTGTCGGCAGCCGGGAAGGCGCTGGCCGACTTCCACCGTCGGCGGTTCGGGTTGGCGGCGGCATAGGCGACCGCCTCACCGTGAGCTCGTCCAAGGGTAGGCCGCGGATCGCGACGAACTGTCAGGTGGCTAACCGCATTCCACCGGCGAAGTCCTCACCTTCGACAACAATCTCAGGTTGAGGAATTTGGTGTCAGCCCAGCTGCGTCCGCAGCAGCTTGCCGAAACCGGAGATCTCGTCCTTGATGCCGCCGAGGCGCAGCATGTGCCAGGCCATGCCCTGGTTGGACGACACCATCGGCTTGCCGAGGGCGGCCTCGACCTCCTCGATGATGCCCAGCGTGCGTATGCTCGTACAGCTGACGAACACGCCGTCGACCGGCGCTTCGCGGGCGAGCGCGATGGCGGCATCGCGCGTGGCGCGCTCGGAAATCACTGCCACCTTGGCGTCGTCCGCGATGCTGAACGAGCCCATGATCGGCACGGAAACGCCGCGCGCCTCGATATAGGCGCGCATGCGGTCGTTGATCTCCTGGACATAGGGGGTCAGCATGGCGACCCGGCGCAGCCCGACCGCCTTCATGCCGGCGATGGCGCCGGCCATCGGCGAGGAATAGGAAATGCCCGGGCGCACCTTGCGGATCAGCGAGGCGACCTGGTCGTCGCCGATGATGACCGCGCCGGAGGTGCAGCAGAAGCCGACCACGTCGAGACGCAGGCCGGGCAGGATCAGCGAGGTGCCCTTTTCGACCTCGCCCTCGAGCGCCTTGAGCGTTTCCGGCGTGATCGTCGTCGCGTTGTAGATGCGGCTGGCATAGGTTGCGACACCCGGCCGGTTCATGACCTGGCGGAACTCGTGCTCGCTCGTTTGGTCGGTCGCGAGCTGGATGATGCCGATGCGCGCGCGCGTGCCGAGGCCATGGTCGAAGTCGCAGGGGATGTTCGTGCGGTTGATCGGCGCATCGGCCGATTGCTTGAGGGCGACGCTCATGACGGGCCTCCGGGGGCTGGATCGGTACTGGCGGACATTCTAGTTCAGGTCCGATGCGAGTGAAATGATTCCGTTCCCCGCCTTCGGCGGGGGAGGAAGTTACGGCGGGGACCCGATCTCAACAGGGATAAGCGCAATCTCGGCGTTCATCACATTGTCGGCGAGCGCGACCGTCGCCATCACGACGTAGCGACCGGCCGGTAGGCGGGCCGCGAGATCGATATGGAACATGGCATCGTCTCCGAGTGCCGCGGTGTCGGCGAGCACGACGCGTCCCATTTCGTCGGTCACCACGAACCGGCATTGCGGCGCTGCGCGCCTGCGCACTTCGGGAGCCAGCGATTGTAGCGGCACGCGGGCCAGCCGGTAGTCGCGCTGGAACCGGTTGAGCGTCTCGATGTCAGCCGAAATCGCCAGGCGTCCGGCGGTCCAGTCCCAGCTTGTGACGAAGCCGCGACGCGGGGTCGCGTAGGCATCGAAGGACCCGACGCCGAGCGGATAGGTCAGGTCTCGGAAGGCTTCGAGGACTGCCCCGTTGCGCGACCAGTCTTTGAGGAGGTAGGGGCCGTTGGCCACCAGAAAGTGGCCGTGGGACTTGACGAAGGCGGAGAGTGCGGCCCAGCGACGGCGTGCCTCCTCGGCGCCGACCAGAGACCGAAGCGCGGCGGGCCGATATCCCTCGCGCTCGAATTGGCCGACCAGCGTGGCGAGTTGATGGTTGAGCGCGTCGTCGCGCGCGAGATCGAGCCATGGGATGCCGCGGCGCGCGGCCTCGCTCTCGGAAAACGCGGCCCAGCCGCGGATGACGGCTTCTTCCATCAGCGCGAGGACATGCCAGGGCACCGTGGTCCAGGGCGCGGCTACCAGCGCGTCGCGCTCCGGATCCTCGGGCAGGATCCGCGCATAGACCTCGATCGTGAAGAGATCTCGGACGAAGCTGATGTCGCCCACCCGCAAGGTCTTCGACGTCGTGTCGACTGGCAGGAAGCGCAGCCCGGCCAGGTGGCGGCGCAGCTGCGCGCTCTTGGCATCCACATCGGGATCGACATGCGTATTGCTGCCATCCGCAGCGGCGGACCAGCGGTAGACGAAGGCATAGGCATAGGCGATATCGGCAATCGCCATCTTGGTTCCATCGTGGAACGCCGAACCGAGCACCTGAAAGGTCAGCTTGCTGCGGGCTGAAGTGCCGGGGTCCACCAGGCGAAGTGCGCCGGTCGCGATCTCGGGAAGAACCGCATCCTCCGGGATGGCGACGTCCGCCATCGGTGCCGAGGATTGCGCTGGGCCACCGCGCTGGACGATCGGCTCGGCGAGGATCGTCAGACTTGCAATGGTGTAGACGACCATCAGCGCCGTTAGAGGTATCTCGGTGCGCAATGCAGCGCCGCGCGTCGCGAACAGGTCGAGTGCTTTCTTATGCGCCAGGTGAACGGCAATGATATGGCCGACCACGACCGCGCCGACCGCGGCATACCAGGCAAAGCGCGCGCCCACGACCGCAATGTCGACCCGGTACCCCGCCGTGCCGAACATGTCCCAGCCCCGGCCGAGCGGATCGGACAGCAGGGGAATGATGTACTGGCCCTGCACCAGCAGGTAGGAGAGGTAGTGCGCGACGTGATAGCCGATCACGATCGGCACCAGCGAGAAGGCAAAATGCCCGGCGAGATCCAGTGTCCCGAGCCGACCCGAGCTCAGCACGGACATCAGCAGACAGACCGCGAGATAGGCGCTGGCGAAAAGGAGCCAGAAGCCGCCCAGCCCCAGGCTGCGGAGGACCATCGATTCGGGATCGCCAAGTGCCCCCGCCAGACTGGCCCACTCCGGCGTCGCGAGAAATCCGTCATAGAGGACGCTTGACAGCAGCAGGAGGATGAGTGCCGCCGCCGACCGCGAAGCGGCAGGACCCGTGGCGAGACCGGCGCCGAACGGTCTGACGACCAACTCCGATCGCGTCGTTTCACGCAGCTCGATGGGAGCGAAGCGTGCGACCAGGCCGAAAACCACGCCGAAGACCTCGCCGTGGCGCAGCCAGATATCGGCTCCGAACAGAAACATGCCGATCAGCGTGAGCGCCGAATAGCCCACGGCAAGGCATGCGATTTGGGCGGGCGAACCCGCATTGGAATCGACGAGTTCGATCCACCCGAGGGCGAACAGCAGTCCGAAGGCCGGCCAGGCGCCGAGAGCGGCTGGATAGGTCAAGTCGACGGACAGGTGCGGCCGCCGGCCCAGGCGGCGATAGGCTGCCTCGACAGCGGCGAACATCAGCCGCCAGGGATTGAGCCAGGCCCAGACATTGCCAAGCAGCGCCGATGCCAGCATGACGCCGACCCAGACGATGATCCAGACGAGCGTCGGCGCAATGTTCCGATAAGGGTTCTGATTGCCGAAGAAGCCTGCCAGCACCACCGCGACGAAGAAGACGAGCGAAGCAGTCGCGATGAGATATCGCACGCCGTCGACGAGCGCTGCTGGAACCGGCAAGGCGAATTCGAAGGCCGGTCGCGTGCGCGCCTGCCGAACGAACCAGGCCACCAGCACAAAGGTCGCGGCAATCGCCGCCGCGGCTCCGACCAGGTAGAACGAGAAGGGCAGCGGCAGATCGTAGCGCTGGCCGAAGCCGTGAGCGGCGGCGGGGCCCGGGCCCAGCCAGGCGGTTGCGAGGATGGCGAGCGCGCCGGGCCCTGCCGTGGATGGCGCGTCGCGCAATCTATCGCGGACGGACCTCGACATAAGCCAACGGCGCTCCCTGATGCGCGTGCCCACCCGATTCGCCGCTGATGGCATAGAGCGGGAAGCGACCGGCGAGACGGGCGGTGAAGCTGATTTCCGTCGTGTCGCCCGGCTTGATCTCGCGCTCGATGTCATAGCCATGAAGATGCACTGTGATTGCCCGGTCGCTCTGGCAGAGCAGCCTGACGGTGTCGCCTTGCGCGGCGCGGAGCGTGCGCGTCCCGTCGGTGACGCGGCCGCGCTCGATCCTGAGCACGAAGGTCAGTTCCTCGGCGTGGATGCCGTCAGGCGCGAACCCCACGATCGCCAGCACGATTGCCCAAAACGGGATTGCGCGCATTCTTCCAAGGCCCCTCAGGGTGCTCCGGCCTTGATGTCGGAGACGCGGTTGATCATCCAGCCCGGTCCATAGGGCGACGGCAGCAGTGCCGCGTCGCCGACCGCCGACCACATGAGACGCCCGAACCTGTCGGTCATACCGGCAATCGGGTTCCAGGCCGCGCCGTGGCGGTCGCTGATGCCGACGGCCAGCCAGCCATTCCAGGGAAAGTCCTTGAGCTTGGCAGTTCGGAGGAAAATGCCGGACGCGATGCCGTCGAGCCAGTCATACCCGACATTCTCGATGCCGGCGGAGAACTCGGCATTGGTGTATTCGCGCCTCACCGTGTAGCCGAGCGCCGCAGCATGACAACCCTTGCCCAGCGCCGCCACCAGATCGCGCTCGAGATTGATGCGATCGGCCGGGCTGATGTGCCGGCCCGTTTCCAGCCTCTCGATCAGCTCGTCGATCTGCGCCGTCTCGGTATCGGTGCGCGTGACCGCGCCGAGCAGGAGCTGCGCATGAAACCAGCCGGCACGCAGCCACGGCGGCCCGGACCAGCCGTTCATGGCGTAGGCGCGCGATGCGGTGAGCATGCCCAGGTCAGCCTCGACGATCTCGGCGTCCCAGGTGGTATCGGCTTGCCATTCCGACCGCAGGAGCGCTGCAGCAACGCGGCTGTCCGCGCGGACCTTGAGACTGCCCATGTCCGGCGCAGCCGACGCTGCCGCAAGTGCCGCCGCGGCGCGGTCCGCGTGCTGGAGATAGTCGCCATGCATCGGGGTCACGGGATAGGGATGGAACCGCCAGGCCGCGCCACGCACGGCATGGCGCTGAATCATCGTGACGATCGCACAGCGTTCCGCCGCGTCGCGGGCATGCGGCGATTGCGGATTGATGCGGACGGCAATCAGGCTGCCCAGGGATTCGACCGAGCGGACGGCGTCCGGCGGCGCACCGGAGAAGCGAGGCTCGGCGCCGATATAGGCATGAAGCTTTCCGGTCGACAGCAATCCGCCCGCGCGATCGGGTGCCACGGTTTCGAGCTGGATCTCATGCGGGTAGTAGGAGGGATAGACCGGTAGCTCGTGGCCGCTGCGCGCCACGGTCACGCTGAGCAGGATGGCCGCCGCGGCGAGATATGTGCCTGGCCTTTTCATGTGTGCGTGCCGGAGCGGTCACCCCCTCAGGGCTTTGACCACGTCCTGATTTGCCAGCGCGTCCTTGGGCGGACCGTGGAAGATGATCTCGCCGCGGTCGATCGCATAGAGTCGGTCGCCGATCCGCGAAGCCGCGCCGAGGTGGGATTCGGCCATCAGGATCGAGACGCCGAGCGCCTTGATCTTCATGACGGCCTCGGTGAATCGGTTGACCACGACCGGCGCCAAACCCTCGAATGCCTCATCAAGCAGGAGAAGAGACGGCGACAGCATCATGGCGCGCGCAACCGCGACCATCTTGCGCTGGCCGCCGCTCAGATGCAGCCCCTGGCGCTGCAGCAGTGCCTTGACCTCGGGGAAGACGTCATAGGCCTGCGTCTCCGGATCGGTGCGCGCGCTGCCGTTGCCCCGTTGTGCCGCCTTTTCGCCCAGCCAGCGGCTGATCATCAGGTTCTCGCCGACGGTCAGCTCGGGAAACACGCCGCAATCCTCGGGCGAGAAGCCGATGCCGCGCTTGGCGCGTTCGTGCGGCGGCATGCCGGTCAGATCCTCGCCGTGGAACACGATGCGGCCTGCCTTGAGCGGCAGGAACCCCATGATGCTTTCGATGATCGTCGTCTTGCCGGCGCCGTTGCGCCCGACCAGGCAGACCACCTCCTTGGCGCCGACGCTGAGCGAGACGCCGTGCAAGATGTGGGCCGGCCCGCGGAAGGTGTCGATGGCGTTGACCTCGAGCACGGATCACTCCTTTCGCGAGAAGGCGTCCGGGCCGGACGAGCCGAGCAGGATGAGCGCGACCTGCTCGTTGGTTCGGATGGCGTCGGGCGTGCCCTGGGCGAGTACGGCGCCCTGGTGCATCACGACGATGCGGTCGGAGTACTTGAACACGACGTCCATGTCGTGCTCGATGATCACCGCGGTCAGCCGGTCGCGGCGCACGACCGCGGCGATCGTGTCCATGATCTGTCCCTTGTCGCGCGTGCTGACGCCGCTGGTCGGCTCGTCGAGGAAGAGCAGCTTGGGCCGCAGCGCATAGGCCAGCGCCACGTCGAGCAGCTTGCGCTCGCCCTGGGCGAGGTCGCGCGCCAGCTCGTTGCGCTTGGCCGCCAGGCCGAACTGGCCAAGAATACCGTCGGCCTCCGCTGAGACCGCCTCGTCGAGATGAGCGAGCTTAGCCAGGTTCCGCGTCTTGTCGTCGCGCGAGAAAATCGCTAGCGAAACATTGTCGAACGCGGTCAGGTCATCGAACAGATTGACGAGCTGGAAGCTCCGGGCGATGCCGGCCTTGACGCGTTCGGGGGCGGTCGCGTGAGTCACGTCGACGCCCTTGAACATGATCTGGCCCGACTCGGCCATCAAATTGCCGCTGACCACGTTGCAGAGCGATGTCTTGCCGGCGCCGTTCGGGCCAACGACCGACACGAACTCGCCCTCGTCGATGGTCAGGCTGACATTGTCGACGGCGCGTGTTTCGCCAAAGTAGCGCTTGAGGTTGACGGTCTCGAGGAGAGCCATGTCAGTGCCTCCTCAGCTTGCGGAAAAGTTGCTGGGCGGTTCCGATGATGCCGTTGGGCAGAACCAGAACCAGGACGACGAGCACGACGCCAAGCACGAGCTGCCAGTAGGCCGAGCTCGCGACCGCGTAGGTCTTGAGGTAGTTGAAGGCGATGGCGCCGACGATCGGGCCGGTGAACGTGCGGAAACCGCCGAGCACGGTCATGAAGACGATCTCGCCGGAGAAGGGCCAATAGAGGATGTCGGGCGTCGTGAGGCCGTTGAGCGGGACCCACAGCGCGCCAGCCAGACCCGTGAACGCACCGGAAATGATGAACGCGAACCAGCGATAGCGCCGCACGGAGAGGCCCACGAACCGCGCGCGCACCTCGTTGTCGCGGATCGCCTTGAGTGCCATGCCGAATGGCGAGTGCACGATGACCCACATCAGGGCGGCAACGACGGCGAAGATCACGAGCACATAGTAGTAGTAGGAAAAGACGAATTTCTGGAACGCTCCGGAGCCCTTGAAGTCGATCAGCCCGGCGAGCAGCGTCATCCCGCGGCCGGGCACGCGGATGCCGTCGGTGCCGCCGGTGACCCAGAAGAACTTGAAGGCGAGGCTCCAGATCACCTGGGAGAGGGCCAGCGTCAGGATGCCGAAAAAGATCCGCGTGTAGCGCACGCAGACATAGCCGAATAGCGCGGCGATGATGGTCGTGCCGATCACGCCGCCGATGATGCAGAGCTCCATCGACACCGTGCCGAGGTCGCGCACCATGAAGGCGACCGTGTAGGCACCCACGCCGAAATAGGCGGAATGGCCGAACGACAGCAGACCCGTCGAGCCGAGCAGTAGATTGAAGCCGAGCGCGGCGATGGCGAAGATCAACCCGTATGTCAGGAGCTGCACCTGGTAGATGTCGATGACATAGGGCAGCACGGCGAGCCCGATCAGGATCGCCACCGCGGCGATCGAGGTGCGCGTGACGGAAACCTCGGTGTGAGCAGCGGGGTTCATGGTCACGCCCTCCCGAACAGGCCGGTTGGGCGAACGAGAAGCACCGCGGCTGCAATCAGATAGAGCACGGCGAGCTCGATCTCGGGAAAGAACTGGATGCCGGCGGTGCGCACGAAGCTGACGATCAGCGCGCCGATGAAGGCGCCCTCGAGGCTGCCGAGTCCGCCGACGACAACGACGACGAAGGCGAGGATCAGGGCGTCGACGCCCATGCCGAGAACGGCGGCCTGGGCCGGCACGACGACGGCGCCGCCCAGCCCGGCCATGAAGCAACCGATGGCGAAGGCCTGGATATAGACCCGGCTGACGTTGAGGCCGAGCGCTGCCGCCATGCGCCGGTCCTGCGACGTTGCGCGCAGGATGACGCCGAACCGGGTTCGGTAGATGAACCACCACAGGCCGATCGCGGCGCCGAGCCCGACCGCCATGACCACGAGGTTGTAGGTCGGGTAGAGCAGCCGGCCGATCGGAATGCTGCCCATGGCATCCATGATCGTGCCGGCCGAGAGCGGCGTGCCGCCGAAGATCAGCTTCATGCTGTCCTCGAGCACCATCAGGAGGCCGAAGGTGATCAGCAGCAGATATTCCTCTGGCCGCCTGTAAAGCGGGCGCAGCAGAGTCGGCTCGATGACCGCGCCGACGGCGGCGATGGCAATCGCGCCGATCGGCAGGAGCAGCAACTGTCCCATCAAGTGCCATCCACCGCCGCCGGCATGGCCGAAGGCGGTGCCGACCGCCCATGCGGAGACATAGGCGCCCAGCGCATAGAAGGTGCCGTGCGCGAGGTTGACGATGCGCATCACGCCATAGATCAAGCTGAGGCCGGCGGCGATCAGAAAGAGCGACGCCGCGTAGAACAGCGAGTTGAGCACCTGGATGATGAAGATCGTCACGTTTCCCCCTTGCGTGATCGTCGGCGCTTTACTCGGTCATTGACTGCGGAATTCGAACCGTCCGATGTCCGGCTCGACGGCGTTGCCGTCGAGGAATACGGCCATCAGCAATCTATAGCCGCCGGGCGGGAGCTTGGGCAGGCTGAGCGTGAACCGTCCATCGGTTCGCCAGGTGGCGATGCCGGCATCGGCCACGGTGCCGTCGTCGGCGATCACGGCATATTGCGTCTCCGCGCGGATCGCATAGGTCTCGCGCATGGTCTCGCGCTTCAATGCAGTGCGGGTGGCACGGCGATTGCGCTGCTGCTTCATCCAGATTTCCACGTCGGCCGTCACGATGACATCGTCGCCAGACCGTTCCATGCCGGTGATCAGCGCGCGCGGCGGATAGGCGAATGGGTCGAAGGTGCCGAGCCCGATCGGGTAGGTGAACTCGCGGATCACGTCGAACACGACCGCTTCGGGCGACCAGCTGGTCAGCTTGTACGGGCCGTTGGTGACCAGGAGGTGCTTGCTATCGCCGACGAATCGGGCGAGCGCTTCCCAGCGCGTCCTGGCGGCATCGGCGTTCACCAGCTCCTGCAACGCGGCCGGCCGGTAGCCAGTGCGCGCGAATTCGTTGACAAGCTCGACCAGCTTGTCCCTTTGGGCCGGCTCGCGCACGAGGTCAAGCCAGGGCAGATTGCGACGCGCGGCCTCGCTCTGCGAGAACGCAGCAATGCCGCGTTCGACGGCGGCTTCCATCAGCGCCAGCACATGCCACGGCACGGAGCTCCAGGGCGGCGCCACTGGACCGTTGTCCTGCTCCTCGGCGGTCGGGCTGTTGAGATAAACCTCGATCACCGGCGAACGGTAGGTGAAGGTGAGGTCGGCAAGGGTGAGGGTTCGCTCGTCGACGCGCACGACCCGTGCTGCCCGGAAGCGCTCACGCATCAGCCGCGTCGCCGCGGCAACCTCTGAATCGAAGGCGGTATCACCGGCCTGGCCGGCGCTCCAGCGCACGGCCAGCGCATAGGGATAGAGCAGGTCCGCCGGCTCCATCGCCGTGCCGTCATGAAAGGACGAGGCCGAGACGCGGTAAGTCACCATGGCCGTGGCGCCCTGTCCGGGCGCGGCCTTGATCAGCCGACCCGTCGCGGGATCGGGCGCCCATGCGTCGGAGGGGATCAGAACAGATTGGCGCGACTTGGGATCTTCGGGATCGATCATCTCCACGCGGTTCGCAACCAACCGGCTGTTATAGGGGACCGGCAGGAACGCATCGTCGCCCACTGTGGCCCAGGTCAGACGTCCGCTCGGGTCGGTGAAGCCGGCCACCGGATTCCATCCGCCCATGACTTGTCTGGCAGCGGCCTGCTTCGCCATGCCGACGCGGAGCCAGCCGTTCCACGGGAAGTCCTTGAGCTTTACGGTGCGCACGAACAAGGCCGAGCCGAACCCCGCTTGCGAATCGCCTGCAATGTTCTCGATGCCGTTGGAGAACTCGTCGCTGTAGTACTCGCGCTTCGTGCCATAGGCGATGACCTGGGCGTCGCACCCATGAGTGAGTGCCGTGACCAATCCGCGGCCGAGATTGATCTGCTCGGCCGTGCTGTCGAATTGGCGCCTGACCAGCCTCTGGTAGAGCATATCGGCATCTGCGGCATCACCCGGATCGCTGAGCGCGCCGCGCAGCAGATGATAAGCCTGGAACCAGCCTTCCTTGGCCCAGGGCACGCGCGGCCACATGCCGAGACCGGCATGAGCGCGCCGGAGCACATCCTCGATCAAAACTTCATCCAGCCGCACATCCCAGTCAGTGGCGTGCTGGGCTGCACCGGCGGCAAGCACGGTCTCTGTGCCGTCGCCGGCGCGATAGACCATGGTCCCGCCGCCGGCCGCATTCCGGGAAGAGGCGCTGCCTGAACCTCGATCGGCGTGACCGACATAGTCGGCGTGATAGGGAGTGACCGGATAGGGATGCGCCACGAGATCTGCGCGTTTCGCCAGCGCGTCAGACGCGCGCGCGATTGCCGCGCAGCGCACGTCATGATTGGCGAGTTTCGCGGAGTGCGGATTGATGGTCGCGGTGACGAAGGAATGCAGCGACGCGAAAGTCTTGAGGTGCGCGGGCGGCGTTCCGGAGAAGCCGGGGTCGGAGCCGATATAGGCCTGCAATGTGTTGCCTGCCAGTTCGCGGGCGGCAACCGCCGGGTCGAGCGTCTCGATCCGGATCTCTTGGGGGTAGAAGGATGGATAGTAGGAAACCTCGTGGCCGGCGCGCGACGTGGGCGCGACCACGAGAATCGCCGTGCAGCATAGCGCCGCAAGCAACCTGCGCGTGTCGGGAGAAGTCGGAAGCAATCGCACGGTCGGAACCTGTCCGATCCGGCCTCGAGTTGGCGCCGCAGCTTCCGGTGCGAAACGGCGTGGAAATCCCACGCCGCTGTTCACAACGGACTGCCGGCCGCGCCGATCACGCCCGCGGACCGGCCGGCCGCGTCATCCGGTGAGCTGACACGGCCGGCACGGACATAGGGCTCAGGTGACCTGCGGCCACGTCTCCTTGATCCAGTTGTAGGTCGCCGTCGGGTCGTTGTGGCCCTGGCCCGGCTTCGGCCAGTTCGGCGGCGCCGTGATGTTGCGGATCGGGATCGTGATCATCGTAGCAGGGTCGAGGATCTGGAACGGATACTCAGCGACGTTCTTGCTGAAGCCGGTCACTGCGTCCTTGTAGCCCTGGTGATTGTCGGGACGGATGTAGAGGTAGCCGGCCGCCGTCTCGTAATACATGCCCTCGAGCTGGCTGATGATGGCTTCCTCGTCCGGCCAGCCGCCAACCAGGCGGTTCGCCTTCTCGATTGCAGTCTTGTACATGTACAGCGTGTGGTAGGCGCCGTCCGACTGGAAGTTCGGATACTCGTTCCAGCGCTTGAAGTACTTCTCGACGAAGGTCTTGTTCGCCGGCCAGCGATTTCCGGGCGGGAAGGTGAAGTAATAGTTCGAGTGCACGCCGGCGATCGCGCCTTCCGGGTGATCCTTGCCGATCGCATGCGGCGCCACGCCGAAGGCGATCGTGCTGGCAAACTTCGCGTCCTTGAACATGCCGTAGCGCAGCGCCTGCTTGTACAGTGCGACATAGTCGCCGCCCCACACGGAGGAGACGATCAGGTCGGGCTGCGAGGAAATCGTCTTGGTGATGTGGGCGGTGAAGTCGGTCGTGCCGAGCTTCGGCCAGCCTTCCGAGACGACCTGGGCGCCCGGCACCAGCTTGCTGTACGCGATCATGAAGTGATCGAACGCGTTACGGCCATAGCTGTAGTCGGGATGGATGTGCGCGATCTTCTTGGCCTTCGGCCAGGTCTGGGCCGCGGCCAACGCGCAAGTCACGCCGTCGGCCGACTGGATGTTGGTGATGCGGAAGGTGTACTTCGGGTTCGGCACCGCCTTGTCCCAAAGGAAGTCGGTGCAGCCGTCGACGAAGATCGTGAGCAGGCTGAGCTCTTCGGCGACCGGCCCCAGCGCGGGCGTGTTGCCGCTCGAGATGACGCCCGTGAACAGGTCGATCTTCTCGGAGAGCTTCATGCGGCGAAGCTCTTTCACGTTGGCGTCGGTGCCGGCCTGCTCGTCGGCCGAGATCGTCTCGATCTTGCGCTTGCCGAGGATGCCGCCCGCGGCGTTGATTTCCTCAGCGGCCAGCAGATGGCCCTTGAGCGACGGCTCGCCCAGCACGGCCGCAGGGCCGGTGAGAAACGTCATGTGGCCCATCTTGAGCGGCGTGCTCGGGATGTTGCCCTTCGGCGCCACGGCCGCCTGAGCCACGCTCGGGCCGATCACCGGCATGGTCGTCGCCGCGGCTGCGCCGCCGACCGTCAGGCCGATATTGTTGAGAAATGTTCTGCGGTCCATTGAACTCTCCTCCCTGTCGAGGTAAAGGCTGGAAGCGTCTCGGAGCCCTGATCCCGGCACGGGTGAGGAAGCTTCTTGTCGTCCAATACCGTGCCCAGACCGGCATCTTAGGCCGCAATGCCGTGGCACGCCATAGCCGATGTGGGAGCCCCGAGGGCTAAATTCGCCGGTCCCACAGCGGGCTATGGAATTCTACGTGGGTCCGCGCTGTTCACTGGGTGAGGCCGTCGTAACTTCGGCCAAACTCGGGGAGGGACTTCATGCTGCGTCTTGCTACTTTGGCGTTACTTGGGATAGCCGCCGTGACCGTGCCGCCGGCATGGTCGCAAACCCAGCCGCCGCCTTTCGCCACCACCAAGGTCGACGGCACCGACAACGTCTATATCTTCCGCGCCGGCAATCATCAGGCCATGTTCGTCGTGACCTCGGCCGGTGTGATTGCCACCGATCCGATCGGCTATGTGCGCCGCGATGCTCCCGCGACCTATCTGGCGGAGATCCGCAAGGTCACGAACCAGCCGGTCAAGTATGTGATCTACAGCCACCACCACTACGATCACATCGCCGGCGGCAAGGTGTTCAAGGATGCGGGTGCAACCTTCATTGCGCACAAGCGCGCCAAGGAACGGCTCGCCCAACTCAAGGATCCAGACACGGTGCTGCCCGATCAAACACTGCAGCGTCAGCGCACCATCACGCTGGGCGGCACGTCGGTCGAGCTCAAATATGTCGGGCTCAACCATTCCGACTCGACGCTGGTCATGCGTCTGCCCAAGGAGAAGATCATCTTCGCCGTCGACTTCATACCGGTCGCGTCGATGCCGGGCCGCGGCATGATCGACTCTTATCCCATCGAATGGGAAGACTCGTTGAAGAAGGTTCTTGCCATGGATTGGAACCGGCTGATTCCCGGCCATCCGGGTCCGGGCGGCCGCCTCGGCACCAAGGACGATGTGCGCGCCTTGCTGACCATGATGCAGGACATGTCGGAGGAAGTGAAAGTCGCCGCGCGCGCTGGCAAGTGCTGGGACACTGCCGAGCGCGAGGTCAAGTTGGAGAAGTACAAGAACGTGGCCGGCTACGAGCCGAGCCTGCCGATGATCGTGCGGCGCTATTGCGGCCTGTGGGGCCGCGGCACCTGATCGCGCATTGTGACGCCCAACAGCGGACTCGGGGCGGCTCAGGGCGTGGTCGTACCACATTGAAGCAGTGCTTCAATGTGGGTACGTGAATCGCACCCTGATTTATTGGTTGGACCGTGATTCACGCTTCAGATTGCATCGCCGCAGGCGATTCAATCTGAACCGATCGCGGTCTAGCGCCGCCCCGGGGCTTTTTGGGAACTCGTATTCAGCGGAACATGTGCGGCCAAAGCCCCGCAATGCCCGCAAGGATGAGATAGATGGCGACGATGTAGTTCAGAAGCCGGGGAATGGCGAGGATCAGGATTCCCGCGAACAGCGCGACGAGCGGCTGTAGCAGCACGAGATTGAGGGTCATGGAGGGACTCCGGGTTGGCGTGATCTGCCGCGTCAGGTTGGCAAGCGCGCCCCCCAAGGCGGGGGCAACCCGTTGAACTGATTAATCTTGCTTGGTCGAGCCCAGATTTGCACGCAAGGCGCGCGTGGCCGAGGTATCGACTTTGGTGCCGTCTCTAACGAGAACCACGCCATAGCGTTCCCGCGCCGCCTGCGCGCTGACTTTGCCGTCGAGCACATCGGCCAACACGAGATCGGGTTCCCGGATGCGCGGATCGCCATAGCCGCCACCGCCCGCCGTCACCATCGAGACGATGTCGCCTGCGCGGATCGTCAGATTAGTGATCTTGGATGGCAGCGTGTCGCGCGTTCCGTCGGCGTGGAGCAGGGCCTGGCGCGACGGCAGGCTCGGCTCGCCGCCGCGCGTGCCGACCGCGGGAAATTTCTGCGCCTCCGACCGGTTGGTGAAATAGCCCTCGCCCGAGAGATAGCGCACCTCACGCCGGAGACCGAGGCCGCCGCGGAACTGTCCCGGTCCGCCGCTGTCGGTGACGAACTCGTAGCGCTCGACGCGGAGTGGATAGTCGAGCTCGAGCGCCTCGACCGGCGTGTCGTAGCAATTGGCCATCAGGCCGAAGGTCGCGTCGATGCCGTCGCCATGGCGTGTGCCGCCCCAGCCGCCGCCATTGACCTCGAACAGCACCCAGGGTTCGGACGTGCCGGGGTAGGTGCCCGACGCGGAGAAGGAGGCGAGATGCGCATGATTGGCGCCGACCGCATCGACGCCGCGTGCCTTGTTGAAGGCGAGCACGATGGTGGTGGCGATGCGCTCCATGGTGTGGAAGCGGCCGCTCAGCGGCGCCGGCGCCTCCGGGCTCACGACCGAGCGCGGCGGCAGCACGATCGAGACGGGACGGTAGCAGCCCTCGTTCTGCATGATCGCGGGATTGACCATGTAGCGCACGGCGCAATAGACGGCGGCCTGCACGGATGAGAGCGAGCAGTTGAACGGCCCGCGCACCTGGGGGCTGGAGCCGGTGAAGTCGACGGTCACGCTGCCGTCCTCGAGCGTGACGGCAACGGCGATGCGCACCGGCTCGTCGGCGATTCCGTCGCTGTCCATGAAGCCTTCGGCGTCGTAGCGCCCGTTGGGCAGAGCGGACAGATCGCCGCGGATCAACCGTTCGGAATGGTCGAGCAGGCCGGCGATGATCTCGGTCAGGCCGGCGCCGCCATATTTGCGGCACAGCTCCATCACGCGGCGCTCGCCGACATTGATGGCGGCGATCTCGGCGCGGATGTCGCCCATGGTCTTCTTCGGCACGCGGATGTTCGCCTCGATCATGGCGAACACCTCCTCGACGAGCCTGCCCTCCTTGTAGAGCTTCATCGGCGGAATGATCAGGCCTTCCTCGAATACGTCGCGCGCGTCGGTCGCGACGCTGCCGGGCGAACGGCCGCCGACATCGAGGTGGTGGCCGAGGCAGGCCGCCATCGCCACCTGCACGCCGTCGTGGAAGACCGGCTTGAACACCATGATGTCGGGATGATGCGTGCCACCTTGATAGGGGTGGTTCATGATCACGACGTCGCCCGGCTTGAGCTGAAAGCGGCGCCCGACATGCTTGGCAGCATGGCTCAACGTGCCCTGATGGGAAGGCACGTGATCGGCCTGGGCGATGAGCTGGCCCTGCGGATCGAACAGTGCCGTCGTGCAGTCCATCTGCTCGCGCATGATGGTCGAGTAGGCCGTGCGCATCACCGTCGTGCCCATCTCGCGCACGGTCGAGATGAGGTGATTGCCGACGACCTCGATCGTGACAGGGTCGAGTTTCTTCATGGCGTGCCAACCTGGGGAGATGGGGGGACGTCGATCAGCAAATGGCCGAAGCTGTCGACGCTCACGCGATGTCCGGGAAAGACCGGCGTCGATGCGCCTGCTTCCTCGATGACGAGCGGGCCATCGGCCGACCAGCCGGGCGGCAGGCTGTCGCGCTCGTAGACGGCGCAATTCTGCCAGCCGAGCTCACGGCGAAAGAGGACGCGGCGCTCGCCTTTCGGTCGAACCGGCTTTGAAGATCCCGCGAGCGGCCGCAGCGCCGCTTTCGGTACTTCGGCAATGGCCGTCGCGCGCAAATTGACCAGCTCGACCGGCTCGACCTCTGCCGAATTGCCATAGACGCGTTCATGCTCGCGGTGAAAGGCACGGGTGAGGGCGGCAATGTCGACGCGCTCGCCCGCCTGGCGCGGCGGCAGCGGGACATTGATCTCGTAGGCCTGTCCGACATAGCGCATGTCGCAGGAATGGTGGATGCGCATGGTCCTGCTCTCGACCGGTCCGGTCGCGACATCGCGCTCGAGCCCCGAGGCGAGCTCGTCGAGCAGGCGTGCCAGCTCCTCGGATGAGATGCGGGACAGCTCGACGATGCGCGTCGTGCTGCGCGCATGCTTGATGTCGGTCATCAACATGCCGAGCGCCGACAGCACGCTCGGATGCTGCGGCAGGAAGATGCGGTTGACGCCGATATCCTCGGCTATCAGCCCGGCGTAGAGACCGCCCGCGCCGCCGAAGGGCAGGAGGCTGAACTCGCGAGGATCGTGACCGGCCTCGACCGAGACTTTGCGAATGCCGGCGACCATGGTCGAGACCTGGACTTGCACGATGGCGAGCGCAGCTTCGTCCCGACGGAGGCCCAACGGCTGGGCCACGCGCGTCTCGATCGCGGCTTCGGCAGCGGCGCGATCGAGGCGGATCTCGCCGCCGAGAAAGTAGCCGGGATCGATATAGCCGAGGCAGAGCGCCGCATCCGTGCTGGTCGGCTCCGTGCCGCCCTGGCCGTAGCACACCGGGCCGGGCGACGCACCGGCGCTCTGCGGCCCGACCTTGAGCAGGCCCAGCACGACGCGGGCGATCGAGCCGCCGCCGGCGCCGATCGTGTGCACGCCGACTTGGGGCACACGCACCGGATAGCCGCCGATGCCGCCTTCGGGCGTCAGCTTGATCGCGCCGCCCTCGATCAGCGCGATGTCGGCGCTCGTGCCACCGACATCGAGGGTGAGCACATTGGGCACGCCGGCAGCCTTGGCGACGCCCGCCGCGCCGACCACGCCACCGGCCGGGCCGGAGAGCAGCGTGTTGACCGGGTGGCTGCGCATGCGCTCGACGCTCATCAGCCCGCCATTCGACTGGATGATGCTGGTGACGCCGCGGAACTGGGCCGCGCCGAGCACGGCGCTCAGCCGGTCGGCCACGGCGTGCAGCTTCGGCATGGTGTAGGCGTTCATCACGGTCGTCGCCGAGCGCTCGTATTCGCGAAACTCCGGGCTGATGTCGGCCGAGACGGTGACGTGCAGGTGCTGCAGCCGCTGTCGAATTGCGGCGGCGAGTGCGCGCTCATGCTCGGGACGGAGAAAGGAGAACAGAAAGACGACTGCGACCGCCTGCACCGGCAACGAGGCCAGGGCGGCGACCACCCGTTCGATTTCGGCGGCTTCGAGCGGGCGCAGCACGGTGCCGTCAGCGGCAACCCGCTCATCCGCCTCCAAACGGTGGCGTCGTGGCACCAATGTCTCGGGCTTCTTGATCGCCAGGTCGAAGAGCCGGTGGCGCCACTGGCGCTGGATCTCCAGAACGTCGCGCACGCCCGCCGTGGTCACCAGCGCGGTCGGCGCGCCCTTCTTTTCCAGCACGGCATTGGTCGCGACCGTGGTGCCGAAGATGAAGCGCTCGATCTGCTGCGGCGCCACGCCATGGCGCTCGCGTGCGCGCTCGAGCCCGGCCTTGATCGCCGCCCCCGGATCCTCGGGCGTCGACCGGACCTTGAACGTCGCGATATCGCCTTTGGCGCGGTTGAAGAGGACGAAATCGGTGAAGGTTCCACCCGTATCGACGCCGAGGTAGTACACGCCAGCTCCATCTTGGCCCGGACCGGAACAGGAGCATAAGCGGAGTCGGTGCCACCGTCAGCCGGTTCTCCACTTGCATCGCATTGTAGTGAGCATGCAATGCTTGACCGCCATCATCGACCGCGCGATCAAAGGAATCCTCGAATTTGCGGAGTGTCACTGATGACGAATCTTAAGATCAGTGTCGGGGTTTGGACTTACGATCGCACCCAGCCACTGTTGGATGGTCGCATCAAGATCGCCAATTGCGATGCGC
>VGDO01000015.1 GCA_016869645.1 Alphaproteobacteria bacterium
ATCGCTGCTCGCCGATCTCGCCACGCTCACCCGCAACACCGTCCGCTTCGGCCGCGCAGCCTCCTTCCCGGTGCTCGCCACCCCGACCGAAATCCAGCGCCGCGCACTCGATCTGCTCGCCGTCAAGCCCAGCCTGTAGTCAGGACCCGCAGACAAACGCGAGTCACATCAGTGGCTTGGTCAAAATTCGGGCAAAGTTCAGTCTAGGGCGGGATCGATGCTGTTTCCCCAGAGCGCCATTTGCGTGACGTTGCCCGAGAACGGCCGGGTCCAGCTTGCCGCCCTTGCCGATGCAGACTCCGATCGCGCCATGTCGTTGCGGGCGCGCTTTCCCATGCCACTCACGCGCGAGGGCATGCATGGCGCTGCGATCCTCGACGGACGCCAGTTCAACATCTCCGACGCGGCTGATACCGGACCATTCCCTGAGGAGTTGCGGAATCTGCTGGCTGACGGCTATCGCGCCATCACGATCATGCCGATGATCCACAGCGGCATCGCGGTCGGCGCCATCAGCCTGCTGCGGCGCGCGCCGGGCTGGCTGTCGACCCGCCAGGTCGCCCTGCTCGAGACCTTCTCCAATCAGGCGGTGATCGCCTTCGAGAATGCGCGGCTGTTTGCCGAGACCAAGGAGGCGCTTGAGCAGCAGACCGCGATCAGCGAGATTCTCCGTATCCTGTCCAGCTCGCCGGGCAACATGCAACCCGTGCTCGACGCGGTGGCCGAGCGCGCGGCGCTCATCTGTAACGCCCGCTTCGTCGACATCATCCTCGTGCAAGACGGGCGCTCCATCCACGTCGCCGCCTCGTTCGGCAGGATGCAGCGTCCGTTCGAACCGGTGCCGCTGGATCGCGAAACGGTCATGGGCCGATCGATCCTCGAGCGGACACCCTTGCAGGTCGCCGACCTGCAGAACGCGGGAGACGAGTACCCGGCGGGACAGCAGCTGGCTGTCAAGTTCGGCCACCGCACCATCCTCAGCATGCCGCTGGTGCGCGACGACCGGGCGCTCGGCGCGATCGTGCTGCGCCGTGCCGAGGATCGCCCCTTCGAAGACAAGCACATCGCACTCTTGAAAACTTTTGCCGACCAAGCGGCCATCTCCATCGACAATGCACGCCTGATCAACGAGATCAGGGAGGCGCTCGAGCAGCAGACGGCGTCGGGCGAGATTCTCCGGGTCATCAGCGGCTCGATGGCCGACACGGCGCCGGTCTTCGACAAGATCCTGGAGAGCTGCGAGCGCCTGTTCGTCGGCCGGATCGTCGGCCTCAATCTGGTGCGCGACGACGGCAAGCTCCATATCGGCGCCTATCACGGCGCACATCGGCAAGAGTTCGAGCGCATTTTCCCGATCGACGTCTCGCCCAACTCGGGCTCCGGACTCGCCATCGTCGAGCAGCGCATCGTCCATTATCCCGACACCGAGCATGAAGACGTGCCCGACAAGACGCGGCGGGGCTGCCGGGCGATCGGGGCCAAGTCCGCGATCTTCGCGCCCATCCTGCGGGAAGGACGCGGTCTCGGCGCGATCTTCGTCGCGCGTGACCGCGTCAGCCATTTTTCGGACCAGGAGATCGCGCTGCTCAAAACCTTCGCCGACGAGGCTGCAATCGCGATCGAAAACGTCCGCCTGTTCAATGAGATCCAGGAAAAGAGCCAGCAACTGGAAGCCGCAAGCCGGCACAAGTCCGAGTTCCTGGCCAACATGAGCCATGAGTTGCGCACGCCGCTGAACGCCATCATTGGCTTCACGCGCATCGTCATGCGCCGCTGCCACGACAGGATCGAAGCGTTGCAGTACGAGAACCTGGAGAAGATCCTGTCGAGCGGCCAGCATCTCCTGGCCCTGATCAATTCGGTGCTCGACCTGTCGAAGATCGAGGCGGGCCGCATCGACGTTCGGCCCAGCGAGCTGACGCTCGGCCCCGTGCTCGAGCAATGCCTGCGCACGGTCGAGCCGCTGATCAGGGCCGAGGCGGTCAAGCTGGTCTCGGAGTTCGCCCCCGGCCTGCCTCGCATATTCGCCGACGAGGAGAAGCTGCGCCAGATCGTCATCAACCTCCTGAGCAACGCCGCCAAGTTCACCGACCAGGGCACGATTTGCCTGCATGCGCGTGCGGCGAACGGGTCGGTGGCCATTGCGGTCGTCGATACCGGCGCCGGCATCCCGGCCGACAAGTTGGAGGCGATCTTCGAGGAGTTCGAGCAGGTCGATTCGAGCAGCACACGGGTTCACGGCGGCACTGGCCTCGGCCTTGCGATCGCCCGCCGCCTGGCGCGGCTCATGGGCGGCGACATCAGCGCCGACAGCGTCCGCGGCCAGGGCTCGACCTTCACATTGGCGCTGCCCGTCAGCTACCGCCCGCCCGAGACATGAAGACGATCCTCGTCGTCGAAGATGCCGCCATGAACCGCGATCTCCTGGTTCAGCTCCCGGAGGACCGCTATCGGCTGGTGCTTGCCGAGGATGGCATCGAGGCGTTGGAGCGGGCCGTCGAAACGCGGCCGGACCTGGTTCTGATGGATTTGTCGCTGCCGCGCATGGATGGCTGGGAAGCGACGCGCCGTCTCAAGGCCGATGAGCGGCTGGCGCGCATACCCGTGGTCGTGCTATCGGCCCATGCCATGCGCGGCGACGAGGAACGAGCACGGGCGGCCGGCTGCGACGACTTCCTCACCAAGCCGATCGACGAAACCCTGCTGTTCGACAAGCTGGCGCAATTCCTTGGCGACTGAATCGGCAACCATCCTCGTCGTCGATGACGAGCCGCTCAATGTCGATCTCCTCGAACAGGAGCTGGGGGCGGCGGGCTATCGAACGGTGACGGCGACCAGCGGCGAGGCGGCCCTGGGAGCCGCAACCAAGGAGCAGCCCGACCTGATCCTGCTCGACGTGATGCTCGGTGGCATCGACGGCTATGAAACCTGCAGGCGCCTCAAAGCGGCAGAGGCGACCCGCGGCATTCCCGTCGTTTTCCTGACCGCGCTCAGCGACACCTTCGAGAAGGTACGCGCCTTCGGCGCCGGCGCGGTCGACTACGTGACCAAGCCGTTCGAGCCGGAGGAGCTCCTCGCCCGGGTCGGAACTCACATCGCGCTACGCCGGGAGATCGAGGCGCACCGGCGGACGAGAGCTGCAGTCAATGTTCTGGTCGACGATCTGCGCGGCGCGATCGTCGGCGCTTCGCCGCCCGTGCGACGCCTGCTCGAGCAGGTCGCCCAAGTGGCGCCGACCGGCAGCACCGTACTGATCCAGGGCGAAACCGGCACAGGCAAGGAGCTGGTCGCGCGCGCCATCCACGAGCAGAGCGCGCGGCGCGACCGTGCCCTCGTCAAGGTCAACTGCGCGGCCCTGCCGCGCGAACTGGTCGAAAGCGAGCTGTTCGGTCACGAACGCGGCGCCTTCACCGGCGCGACGCAGCAACGCCGCGGCCGCTTCGAATTGGCGGATGGCGGCACCCTGTTCCTCGACGAGGTCGGCGAGCTGCCGATCGAGGCCCAGGCCAAGCTTCTGCGCGTGCTGCAGGAGCGCGAGTTCGAGCGCGTCGGTGGTTCGCGCACCCTGCGCACCGACGTGCGCGTCATCGCCGCGACCAATCGGGCCTTGTCGGCCCGGGTCGACGGAGGAAGTTTCCGTTCAGACCTGTTCTACCGGCTCAACGTCTTTCCGATCGGTGTTCCTCCGCTGCGCGAACGGCGCGACGACATCCCGCTCCTCGTGCGGCATTTCGCGACGCGGGCTGCGCGCAAGCTCGGCCGGACGCTCACCGGCATCTCGCCGGCGTTCATGGCGGAAGCCACCGCCTACGACTGGCCGGGCAATGTCCGCGAGCTCGAGAACCTCGTCGAGCGCGCGATGATCCTGTCGGGCGGCGGCAGGCTCGATACCGCGGGGCTGCTGGCTACCGCACAGGCAACCGAGAGCGCCGCCGCGCCGGTTCCGGCCGATGGCACTCTCGAAGAACTCGAGCGCGCCCATATCGAGCGCGTGCTCGAACGAACCCAATGGATGATCGAGGGCGAGCGCGGCGCAGCGCGCATTCTCGGGCTCAATGCCAGCACCTTGCGCGGACGAATGCGCAAGCTGGGCATCCGCCGCACCAACTAGGGCGCGAATCGAGCCGCCAGATCCAGCGGCCTGACCCCGTCACATGCGACGGGCGCCGTCACATGCGACGGCCTGATCTCTTCTAACTATTTGATTCATTGAGATTTATCCGCTGGCACGCTTCGTGCGGCAGTCACCATGCCTTTGGAATTACACCCCCGCAAGGAGGCCGTCATGAGCAAGCAGACCAGCGAACGGCTTTGCGATGCGCCCGTCAGCTTCGACGCCAAGATGGCGATCCGACGGGTCATGCAGGGCTCGATGCTCAGGCTCGAAAAGGGCGCAGGCACAACGGTCGGCGTCCTCACCGGCAACGTGTGGCTGACGCAGTACCGCGACCATACCGACTACCTGCTGCGTCCGGGCGATCAGGTCGTGCTGAGCGGCCTGGGCACGACGCTGGTCTACGCCTTCGAGAACACGTTGCTGCGCTTCTCGACGGCAAACGAAGCGCACTTCCCCAGCGGCGTCGAGCCGCGGTCGTTCGGTTTCACCGTCTCCCCAGCTTGAGGGCCAGGCCATGACGCGACTCGACATGCATGACAGCGCCATCGAATGCCTCAACGAGGGATGCGGCGAGCCCGTCATTCTGCTGCACAGCAGCGGCTGCTCCGGCGCGCAATGGCGTTCGCTCGCCGGCCGCCTGGACGGACGCTATCGGGTGATCGCACCGGACCTCTATGGCTATGGCGCGACGCCGAGCTGGCCCGGGCGCGGCGCCTTCTACCTTGGACACGAGGCCGAGGTCGTGCATGCGCTGCTCGACCGGCTCGATCGCCCCGCTCATTTGGTCGGACACTCCTATGGCGGAGCCGTGGCGCTCAAGGTCGCCGGCGCGCGTGACAAGGACTTGCTCAGTCTCACCTTGATCGAACCGGCGGCCTTTCACCTGCTGCGCAACGGCGACGAGACCGACAGCCTGGCGCTGTTCGAGATTGGCGCTGTCGCCGAGGTGGTCAACCAGGCGCTCGCCTGCGGCGACTACGCGCGCGGCTACGAACGCTTCGTCGACTTCTGGGGCGGCGCCGGCGCCTGGGCCGCGATACCAAAGGCGAAGCGCGATGCGCTGGCGCCGAGCCTCGCAAAGGTGGCGCTCGATTTCTTCGCGACCTTCAACGAGCCGACGCGGCTCGACGAGGTGCGCGCCGTCGGCGTGCCGACGCTGCTGGTCAAGGGCACATGCAGCCCGCTGCCGGCGCAACGCATCTCCGACCTGCTTTCACGAACGCTGCCGGAGGCGAATCTCGAGATGGTCGCCGGCGCCGGGCACATGCTGCCCCTTACACACCGGGACGAAGTCAACAACCTGATCGTCTCGCATCTCGAAGCAAACCCTCAACCCTCAGGGAGATCGTCATGGGCGGACTCGAAGTACCTACGGCAAGCAGCCGCTATGCCAAGGCCATAGAAGTCTCCAAGCGCATTCGCTGGGACATCGATCGTGACGTCATCCGCGGCCGGAGCTTCGACTTCGCCAAGAAGTTCCTGCCCGACGGCCTGTCGAAGCTCGCCGAACTCGATTTCCTCAACACCGAGGAAAAGCACGTCCTGAGCCAGATCCAGGGCCGCACCTACGCCAACATCTTCGGCCTGGTCGAGCGCTACATCGGGGCCAAGATGCTCGAGATCAGCCGCGACCATTGGCTCGGCGACCAGACGGCACTCGAGGCGCTGGTGCGCTTCACCGACGAGGAGCTGAAGCATCAGGAGCTGTTCCGCCGTATCGAGGCGATGATCGCTGACGACATGCCCGATGGGTACAGCTTCATGCCGCTGCCCAACGTCGTCGCCGGCGCGGTCCTGTCGAAGAGCACCTGGGCGGTGCTGGCGCTCACCTGCCACATCGAGCTGTTCACCCAGGCGCATTACCGCCAGAGCATCGAGCCCGATGCCGAGCTGTCCGAGCTGTTCAAGGACATCTTCCTGTTCCATTGGAAGGAGGAGTCGCAGCACGCCATCCTCGACGAGCTGGAGTGGCGCCGCGAGAATGCCAAGCTGGGCCACGCGGAGCGCGACAAGTCGGTGACCGACCTGATCGATCTGGTGGGCGCGGTCGATAGCATCCTGCAGATGCAGTCGGGTGCCGACGCCGAGTACTTCCTGCGCGTCTGCGGTCGCACCCTCGAGCCGGCGCAGGCCGACAAGGTGCGCGCGACGATGCTCAAGGCCTATCGCTGGCAGTACATCGGCTCGGGCGTGCAGGACCCGCGCTTCCAGAAGATCCTCGGCAGCATGATCACCGAGGCTCAGATGCTGCGCATCGGCACGGCGCTGACGCCGATCCTGAACTGACATCCAAGCGTCGCGTCCTGTACCATGCCGAACGCAGGACGACGTGGGGGCGCGGGCCAGCCGCGCCCCTACTTGTTTCGGAACCCGTCACGCCAGTGATAGCAGGCGACGTGGTGCTGTGCGGCCGCTCCGTCCGGCCCGACGGTCTCGAGTCCAGGCATCGCCGTCGCGCACACCTCGGTTGCACGCGCGCAGCGCGTGCGAAAGGTACAGCCCGAAGGCGGATCGAGCGGCGAGGGCGGGTCGCCTTCGAGCCGCGCGCGCAGCTTCTGCCGCTCGCGCCGCGGGTCTGGCACCGGCGCCGCGGCCATGAGAGCCTGCGTATAGGGATGGCGGGGCCGTGCAAACAGCTCGTCGCGCGGCGCCAGCTCGGCGACTCGGCCCAGATAGAGCACGAGAACGCGGTGGCTGATGTGGCGCACCACGCTCAGATTGTGCGAGATGAAGATCAGCGACAGACCGAACTCGCGCTGGAGCGCCATCAGCAGATTGATGATCTGGGCCTGGATCGACACGTCGAGCGCGGAAACCGGCTCGTCGCACACGATCAGCTTCGGCCTGAGGATCATCGCGCGGGCGACACCGATGCGCTGGCACTGGCCGCCTGAGAATTCGTGCGGGTAGCGGTTGATCATCTCGGGCGATAGCCCGACTTTGGCGACCATGTCGCGCACACGGCGACGCACCTCGTCGCCACCCAAATCCGGATGGAAGGTCACGAGCGGCTCGGCGACGATATCGCCGACGGTCATGCGTGGGTCGAGAGCGGCCAGCGGATCCTGGAACACGATCTGAAGATCGCGCCGGCGCCGCCGCATGTCGTCGGGTTCGAGGGTCAGCAGGTCGTCGCCGAGCCACACCACTTGGCCCGCGGTCGCGGGAATGAGGCGCAACACGGCGCGTCCGAGCGTCGACTTGCCGCAGCCGCTCTCGCCGACGATGCCCAATGTCTCGCCGGCCATGATGTCGAAGCTGACTCCGTCGACCGCTTTCAATGGCTTCCAGCGGCCGAACAGTCCCCCGACGCGCACCGGGAAATGCACGGCGAGATCGCGCACGCGGAGGATGGGCTGGATCGCACTCGCGCTCATGGGCCAGCCCGGTAGCACGCCGCGCGCCGATTTGCCCCGAGCGGATCGAGCGGCGGCATGGCTAGGCGGCAGCGTTCGATGACCAGCGGGCAGCGTGGCGCGAAGGGGCAGCCAGGCGGCAGGCGCTGCAGATTGGGCGGCTGACCCTTGATCGCCGCGAGCTCGCCGCCGGCCGCCGCGTCGCCGCGCGGCATGGAGGCGAGCAGGCCGCGCGTGTAGGGATGGCAGGGCCGGTCGAACATGTCGAGGACCGGCCCCTCCTCGGCGATGCGCCCGCCATACATGACCATGACGCGGTCGGCCAAGCCGGCGATCACGCCGAAATCATGGGTGATCAACACGACGGCCGTGCCCAGATCGCGGCGGATCTCTGCGAGCAGGTCGAGGATCTGCGCCTGCACCGTGACGTCGAGTGCCGTCGTCGGCTCGTCGGCGATCAGCAGGTCGGGCTGGCAGAGCAGCGCCATGGCAATCATGACGCGCTGACGCATGCCACCGGAGAATTCGTGCGGATAGAGATCGAAGCGGCGGCGCGCATCGGGAATGTGCACGCGTTCGAGCATGGCGACCGCCCTCTTGCGCGCGTCGGCCTCGCTCATGCCCTTGTGCACGACCAGCACCTCGGTCATCTGCCGGCTGACGCGCAGATAGGGGTTGAGCGAGGTCATCGGGTCCTGGAAGACCATGGCCATGTCGCCGCCGCGCACCCGGTTGAGCTCGGTCCGCCGCAAGCCCAAGAGCTCCTGCCCGCGGAAGCGCGCGCTGCCGGCGGCGCGGCCGTTGGACGCGAGCAGGCCCATGACGGCGAGGAAGATCTGGGTCTTGCCCGAGCCGGATTCGCCGACCACGCCCAGGGTTTCGCCGGCATGGACCGAGAAACTGACGTCGGTCACCGCCCGCACCTCGCCCTCGGGCGTGGCGAAGCGGACATTGAGATCAGTTACAGTGAGTATGGGATCAGGCACAACAGCATACCCAAACAGACCCGATCCTCGTGGTGCGCTTGTCGAACCGCGAGGACCGTGCCGACTGGTCGATGCCCGACGTCCGTGCAGTGGAAGCGACCTCGTGGTTCGACAAAGTGACCCTGAGGCGATCGGTGCGCGTGCGAACGTCAGCCATCCAGTCAACGGTCCTTAGGATCGAGAGCGTCGCGCAGCCCGTCGCCGACGAAGTTGAAGCAGAACAGCGTGACGGCGAGGAAGGCGCCGGGGAACAGCAGGTTCCACGGCTCGGTCTCGAGCTGGCGCGCGCCCTCGCTGATCAGCACGCCCCAGCTCGTCATCGGCTCCTGGACGCCCAAACCGAGGAAGCTGATGAAGCTCTCGACCAGCATGACGTGCGGGATCGTCAGCGTGATGTAGACCGCGACCGGTCCCAGCGTGTTGGGCACGATATGGCGGCGGATGATCGTGGCGTTGGTCACGCCGGAGGCACGTGCCGCTTCGATGAACTCGCGCCGCTTGATGCTCAGCGTCTGGCCGCGCACGATGCGCGCCATGGTCAGCCATTCGACCGCGCCCAGTGCCACGAAGATCAGGAGTATGTTCCGGCCGAAATAGACCATCAGCAGGATCACGAAAAACATGAACGGCAGTGAATAGAGCACGTCGACCGCGCGCATCATGATCGCGTCGGCACGACCGCCGACGAAGCCGGCGACGGCACCATAGGTGACGCCGATCACGAGGCTGACACAGGTCGCGACCAGTCCCACCATCAGCGAGATGCGCCCGCCGTGCAGCGTGCGCGCGAACAGGTCGCGGCCATTGACGTCGGTGCCGAACCAGTGACCGCGCGCGAGTTCGGGTGCCAGGGAAATGCGGTCCCAGTAGACCCGGTCGAAGGGATGCTGCGCGACGAGCGGCGCCAGGATGCAGAACAGCGCGATGACTGCGAGAATGACCAGGCTCGCCATGGCCGCCCGGTTGGCCACCAGGCGCCGCCGCGCATCCGCCCACAGGCTGCGGCCTTCGATCGGCTCGGCGATGCCGGCCGCCGCGACCGCTTCAGTCATAGCGCACCTTGGGATCGAGCAGCCCGTAGAGCAGATCGACGAGCAGGTTGAACAAGACGATCAGCACGCCGTAGAACACGACCACGCCGAGGACCAGCGTGTAGTCGCGGTTGAGCGCGCCCTGGACGAAATAGCGGCCGATGCCGGGAATGCCGAAGATCTGCTCGATGACGACCGAGCCGGTGATGATGCCCGCCGTCGCCGGCCCGAGATAGGAGACGACCGGTAGCAGCGCCGCGCGCAGCGCGTGGCGCAGGATGGTGAGCCGCTCGGGCAATCCCTTGGCGCGCGCGGTGCGGATGTAGTTGGAGCGCAGCACCTCGACCATGCTGCCCCGCATCAGCCTGGAGATATAGGCGATGTGCGGCAGGGCCAGCGCCACGATCGGCAGGATCATGTTGCGCACCGCGCCGCCGCCCCAGCCGCCGGCCGGCAGCAGCTTGAGATGCACGCCGAGCACCAGCGTCAGCAGCGGTGCCATCACGAAGTTGGGAATGGCGATCCCGGTCATGGCGAAGCCCATGACTGTGTAGTCGAGCCGCGAGTTCTGGCGCAGCGCCGCGAGCGTGCCGAGCCCAGCGCCGATCGCGATTGCCAGCAGGATGGCGATGCCGCCGATCCGCAGCGAAACCGGAAAGCCGCCCCAGATCAGCTCGGTGACGGTGTAGTCCTTGTATTTGAAGCTCGGACCGAAATCTCCCTGTGCGAGCGCCAGGACATAGCGGCCGAATTGCTGGATGAGCGGCTCGTCCAGATGATAGACGCGCTCCAGATTGGCCTTGATCTCAGCCGGTATCTCGCGCTCGTCGTCGAACGGACCGCCTGGCGCCAGGCGGATCAGGAAAAACGCGATGGTGACGAGGATCAACAGCGTCGGGATCGCGCCGAACAGGCGCTTGATCGCGTAAGTCAGCATGAGAGGAGACGAAAAAGGTGCCTCATCCTGAGCTTGTCGAAGGATGAGGCCCTCGCCATTTGGCTGACCGCGCGACGATTGGTGTCATCATCGCGATCGGCGGCCTCACCCTTCGACAAGCTCAGGGTGAGGCGATTGGTTTGCATGATTGCGTTGCACTACTTCTCGATCGACAGCCACCGCGTGGGATGGACATCCATCACGTTGGCGACCCAGCCCTTGACGTGCGGCTTCACCATCGACTTCTTGACGTAGTAGTAGATCGGCGCGATCGGCGCCTCTTCGAGCATGATGCGCTCGGCCTCGGACATGACCTTGGCACGCTCGGCGAGGTTGGTCATCGCGGTGGCCTTGCGCATCAGTTCGTCGTATTTGGCGTTGGCCCAGCCCGCCGGGTTCTGCTTGCCGATATCGGACTTGAGCAGCTCGACGAAGGTGTTGGCGTCGTTGTAGTCGCCGATCCAGCCGGCACGGCGCATCTGGAATTTCTTCTCCGAGGAGTCGTCGAGGTAGACCTTCCACTCCTTGTTGACCAGCTTGATCTTGACGCCGAGCTTCTCGTCCCAAATCGAGGCGACCGCGATCGCGATGCGTCGGTGCAGGTCGTGGGTGTTGTAGAGGAACTCGACCTCGAGACCCTTGGGCGCGCCGGATTCAGCGAACAGCTTCTTGGCGAGCGCGTCGCGCTCGGCCTGCTTCATGTCCTTGGCCGGAGCGTAGACGTTTTGATAGTTGGCGGTGCCGGGCGGAACCCAGCTATAGGCCGGCACCTCGCCGGCCCTGGTCACCCTCTCGGTCAGCATCTCGCGGTCGATCGCGAGCGACAGCGCCTGGCGCAGCTTGACGTTGTCCTTGAAGGGCGCGGCCGTCACGTTGAAGGCGAAATAGTAGGTGCCGAAATAAGGCGAGATCTTGGTCTCGGCCGGCGTCGCCGCGCGCGCCGCCTCGATCTGGTCGGGTGGGATCTCGTTGGTCATGTCGAGCTCGCCCGCGCGGTAGCGCTTGTATTCGGCGGCGATGTCCTCGGTCGGATAGAACATCACCTCGTCGATCTTGACGCCCGCTGCACCGTGGTAGGTCGGGCTCTTGACCAGCTTGATGTGCGACTGCGGCGTCCACTCTCGCAGCACATACGCGCCGTTGCCGACGAAATTGCCCGGCCGCGTCCAGCGGTCGCCATGGGCCTCGATCGCCTTGCGGCTGACCGGATAGGCCGATTTGTGCGCAAGCGAGCCGATCAGGTAGGGCGTCGGCCGCTCGAGCGTCAGCACGAGCGTGTGCTCGTCCTTGGCCGTGGCGCCGATCTGGGCGAGATCGGCGACCTGGCCCTTGTTGACGGCTTCGCCGTTCTTCAGCGGCCATAGCATGAAGGCATATTTCGAGGCCGTCTTCGGATCGAGGATGCGGCGGTAGGAATAGACGAAGTCCTGCGCGGTGACCGGATCGCCGTTCGACCATTTGGCGTTGCGCCGGAGGTGGAAGGTGTAGGTGGTGCCGTCCTCGGCGATGTCCCAGCGCTCGGCCACGCCGGGTATCAGCTTGCCGTCGGCCGCTTCGGCGACCAGGCCCTCGAAGGTGTCGCGTGCGATATGCGCCTCGGGAACGCCGGTTGACTTCTGGGGATCGAGGGTCTCGGGCTCGGCGCCGTTGCCGCGATGAAGCGTGGCGGCATCGAGCGGGACGGCCAGGGTGAGAGTGCCTGCCGCCACGGCGGCGGCGAGGCTGACGCGCATCAGCGCGCGGCTGAATGTCATCATGTCGACTCCATGAAGCGGAAGTGATCCGGGCCTGCCCTCGGGCCGGCCGTTTGGTCAATGTTAGCGGGTCTCCACATCGCCGACAATCGGGGCCAGACCCGACAAGGGGCTCCGTCGCGCGGTCTGCGTCGCCTGACGATGTGGCGTAGTCGTCAGATGCCGGCGGTCAAGTCGCAGCCTCAACCCGCGCGCACGCGGCGTGCAGCACCTCCATGTACCGGTCAATGGGGGGCTGGCCGTCGAGTTCGACGAACTGGTCGACGAAATTCCGGCGCTCGGCAGCGTCGTAGAATGCCGAGCCGAGGCCGTCACGCGGCACAGCGAGAAAGCGTTTCATCCACTCGACCAGTTGGTCGCGGCAGCGCATGTCGCAAACCTTCAACTCACGCGCGACGAGAGCATAATTCGAATGCAGGTAGGACAGCTCGAGCAGCGGCTTGTTGCGCATGATCGGCTCAACCGAAATGCTTGTGGCCACCGACAGAAATACGTCGCCCCAAGCGACGAGGGCGGCACCCGGAGTGCCTTCATTTGCGAACGACAGTGCGGAGGATGGATGCCGGCTTGTCGCGTCCGGCTCGATCGTGGCGTGGCCCTTCTCGCGCATTTCTGACGCCGCGAGATCCATCAGGCGATAGGCCCGCGTGTGCCGGCTCACCAGCAAATGGATGCCCGGAAGCGACAGGAGCAACCTGATCGTCTCGCGCACCTCCGGCCAGGAGATCGCGAACTTCTCGCTGATCAGGAACAAGACTACCTTGAGCCGCTCGTCGGCTGCCGGAAGGGTATCCCGCGGTAATAGCCGGTCCAGCTTGGCCAGCCATTGGCTCGAATAGCGTGCCGAACCCAGCACGTGAATCCGCCTGCCCACCGCCCGGCCGGCGCCGGCAAGGCTGCGGGCGGTGGAGTGGGAGTAGACGATGTGGTCGGCACTCAGATCGACGTCGGTGACCGAAACGGTCGAGTCGGCGTAGATCAGCCGGTTGACCAGGGGTGCCTCATTGTTCGGCAGCGTGACCATCGCCAGCCCGACGCGCGCGGCCGCTTGATGAATGATCGGCCCGATCTCCGTCGCATCATGGGCGTTGACGACCACCGCCGGCCGGCCCGCAGGCGCGAGGGCGCGCATCAAGCGGCCGAACGGGTCGTCGCAGTGTTGATCGAGAATGTCGTGCAAGCGATGAACGGCGACACCGCGGCGGTTTCTGAGGTGCGACATCCGGAAGTCGCCGTCCGGTGCTTCAGCATCGACGAGGACGACGTCGGCGCCATCGTCCTGACCGGTCCACGCACTGATGACCGGCAGGAGATGGTCGAGATCGTTCATGTGACGCACGAAGGCCAGCATCCGGCGGCCGGGCGCGTGGGCGCCCAGCGGGCCAGGCGCGGCGGGGGGAGCGGGCATCGGGCGGCGGCCGGCTTCGCCATGGCGGTCGTAGACCGCCTTGAGATTGACCAGGATTCGCGTGCGCGACTGGATGTAGTCGGCGCGCGGATTGATCGCGATCGCCAGGTCGATAAAGTTCAATGCACGCGAAAATCGGCCCGTCCAAAGCATGCAGTTGCTGACAAAGGCAACGTGTCGGGCTTGGTCCGGCGAAAGCGCGGCGGCGCGCCGGAACCACGGCTCCGCCTCGAAGTACCGCCTTTGCTGGTGCAACGTCATGCCCAGGTTATGGGCGGCATCGGCTGATTGCGGCACTTCCCGATAGGCGAGACGGAAATGCCATTCGGCCGCGCTGTGGCGGGACAGTTGCAGCAGGGCTCTGGCCAGAAGATGATGAGCGTCCCGATTGCCCGGCATGAGGGCTGTCGCACGAGACAGAACTGCGCTCGCCCGCTCGGCCTCGCCCTCGCGCATCAGGGCCTGACCCAGCGTTATCCAAATTCCGAATGATTCCGGAACGAGCCACGCGGCCTCGCTGAGCCGCGCGATTTTCGTGCGGGATTGCACTGCGTCATCCGCGGTTGACATTTCCACAAGCAACCGGCCGAGGAGCAGGCTGGCCCGCGGGCTCTGCGGATTGATTTCGAGCGCTTTGCGCAAATGACTTTCTGCTTCGGCGCTTCGGCGCAGTTTCGACAGCGAGATGCCGAGCAGCTGATGAGCTTCATCGTTGCCCGGATCGCAAGCCAGCACGCGCTCGCAATCGGGCACGCTGCCCCCCACGACCCGAGCGCAGAAAGCAGCTTTGCCAGGGCGAAACGAACTTTCGGCAGTTCCGGGTCGAGAGCCAGCGCCCGTCGGTAGGCGGAAGCTGCCTCCGCCCTGGCGGATTTCTTTTCCAGCGTTTGTGCCAGATTAACTTGCGCGCCGACCCAATGCGGCCGAAGCGCGGCGACCGCGATGAAAGCGCGCTCGGCCGCTTGCCAGTTTTTTCGCCCAAATTCCTGCACGCCGTCCGCGAGATGACGACGCGCAAGCTGCTCGGTCGAATCTTCCAACGTCATTGAGGTCCGTCGGCCCGCTTCCTCAGTTCGACCGGCGGTGAAACGGCCGCTCGAGCGCCCGTTCGACGAGGGCGAGCCGATCCTGGCCGTAGAACGGATCACCGTCGACGATGTAAGTCGGCGAACCGAAGACATTCAGCCGAATCGCCTCTGCGTCGTTGGCGGCGAACTCGGCCTGGATCTCGGCACTGAGGGCGATGGAGCGGATCGGCTGGGGATCGATGCCGGCCTCAGCGGCAACGCGGTCGAGCTCGTCGAGATTGCCGATGTCGCGGTCGTCGCGCCACAACGCCGCCAGGATCGCCTGGCTCAGCGCGTCGACATCGGCGCCGAGCCGCTGCGCCGCGATCACGTAGCCGGAAGGCGCGGCACGGTCACCGAAATGGTGCTTCGGCTCGACGCGTACCGGAATGTCGAGGAACTCGCCCCAGCGCTCGATCTCGCGGCCGAAGAAATAGTCGCGCCGCGCCTGGGGCCGATCACCGAACTGCTGGCCGCCGGTGCCGGCGAGCACGGCGGCGAGATTGACCGGCTTGTGCACGATGCGCCGTCCGAAGCGACGCGCCAGCGCGGTGAAGCGCGCCGCACCCAGATAGGCGAAGGCCGAGCGCGTCGAATAGAAGTAATCGATGACGGGCGCGCTCATGCGCTTGCTTCCACCGGCTGAATTGATGCGTATCGACACCGATGTTAGCGGGCCGGATCGGGTCGGACAATCCGGCCGGAATGAGTCTATTCGAATGCTTGCCGCCAGAGGCGGCGCAGATCCTCCTTCGGAAGCTCGCCGATCGTGTCCGTCAGATGTGCAAAGAGCGGCAGGTCGAGGCCGATCTGACCTGCCAAGGCAAGACTAAAGTCCAGGTCCTTGCGGCAGATCGCGACATGGCGCTCCAATCGCATCGGATCAGCCGCGATCGCGCCGTACACGGCGCGACGGTCGCTCCAATTCCGCGTATAGGCGCTGCGGCCCGAGCTCACATCCATGATGTCGAGCAACCGCTCCGGCTCCATGCCGTGGCCGCGCGCCAACGCCATGACTTCGGCGGTCAGGAACAGGTTGGTCACGCCAATCATGTTGTTGAGGATCTTGATCAGCTCGCCGGACGAGAGCTCACCGCAATGGAAAATGCGATCGCCCATGGCCTCGAAGAGCGGGCGCAAGGTCTCCAGATCATCCGATCTGCCTCCCACCATGATGCTAAGCGTGCCGGCATCGGCACCGGCCGGACCGCCGCTGACCGGCGCATCGACGAACCTGACGCCCTTGTCGGCGAGCGGGCCGGCAAGCTGCTTTATGGTCCGCGGCAGCACCGTGCTCATGACTGCAACCATCGGCGGTTTGTCCGCGTCGATCCCCGAGATCAGCCCGCCATTGCCCAGCACCGCCTCGGTGAGCTGGGCATCGTTGGCCACCATGAAGATCACGACATCCTCGCCGGCGCAGGAGGCAGGGCTCGCCGCGAGCCGGGCTCGACCCGCAAAGGCCTCGCGCGCCGCCGCGGCCACGTCATGAACATGGAGATCGAAACCCGCGCCGACCAGGCGCCAGGCCATGCGCGCGCCGATGGCGCCGACCCCGATGAAACCGATGCGCCGCAAGGCGGGCCTCCGTGGCTGACGTGACGAGCGGCTGCTACCTAAGCCTGAGCGCCGGTGCCACGAAGCGACCGGCGCCGTCGGTGTGCAGCACCTCGCCATTGATGAAGTCGTTTGTCATCAAGGCAAGCACCGCCTGGGCGACCTCCTCGGCGCGGCCAATGCGCTTCAGTGGCAGGTTGGCGGACATCCGCACGATCTCTGCCTCGGGATCGTCACCCAGGAGACTCTCGAAGGCCGGCGTACGCGTGTAGCCGGGCGCGACGGCATTGACGCGCAATGGCGCCATCTCGAGCGCCAGGCCGCGGACCAGCCCCTCGGTGGCGCACAGGATGGCGTGCTTGATCGCGGCCCCGGCCATCACCCGCGAGGCCAACGCGCCCGACATCAGCGTGATCGAGCCGGATTTCATGTGTCCGGCTCTCACGTGTTGGGCAGCGCAGCGCGCGACATAGACCGGCGCCCAGATGCGCTCGCGGATCAGGCCGTCGATCTTCTCGTCGGGCAGATCGACGACATTGCCGAACAGGGCGCCGCCGCCGGCAAGAAAGACGTGATCGACTGCGCCGAATCGCCGGAAGGCGTCGGCCACATCGGCTTCGCTCGTCATGTCGCCGAGGAAGGCCTCCAAGCCAGTCGTCCTGGCGCGCGCCGCATCCAGGCGGCCTTGATGGCGACCGGTGATGGCGACATGAGCTCCCTGGTCGCGCGCGAGGCGTGCCGTGGCGAGGCCGATCCCGCTGCTGCCCCCCAGCACCAGCACGCGGCGGCCCGCAACGTCGCCCAAAATCGCCTCCCCGCCGCCCGCGCCCTGCTTAGGCCGGAACCGTTTCGAACTTCGCGGGCAGGATGATCTCGACGACCTCGCGATCGTCCGAATAGTCCAGCACCTCGTGCACCATGCCGGGCGGCTGGGTCCAGGAGCTGCCTTCCTTCATCGTGATCACGCCATGACCCTCGAACCACATGGTCTGCCAGCCCTTGAGCATGTAGACGAACTGGAAATTGATGTTGTGCTTGTGGCGGCCACCGGTGTCGCCCTTCTTGCACGGTTCCTTGGCGCACACGACATGAGCCTTGACCAGTCCGCCCGTCGCCTCGATGACGCCGAGATCGCGATGGATGTTGTAGTCACGCAGGCCCGTTCCCGACTTGAACGACTTGTCGTGAAGGTGACTGACCACGAATTTCTGGTTCTGCCATTTGGGATCGAGTTCGGACATGAGCTTACTCCTCTCTCAGATACGAATTGCGCAAATCCTATCAGGTGCCGCGCCGGGCAATCATTCAATTTCGCGCTGCCGGCAATCGAGGCTTTCGATGGCCCGCCGGCAGCGCGTCACGCCGAGCCATTCACCCGCTCCCATTTCTGCAGGGTGCGCAGGTCGTCGGGCGGCTTCTCGTTCGGATGAAAGCGCGGCCAGGTCGTGAACGCGACTTCGCCGACATAGATGTCGCCGCGCGAATCGACGGCAATGCCATGCGGCGACATGAATTGACCCGGCGCGCGGCCCGGCACCGGTGCGCCGATGCGCGCCAGAGGCTTGCCCTCATGGGTCACGATGCTGACGCGCGCGCCGAGATTGGGCGTGCGCAGATTGACAGCCAGAGCGGGCGCCAGCTCGCCGATGTAGCAGATCGGCTTCGGGCCTGGCGCCATGAACAGAGCACAAGGTCGGTGCAGGTTGTTCCACTGCGTCTCATAGGCGCCATTGCCATCGAACACCTGGACGCGATGGTTCTCACGATCGGCGACGTAGACCCAACCTTCCTGATCGCAGCAGATATTGTGCGGCAGGTTGAACTGCCCCGGATCGGTGCCGGGCTCGCCCCAGGACATCACCAACTTTCCGTCGGGCGCAAATTTGTGCACGCGCGCATTGCCGTAGCCATCCGACACATAGATGTCGCCTTGCGGCGACAGCGCGGTATGCGTGCAGCGGCAGAATGGCTCGCCGCTCATGGCAGGCGACGGCTTGCCGGGCACACCAATGGTCAGCAGCACCTTGCCGTCGAGCGTGCAGCGCCGCACCGTGTGGTCGCCCTCGTCGGTGCAATAGATCGTGTCGTCCGATGCAATGTGGAGCCCATGGGGACGACGGAAGACCCCCTCGCCCCACGAGCTGAGGAATTTGCCGTCGCGATCGAACACGATCATGGGGTGCACGCCGCGATTGAAGACATAGACGCGGTCCTGCCGATCGACACCGACCGCCGCAACGTCGTTGAAGCTCCAGCCGGCGGGCGGCTTGCCCCAGCCTTCCACCAGCCGATAGGTGTGACGTCCCGATCCCATGGTCACGGGCATGGCATGGTCTCCGGTATCGGTTCAGATCGCGTCATCAATTCCCCGCAGGAGTTCGAGCGCCTGCCTCTCCCCGGCGAGGCCCGGCCGCGACAGCAAATGCTCCAGTCCAACCAGCCCCCGATAGCCGCGCTTATGGATGAAGCGAAGGATGTTCGGGTAGTTGAGCTCGCCGGTGCCGGGCTCGGCGCGTCCAGGATTGTCGCCAATCTGGAGCGTCGCGATGCCATCCCAGGTGCGCGCCAGATTGTTCAGAACGTCGCCGTCCATCACCTGGACGTGGAAGACGTCGAAGACGAGCCGGACTGCCGGGCTGTCGACGGCTTTGACAACTCCATAGGCATCGAGCACGTGATGCAGCAGCCGACCTGGCACGCGCGTCTCGCTGGTCGATTCCAGACAGATGATAACGCCCGCCTTCTCGGCGACCGGCACCAGCTCGCGCAAATTCTCGGCCATCCCGGCCAGCTCGAGGGCAAGCGGCACGCGCGGATCGCGCCCCGCTGATGTCGTGAGAAAGCGGCCGCCAACGCGCCGTGCCGTGTCAATCGTGCGGCGCAGCTCGCGGAGCAGGCGCGCGCGCGTCGCGCGATCGCGCGCACCCCAGAGCGGTGGATTGCGCGGCTCGACCATGTTGACGAAGCAGCCCATCTCCATCCCATGGCGCTCGAGCGCGCGCCCGATCCTGGCCTGCTCGGCGACCGGACGAAGATTGAGATAGTTGTCCTCGATCCCGGCAAAGCCCAGATCGGCGAAGAACTTGATCTGGTCAACCGGATCGGCAGAGCCGGCACTTTCGACGAACAGCGGATGTTGCAGATTGGGATAAGCCAGATGCGGGGCGTAACGCAGCTTCCAGGTGCGGGCAGCGGGGCGCACAAAGTGCCGGCGGACTGCGCGGCGGACAATGCGAGCGGAGCGCTGCGCGGCGGCCATGTCAGCTTCGCGTCCTCGAGATCTGACGACCGTTGCGCGCGCCCCGGCGCGGGCGGGCCGGTTCATCCCGATGACCCCAGCCTTCGCGCGCCAGCTTCGCGACCTCCTCGACCAGCAGACGCTGCAGCTCGCCGCACGCAAGCGACAGTGGCCGCTGCGCCACCTTGAGCAGCATAAGGGTGGCGGGCAGTTCCAGCTCCGGAATCGGCATGGCCCACAAATCGCCGCGGACCAGTTCGGCATGGACGGCCGATTTGGGCAGCACCGAATAGCCGAAGCCGCGGATCACCAGCTCCTTGATGACCGCAAGCGATTCGACTTCGGCGCGGACATAGGGCCGCGCGTCCCGATCGGCGAGCGCCTTCTCCAAGCGCCGGCGCCAACCATAGCCGGTGCTGGTCATCACCAGCGGCATGTCGCACAGCTCCGCGACGCTCGGCCCTCCGCGGCTCGGGCTCGGCAACCGTCGGGAGCCGATCAGGTACATGCGGTCGGGCAGAAGCGCCATCGTTTCCAGCTGTGGCATCTCGTCGACGTCGTAGAGCAGCGCCAGGTCGACCTGGCCTTGCCATAGCCACTCGTGGATCGGCGCGGTGTAGCCCTCGCGCATGGACAGTCGCACATCGGGGTAGAGCTGGCGGAAACGCTCGATGACCTGTGGCACCAGGACTCGCGCGACTGACGGCGGCGCGGCAAAGGACACCTGGCCCGAGGGATAGCGCGCGCGGGAGGTCGCATCCATGCGCAGCTCGTTGAGCTCGCGCATCACGGAATGAGCGTGCTCCAGCACGGCTCGTCCGGCCTCGGTCAAGGTGACGCCGAGACGGTGGCGTACCAGGAGCTTGACTTGAAGCTCGTCCTCGAGCCGCCCGATCTGATAGCTGAGCGCGGATTGCGCGACGCGCAGCTCGCTCGCAGCCTTCACGAAGCCCCCGAGCTGAGCGATCGAGATGAAATAGCGAAGCTGCCGAACGTCCATCTCAGCGCCAACCGGTCCTTATGCTGGTCGCCCTCATATTTCGCGCTCCGCGCGACGCCCTCATATTTCGCGCTCCGCGCGACGCCCTCATATTTCGCGCTCCGCGCGACGGGCGGTCATGATCTGGACTGGCACCACCAGCACCATCAGACCGAGCACGAGGAGCATCGACAGAGCCGCGGCGCCGGGCAGATTGGGATAGTCCCACACCATCCAGATGACCGATGCACCGACCAGGTTGGTTGTGCTCATCAGCATCAACGGGAAGGTCAGGTCGCGCGCGCTATGCGCGACGAGCCACAGCCAGCAATTCACGATGTGCGGCCACAGCAGCGGGACGATGATGCGACGCAGACTGGTCAGCCAGGTGGCGCCGCTGATGATGGCCGCATTCTCGAGCTCGCGGTCGATCTGGACCAGCGCGCTGATCATGCTGCGCGTGCCGAACGCGACATAGACCGTGATGTGCCCGATCATCAGGATGCCGATCGAGGCGTAAAGCGGTGTCTTCAGGTACAAGAGCAGGATCGCGATCGCCATGACGATAGGCGGCACCGCGATCGGCGAGAAGGACAAGGTGTCGAGCCATTTGCCGAGCCGCCCCTCGCCGCGCAGCGAATACCAGCTGACCAGCAGCGAAAGCACGATCACGGTCGTGGCGCTGACCAGTACGAGCAGCACGGTGTTGACCAGTGCGCGTCGGACGACCGATTCCTCCAGGATGTTCTGATAGGCCTCCAGCGAGACGGAAAAGAGCTGCGCCAGGGTCGGCACGCGGTAGAAGGGAAACAGGCTCGCCCACAGCAGGTTGAGCATGGGCAGCAGCATGATGAAGAAATAGAGCGCGACGGCCGCCGCGGCGACGTAGCGCCACAGGCCGAGCTCCAGCCGGCGCGGACGGAAGCCCTTGCCGCTCACGACACGGAAGCGCTCGCTGATCCGGATGGAGCGGAAATAACCCCACATCAGCAGCGTCGCCATGACCAGCAGCATGATGCCGAAGGCGGCGGCGAGGCCGTAGTTGGGCAGGCCGCCGACCTCGGGCGAGGCGAGCGTGTAGATGCGTGTGCTCATGACCGGGATTTGTGCGGTCAGGCCGATCACCAGCGGCAAGTCGAAGGCCTGGATCATGGTCATGACCAGAAACATGCCGACCGACAGGATGCCCGGACGCAGCAGCGGCAGAGTGATGTATTGGGTCACCGTGCGACGCGAGGCGCCGAGCACCAGCCCGGCATTCTCCAGCAGAGGATCCATGTTGCGCAGCAGTCCGCTCAGCATCACGAACGCGGTCGGCGTCAGACCCAGCCCGCTGATCAGAATGAGCGAGGTCATGGTGTAGGGCGTGAGCGGCGACTCATCGAGTCCGAGCAGCGATTTCAGGAAATTGTTGATCACGCCGTTGCTCGGGTTGATCAGCAGGATCCAGCCATAGCCGAAGACGAGCGGTGGGATCGCCATCCAGGAGAACATCAGCACGCGCGCGACGGTCCGCCCGGGCATATCGGTCCGCTCGGTCAGCCAGGCGATGCCGATCGCGAGCAGCAGGGCGAGGACGACACTGCCGCCGGCGTACTTCAGCGTGTTCCAGATCAAGCCGATCGTCGCCGACTGGGCGAACAGGTCGACGTAGTTCGCCCAGCTGAAATCGACAGTCTCGAAGGGCAGCTTCCCCTCCGGACTGAAGCTCGTGCACAGCAGAACGAGAAGCGGCCCCGCAACAAGGACCAGCAGAACGATCAACAGGGCGATCTGCACGCCCTGCTGCATGCGGATGCGCCTCGTGCCGCGCTCGATGCTGGGACCCGCGCCGTCGGCCGCGACGAACGTCATCGCGCGACCGTCGTGGCGTCGGGGTCGTCCTCTGCCGTGTGCTCAACCACGGCGCAACGATCGGCCGGCAATTCGAGCCATAGGCTTTGACCGATGCCCGGTTCCAGGTAGACGTCGAGCATGACGCGCAGCTCGACAGGACCTATGCGGACCTGAGCCTCGAAAGCGTCACCGAGGAAATGCAACGCATCGATGCGCGCCTCGAAAACGTTCGGGCCGGCCTGCCGGATGGGCAAGGGCCGGATCGCCTGGGGGCGCAACACGACATGGACTTGCGTGCCGACGGCGGCCCTGGACGGCGCGCAGCGCAGAATACCGAAGCCGGTCTCGACCTCCGTGGCGGCGCCGCTGGCGACTACCCTGGCCGGGATCAGATTGCTGCGTCCCATGAAGTCGGCGGCAAAAGCCGTGGCCGGCCGGAGATAGACGTCCCTCGGCGGACCAAGCTGGACCACCCTGCCCGCCCGCATGAGCGCGATCTGGTCCGACATGGACAAGGCCTCGAGCTGGTCGTGGGTCACGAACACCGTGGTGATGCCGAGCGTCTTGACGAGCTGGCGCAATTCGACGCGCATGGCGTCGCGCAGCTTGGCGTCGAGATTGCTCAGCGGCTCGTCGAGCAGCAGCAGCGCCGGCTCGTGCACCAGGGCGCGCGCCAACGCGACGCGCTGTTGCTGACCGCCGCTCAGATGCGGCGACGGCCGGTCGGCATAGTCGGCCAGCTTGACCAGATCGAGCGTGCGCATGACGCGCTGCCGCACGTCGATGTCGTTTCGAGCACGCTCACTGTGCACGAGCGGGAAGGCGACGTTGTCAAACACCGTCATGTGCGGCCAGATCGCATAGGACTGGAACGTCATGCCGATGTTGCGACGGTTCGCCGGAACCATCAGCCGGCGACGGCTGCAGAAGACGATCTCGCCATCCATCTCGATCTCGCCCGAATCGGGCGTCTCGAGACCCGCAATGCATTGCAGCGTCGTGCTCTTGCCGCAGCCGCTCGGCCCCAGCAAGGTGAAGAACTCGCCCTTCGCCACCGTGAAGGAAACGCCGGAGACGGCATTGACCCCGGCGTTGCCGTGCTTCGTCGCATAACTCTTCGCGAGATCGCGGACCGCGATCACGTCGCCTCGCGAGAGCGGAGCGTCATCGTGCCGCTTCGCCGGCCACCGGCGTCATTGGGCGGTCAAGACCGTCTGCATCTTCTTGCGCAGTTCGACCAGATCTTCGATCGCCTTGGCAGAAACCGGCTTGGCGACCTTGGCGCCGGTCGCGTCGATCTGTGCCTTGAGCGCCTTGGACAGCTTGGAGTTCGGGTCTGTGGTGTTGGGCAGCGGCTCGAACGGCTCCGCGACCGGCACGCCCTCCGCAGCGAACCACGCGGCAAACAGCCGCCCGGCATTGACGTGCGGCGCCTTCTCGATGACGTAGAGGTTGAGCGGCGAGAGCGGAATCACATCAGCGAACAGCTTGAACTTGAGTGGCTCCTTGTTGACCGCCGCGCGCTCGGAGGCGTGGAAGGACGACACACCCATGGGCGAGGTGCCGGCTGAGACCGCGCGCGCCACGGCGGGCGAGCCGTTCTCCAGGTGAGGTCGGTTCTCCTTCAGCTTTTTCATCAGCTCGAGCACGGCATCGCCGCCGATCGCATAGGCTGTCTGGTCGAGCGGCGAGTAGATGAACGAGTTGAGCGCGAATTTGCCGCGCCATTTCGGATCGGTGAGATCGGTCCAGCGGCTCGGAACATCGGCGTCCTTGATCAGCGTCGGATTCCACACGATGCCCGACACGGCGTCGAAATAGTGCAGCGACAGGCCCTTCAATTCGGGAACGTCGTCGTACATCGCCGCCTTGATGCCCGGCATCTCCTTGCCGAACACCTCGACCCACGGATAGGGCTTGATGACGCCGGCATTGGCCATGAGGATCACGCCGTCGGCCGACTCGCCGCCCATCACGTCGACCGTCACTGCATTGGCCGCCGCTTCCGCGATGACGCGGCCGCGACCGCGCGTGGCATTAATTCCGAGGAACTCGGCCTTGATGTTGAGGCCGAAGCGTTTGTTGAACGCGTCGAACAACGCGCGATAGGTCTTCTGCTCGCCGGGGCTCGATGCCCACACGATCAGCTCGCCTTCCTTGCGCGCGCCATCCAGCACCTGCTGGAAGGTCGGCGTAGATTGGGCGTGGGATTGCTCGCTGGGCAAAAGAACTGCCGCCACAAGGGCAGCCGCAGACACAAAGCGGCGAGCCGCGACGCGTGGGCCACTGTTGCGCATCATGATTTCCTCCCGACCGAGATTTCGACGCCAGCCTAGTGACGCCATTCAGACGGCTGCAATTCAATTTTTCGCTGCGAGCAATCGAAATTTGCGATGCCTAGCACATCGCGGCACAGCGAAGCACGACACTACTGCCATTTGCTAGTCGGCTGTGATCCGATCGCAATTGTCGCAGGCCGACGCCCTATTGCAGCAAGCCGGCATCGCGCACCGCGCGCATGGCCTCGAAGGCTGCAGCGCGGGTCTTCGCGATGTCATCCTCCGTATGGACGGTCGAGACATACCATTTCGAGTGGACGTAGACGCCGCGCTTCATCATCTCCAGGCAAAACTGCCTGGCGGCGCCCTGGCTGGAGCGCGCATAGCTTGCGAAGTCGCGCACAGGGTGCTCAACGAAGACCGGCGCGGCGTAGGCCGGGGCGCCGATCATGGTGAAGGGGATCGACAGGCGGCGCGCGCAGTCGCGCAGCTGCTCCGCGATGGCGGCGCCGATCGCGTGCAATTTGGCCGGACCGTTTTCCTCGATCAGGACGTCGGTCATGGCCAAACCCGCAGCGGCCGACAGCGGATTACCGTTGAGCGTACCGCTGAGATAGATTGAGCGGCCATCGTCCCTGCGCCCCGGCAAGCTGAGCTCGAGCACGTCGCGGCGTCCGGCGACGGCAGCCATCGGCAGACCGCCACCGATGATCTTGCCAAGCGCGCACAGATCAGGCGTGACCCCGAAGGCCTCCTGCGCTCCGCCGAGGGCAAGGCGAAAGCCGCTCACCACCTCATCGAAGATCAACAGCGCGCCCGTGCGATCGCAGAGCGCGCGAAGCCCGGCGAGGAACCCCGGTTCGGGCATGATCGCCCTTTGGATGGGCTCGATCAGGATCGCGGCCACGTCCGGTCCTTCGACTTCCATCAGCCGAGTGACCGCTTCGAGGTCGTTGAACGGCACCACCAGCACCGTCTTGCTCAGCTCCGGTGGAATGCCCGCCGAATTCGCTTTGCGCTCGACCGTGTTTGCTCCATCCCCGGCGCTCAGGCCATGCTGCACATAGTCGTGGTGCCCGTGATACGCGCCCTCGAACTTCACGATCTTCGTCCGACCGGTGAACGCACGCGCAAGCCGCAAGGCATAGAAGGTCGCCTGGGCGCCGTCGCCCACGAACTTCACCGCCTCGGCGCAGGGAACATGCTCGACGATGCGCGACGCCAGCCGAAGCGCAGGCTCGTTCATGGAGTAGAAATGCGTGCCCGCCAATGCTTGCCGTTGAATCGCCTCGACCACGCGCGGATGCGCATGGCCGAGCACGAGTGGGCCGGAGCCGAGGACGTAGTCGACGAATTCTCGTCCATCAGTCGACCACATGCGCGCGCCTGCGCCATGCGTCGCGACGAAGGCCAGATCGGGCGGATATCCGACCGAGCCGAACACACCGCCGGGAATGTGGGCGTCAGGCGAGTCCGGAGAAACCAAAAGCCTCGTCTTTTGCGGTCGTTTCCCCTTAGCCGCTGGTGCGCACCACGCCGCCACTGGCGGGCGGCGCTGGCGGCGGGCTCGGAGACCGGGGCGCGATATCGGGCGCGACGGCGGGTTGCGCCATGAAGTGGCGGATCAGCGCCTCGGCTTCGGGCGAATCCCACTCGGCTGCGCCGACATAGGCGCCGACGGCGCGGCCCTCCCGGTCGATCAACATGGTCGTGGGTAGTCCCTTGATGCCGATCGCACGGGCGAAAGTGCCCCGTGCATCGATGTAGATGTCGATGTTCGCCGTGCCGAGCTTCTTGAGGAAGGGCTCGACGACCGCCACCCCGCCGCGGTCCTCCGAGATGGCGACCAGGGCGAAGTCCTGGCCGGCCAGTCGGCGCGCCAGGCGATCGAGCGCGGGCATCTCCTTGACGCAGGGGACGCACCAAGTCGCCCAGAAATTTACCAGCACGACCTTGCCGCGAAATGCCGCAAGCGTGATCTCCTTGCCTGCCGCGTCCTCGAAGCTCTGTTCCGGTGTTGGCCGCGGCGGGTCGATCAGGCTAAATTCGCGCATCGCGCCCTTGAGCGCGGGGGCAGGGGTCCGTTCGGCCGCGTCCGCCACGTCCACCGATGCGGCCAGCAACGACCCGACAAGGACGGCCGCAAGGGCCGAGAACCAGCGCATGAGCAGCACCACCAGAGCCAAAAAGAAGACCGCCGGGTCGCGGCGCGGCGCCAATCCGCTATGGGGCGGGCGCTTTGCGGGCAGTCATGCCGCAATCATGGAGAAGATCAACGCCTCGATCGACTTCGACAGGCGACTTTACGCGCAAGACATCGCCGGGTCCAAGGCTCATTGCCGCATGCTGATGCGCCAGGGCATCGTCAGCCGGAAGGATGGCCAGGCAATCCTTCGCGGCCTCGATCGCGTGCGCGCGCAGATCGAAGCCGGGCGGTTCGAATTCCGCACCAGCCTCGAAGACATCCACATGAACGTCGAAGCCCGGCTCGCCGAGCTGATCGGCAGCGCGGCCGGGAGGCTGCACACCGCGCGCTCGCGCAACGACCAGATCGCGACCGATTTCCGTCTCTGGGTGCGGGACGCCATCGACGGCCTCGACCACCAGATGCGCGACCTGCAGGCTGCTCTCATCGACCAGGCCGACCGCAACGCGGCCACCATCATGCCGGGCTTCACCCACCTCCAGGTGGCGCAGCCCGTGACCTTCGGCCACCACATGCTGGCCTATGTCGAAATGGTCGGCCGCGACCGGTCGCGGCTGGCCGATTGCCGGGCCAGACTCAACGAATCGCCGCTTGGCGCGGCGGCGCTGGCCGGCACGTCGTTCCGCATCGACCGGCAGATGACGGCGCGCGAGCTCGGTTTCGACCGGCCCATGGCCAACTCGCTCGACGCGGTGTCGGACCGTGACTATGCGCTCGAATTCCTGTCGGCGCTGTCGATCTCGGCGGTTCATCTGTCGCGTCTCGCCGAGGAGATCGTGCTGTGGACGAGCGCGCAGTTCGGCTTCGTCCGTCTGAGCGACGCCTACACGACGGGCAGCTCGATCATGCCGCAGAAGCGCAATCCTGACGCGGCCGAGATCGTGCGCGGCAAGGCGGGCCGCGTGATCGGTGCGCTCCTGGCGCTGCTCAACATGCTCAAGGGATTGCCGCTCACCTACGGCAAGGACATGCAGGAGGACAAGGAGCCAACCTTCGACGCGGCCGACACGCTCTCGCTGTCGCTCGCTGCCATGACCGGCATGGTCAGGGACATGGCGCCGAACAAGGCGGCATTGCGCGCCGCCGCCGCCGTCGGCTTCGCGACGGCGACCGATCTCGCCGACTGGATCGTGCGGCGCATCGGTCTGCCGTTCCGCCAGGCCCACCACATCGTCGGCAGCTTGGTGAAGCTGGCCGAGCGGGACGGCCGGGCGCTATCCGATCTGTCGCTGCGCGAGATGCGCGAAGTCGAGCCCCGCATCACGAAAGCGGTGTACAATGTCCTGACCGTGGAGCGCTCGGTCGCCAGCCGCACCAGCTATGGCGGCACCGCGCCGGACAATGTGCGCCGCCAGGCCAAGGCGGCGCGAAAGAGGTATCTGTGATGCGCACGCTTGCCCGCATTGCGCTCATCGCCAGCTTGGCGATCGGAGCGGCAGTCGTGCTCGACGGCTGCGGCAAGCGCCAGAGCGAGCTGGACGCGCCGAAAGGGTCGGCGAGCCAGTACCCGCGCCAATATCCGTCGTGGTGATGGCCATGGCCGGCTTCCTCTATCGCAATGGCACGCTGCACGCCGAGGAGGTGCCGCTGGCACGCATCGCCGAGGCCGTCGGCACGCCGTTCTACTGCTATTCGACGTCAGTGCTCGTCGGCCAGTACCGCGCCTTCAAGCAAGCGCTTGGCGGCACCGATGCGATGATCTGCTATGCGCTCAAGGCCAATTCGAACCAGGCCGTGATCCGCACCTTCGCCGAGCTGGGCGCCGGCGCCGACGTGGTCAGCGAAGGCGAGCTGCGCCGCGCGCTGGCGGCGGGCGTGCCGGCCGAACGCATCGTGTTCGCCGGCGTCGGCAAGACGCGGGACGAGATGGCGGTGGCACTCGATGCCGGCATTCTCCAGTTCAACGTCGAGTCCGAGCCCGAGCTCGCCGCGCTCGACGAGGTCGCGCGATCGAAGGGGCGGCGCGCGCAGTTCGCGCTGCGCGTCAATCCCGACGTCGCCGCCGGCACGCATGCCAAGATCACGACCGGCACCAAGGAGAACAAGTTCGGCATCGACATCGGCCGGGCGCGGCGGGTCTATGACCTCGCGCGCAACCGGCCGGGATTGCAGGCCGCCTCCGTTGCCGTCCACATCGGCTCGCAGCTGACCGACCTCGCCCCTTTCCGCTCCGCCTTCGCGCGGGTGCGCGACCTGGTCGGCGAGCTGCGCGCCGACGGCCACGACATCAGGCGCATGGATTTCGGCGGCGGCCTGGGCGTCGCCTACCGGGACGGGCAGGTTCCGGCGATTGCCGACTACCTTGCGCTGGTGCGCGAGGCGGCCGACGGGCTCGCCTGCGGCATCATCGTCGAGCCCGGCCGGATCATGGTCGCCGAAGCGGGCGTGCTGGTCAGCCGCGTCATCTACGTCAAGTCGGGCGAGGCCCGCCGGTTCATCGTGGTCGATTCGGCGATGAACGACCTGATCCGGCCGACCCTGTACGAGGCCTATCATGCCATCGTTGCGGTGCGCGAACCGGAGTCGACCGGCAAGCGTCCCGATGGCGGCGACTTCGAATTGGCCGATGTGGTCGGCCCGATCTGCGAGTCCGGCGACTATTTTGCCCAGCAGCGTCCGATGCCTAGGGTGGCCGACGGCGACCTCCTGGCAATCAAATCGGCGGGAGCATATGGCGCTGTCATGAGTTCTAGTTACAATAGCCGTCTGTTGATCCCCGAGGTCTTGGTTAACGGCGAACAGTTCGCCGTGGTTCGGCCCCGACCACGCTTCGAGGACCTTCTGGGCCAGGATCGCCTGCCGCCGTGGCAAACCGGCACGCAGCAGAGCAATCCGAGCCCCGATGCGGTCAAGTTCAAGTCCGGTGGTGCCAAAGCCGGCACGGCCCAATCCGGCCAGGGCAGCACCGGACGCAAGATCGGAGCGGCGTGATCCATGCAGGACACTGAGAGCGGACCGACCGGCAAGGTGCCTCCGGCGCCTCGCACGCCTTATGATCGTCATCTCCGCATGGCCTGGCTGGCGCTGATGTGGGAGCGCGTATGGCCTGCGCTGTGGCCGGTGCTGGCGATCGGCGGCATTTTCGCCAATCTCGTGCTGTTCGACATCCTGCCGCGGCTCAATGCCTGGGCGCACGTCGCCATCCTCGCAGCTCTCGTTCTGGCGCTCGGGCTGCTGCTCGGTCGCAACTTCCGCTCGTTCAGCCTGCCGACCCGCGAGCAGGCGCGTCGCCGCGTCGAGCTCGCCTCGGGCATGGCGCATCGGCCGCTCACCGCGCTCGAGGACCGACACGTCGCGGGCGGCATGGACGGCGCTGCGAAGACGCTCTGGCTCGCCCACATGGCGCGTCTGCGCGCGCGACTGAAGCGCCTGCGCATCGGCGCGCCGGCGGCCGGCCTCGGCCGGATCGATCCATGGGGTGCACGCGCAATCATCGGACTGGCGCTCGTGGTCGCGATCGCAGTCGGCGGCTATGACGGCGCCAATCGCCTCGCCCGCGCGCTCGTGCCCGACCTGTCCGCCGATAGCCGGACGAACGTCGCCACCCTCGACATCTGGATCGCCCCCCCGGCCTACACGGGACTCCCGCCGATCTTCCTCAGCGGTTCACGCACCGGTCAGAAGTCGCCGGCCGGTCCGGCAGCGCAGACAGGCACCCGCACGCAGGCCAGCGCCCAGACGGCCGCCGCCCAGACCGCCCCCGCCCCCCTCAACGTGCCGACCGGCTCGACGGTGCTGGCTCAGGTCAATGGCGGTCGCGACAAGCCCAGGCTGGTCATCGACAAGGCGGAAACCCAATTCGAGGCCGTCGGCGCGGCCAGCCACAAGGTGAGCGCCGAACTGACAAGCGGCACCCGGCTGTCGGTCATGCAGGGCCGCGGCTCGCTCGGCGCATGGGACATCGTGATCGTTCCCGATCTGCCGCCGAACGTCTCCTACCATGTGCCGCCGGCGCGCACGGAGCGCTCGGCACTCCGCATCGAATATGCCGCCGAAGACGACTATGGCGTCGACCAGGTCAAGGCGACGATCCGGCGCGTGCTCGAGGCAGCACCCGCCGCTGAAGGCTCGCAAGGCAGCCTGCAGGCGACCCCGAGCGTCCAGGGAGGTGAGAGCAAGCTCACCGAGGAAACGATCGAGCTCGCGCTGCCGTTGCCGGGGCTGTCGCTCAAGAGCGCGCGTGCGCCGAGCTATCACGACCTGACAGCTCATCCATGGGCTGGCCTGCAGGTCGAGCTGCAGCTCGAGGCGGCTGACGCAATCGGCCAGGTCGGGCGCAGTGAAACCTTTGCCATGGTGCTGCCCGAGCGCATCTTCAATCACCCCGTCGCGCGCGCCATCGTCGAGGTTCGCAAAGAACTGACGCGCAGCCCGGACGAGCGTCGCAAGCCGTCCGATGCTTTGGTCGGCATCGCCTCGCGTCCGATGCTGTTCCATAGCGACGTTGTCGTCTACATGGCGCTGCGCTCGGCCGCCGGCCGTCTCATCTTCGACAAGCGTCCGACCGCCGTGGCGGCAATCCAGAGCCTGTTGTGGGACACTGCGCTGCGCGTCGAGGACGGCGACGTGTCGCTCGCCGAGCGCGAGCTGCGCGAGATCGAGAGGGCGTTGCAGGAGGCGCTGGCCAACAACGCGCCTGATGCCGAGATCGAGCGGCTGATGACCGAACTGCAGCGCGCCATCGACCGCTATCTGCAGTCGCTTCTGGCGCAGATGCAGGATCCACAGCGCCGCCAGCAACTCGAATTCGCGCCCAACGATCCGAACACGCGCACGATGAGCCGCAACGACCTGCAGCGCATGGTCGATCGCGCGCGCGATCTGGCGCGCAGCGGCGCACGCGACCAGGCACGCGAGATGCTCTCGCGCCTGCAGGAGATGCTCGAGAATCTGCGCATGGGCATGATGAGCCAGCAACAGATGCAGGCCAATCAGCAGGCCCAGCAGATGATGCGCAACCTGCAGGACATGGCGCGCCAGCAGCGCAAGCTGCTCGACCGCAGCTTCCGCCGCCAGCAGGGGCAGCAGGGTCAGCGCGGACAGCAAGGCCAGCGCCAGCAGGGACAACAGGGCCAGCAGGGCCAGCAAGGCGACGACGGCGAGGAGGACGAGAGCGACGAGGCGAGCGCCGGCGAGCAGGAGTCCCTGCGCCGCCGGCTCGGCGAGCTGATGCGCCAGATGGGCGAGATGGGCGCCGGCGAGATCCCGCGCGCCTTTGGCCGCGCCGAGCGCGCCATGCGCGATGCCACCCGCGCGCTCGGCCAGGGCCAGCCAGGCGATGCCATCGGGCCGCAATCGGAAGCGCTCGACCAGCTCCAGCAGGGCGCCCAGGCCATGATGGAGCAAATGGGTCGGCAGTTCGGCCACGGACCGGGGCAGGGCGACGATCCGCAGCTGCAGCAGCAGGCGCCGGGCCGCGCGACCGAGCGGCGCGATCCGCTCGGCCGGCCGCAATCGACCGAAGGCTATGCCGACAACGAGTCGGTCAAGGTGCCGGACGAGGCCGACATTCAGCGCGCGCGCGAGATCTTCGACGAGCTGCGCCGGCGCGCCAGCGAGCCGTCGCGGCCGCAGTTCGAGCGCGACTACATCGACCGGTTGCTGCGCCGCTTCTAGCGTCGAGCATTCTCGCTATTGGATCACCTTGGTCTGGCCCATCACTGCGGGCCAGTTCCGGTCTGCCTTGCCGATGAAGCCGGGGATGTCAGCGCTCCACTGTCGCTGAACGCCGAGGCTGTGGTTGAGGTAGAGCCTGCCGGCGGTGACGGTGAAGGCGGCCGGGTCGATGGCCGCCTTGTAGCCACCGGCGACGCCGAACGCGCAGAAGCCGCCATACTGCGGCGCGAATTTGGCCGGGTCGGCGGCAAACGCATCACGGTTGGCGGCCGAGCTGAAATGGAAGGTCGAGCCCTTGTATTCGGCCTTATAGGCGGCCGAGCCTTTGACGGGCTTACCCTCGGCGACGTAGGCAACCACGTCGTAGCCGCGCACCGCCGCTCCACCCGCCTCGAAGAATTCGCCCGCGTGCACGGACTCGGCGCACAGGACGGCGAAGCCCGTCATCGCCACTGCGCATCCAACGGTTCGCAGACACTGCATGCGCATCATGGGGTTCTCCTGAAAATCCTCTGTCGCGCGCCGAGTGCAGCGCGGTCAGCCGCGCACGAAGTACAAGGTCAGGTCGGCGGATTCTGCCGGGGGATCGGGAAACTCCGACTTGAACCGGATGGCTTCCTGGGGCGCCAGGCGTTGATTGCCGGTCGAGAACAGCCAGTGCTGCAGCTCCATCCGGCTGGCATCGCGCAGCCCGCCGCGCAGCATGGAAACGGTACGCGGCACTTTCGAGAGATTGACGATCTCCCCCTCGACGACCAACACCGTGATGCCACCCACCTGCCGACGGTCGGAGGTGACATTGCGAAGCTGCAGGCCGGCGCCGGGCACCTCGACATGAAGCCTGATCGCGTCGAACAGCTTGGCCGCCGGTCCCCAGGCGTCGACGATCGCTTCGCGCGCGAGAATGGCCGTCGCCGGCGTCGCGACCGTGACGAGGCCGAACATGATCCACGCCACGCGCCCCGATGCGCTGCTCGAGCGCACGGCGCCCGGAATCCGCCGCTTCGGTTTTGGCACTGGCGCCGCCGGCTCATCATCGAGCGCCGCATCGCCGTCCTTGCGTTTCCGGAACGGAATGTTGAACGGCAGCTTGATCGGTGGCAGCGCCGGCAGCTTTTCCCTGAGTCGCGCAATCAACCCCGGGCGGTCCTCGGCGGCGCCCGCTTCGTCCGCGGCCCCCGTTGCCGCGGTCGAATCTGATCCCGAGTCGGCCACCGCACCCACGCCCGGCATGTCATCGGGCGGCACTTGATGCCAGCTGTGGCCGCAGCTGCCACAGCGCACTTTGCGGCCTTCCGGGCCGAGTTTGGCCGCATTGACCACGAACTGTGCGTTGCAGTTCTCGCAGACGAGAATCATGGTCCGGTGCGGGCGAACATCGCGATGGTCCGTTTATAGGGGCGAGGCCCATCACTGGCAAGCCGAGCGGCGGCATCGCTTCGCCGATCGCGCCGAGATTTGCATTCGACGTCGCGTCACCCTGCTCTAGAATTCGCGCCCGGCGTCGATGGCGCGCTGCAGTCGGACAGGGAGGATGGCGTGCTGGGACATCTCTCGTTTGGCGTCAACGATCTCGCCAAATCGACCGAGTTCTACGATCGCATCCTGGCGCCGCTCGGCTATGTCCGGGTGTGGACCAGCGCGAAGGGCGTCGGCTATGGCACGCCCGGCGGCGGCGACAAGCTGGCGCTCTTCCCGCATCCGGGTCGCGCGTCGCCGCCCGGCGCTGGCTTCCATCTCGCCTTCACGGCGCCCAACCAGGCGGCGGTCGACGGGTTTCACGCCGCTGCGATGGCGCAGGGCGGCAAGGATCTCGGCGCGCCTGGCCTGCGTCCACACTACGGGCCGGCCTACTATGCTGCCTTCGTCTGCGATCCCGACGGATACAAGCTCGAGGCGGTTCACCAGTAGCGGCCCGCCGGCTGGACGCCCCACTGCCGCCCATGCGATGCTCCGCGCCCAGCAGCGACATGCTAATCAAAATTCGAAATGATGGCGCAAGGTCGACGAACCAGGGACTCAGCGACCAGCGTAGTACGTTTTGACAACGTCGCCATGAGCTATGCCGGCGGGCCCGAGATCGTGAGCGATCTCACCTTTCAGCTCGCCGCCGGTTCGTTTCATTTTCTGACCGGACCGAGCGGCGCGGGCAAGTCGTCGCTGCTCAAGATTCTCTATCTTGCCCTCAGGCCGTCGCGCGGAATCGTCGAGCTGTTCGGCCGCGACGTGCGCACGCTCGGGCGCGCCGACCTGCCGGCGCTCCGCCGGCGCATCGGCGTCGTGTTCCAGGATTTTCGCCTGATCCCGCATCTTTCGGCTCTCGACAACGTTGCGCTGCCACTGCGCATCGCCGGAGCCAAGGAAGCGCAAGTGCGCGAGCATGTCAGCGAGCTGCTGCGCTGGGTCGGCCTCGGCGAACAGATGAACGCCCTGCCCGCGACGCTGTCCGGCGGCCAGCAGCAGCGCATTTCCATCGCGCGCGCGGTCATCGGGCGACCGGCCCTGCTGCTGGCGGACGAGCCGACGGGAAATGTCGACGACGCCATCGCCGTCCGGCTGCTCTACCTGTTCGAAGAGTTGAACAAGATGGGCACGACGGTGCTGATCGCCAGCCATAATGAGAGCCTAGTGCAGCGCTTTCCACACGCCCGCCTCCACCTCGAAGGCGGCCGCCTCGAAAGGCGGACGGCATGATACGAGGCTGGCTCAGTTCGCGAACCGACCTGCCGCTCAAGGGGGACGCGGCCAGCCGGTTCCTGCCCTGGGTCGTCGCGGTCATGGTGTACCTTGCCGTGCTGGCGCTTGCCGGCGCGCTGCTCGCGCGCGATTCCGTGCTGCGCTGGAGCCGCTCGTTGACCGGAACCCTGACGGTGCAGATCGCCGTGCCGGCCGGTGAGCGCAACCTCGACGTCGCCATGGCCGACCGCATCGACCGCACGCTCGAGCTCCTGCGCCGGACACCCGGCATCGATCGCGCGCAAGCACTGAGCGCCGATCAGATCAGCGCGCTGCTCGAGCCGTGGCTCGGGGGCGGCGCGATCGTCGACGAACTGCCGCTGCCGGCGCTGATCGACGTGGCGTTGGTGCCGGGCGCGCGCGTCGACTTGAAGGCGCTCGCAGAGCGGCTCGCCGCGGCGGTACCCGGCGCCGCGCTCGACGACCATGGCAAGTGGCTCAAGGACCTGATCCGCCTGGCGCTGGCGGCGCAGGCAGCGGCCGGTCTGATCCTGCTTTTGGTGACGGGATGTGCCGTCGCTGCCGTGGTGTTCGCGGTGCGCACCAGCCTCGCCATTCATCGCGACGTGGTGGAGATCCTGCACCTGGTCGGTGCGCGCGACCGCTACATCGCCAGCCAATTCCAGCGCCACGCCCTGGCGCTCAGTCTGAAGGGCGGGCTGAGCGGATGGCTGCTCGCGCTCATCACCCTCGGCGGCGCTGCTTGGGCGTTGCTTAGCCTGGATGCCGCCTTGATGCCGCGCCCCAGCCTCGCCTGGCTCGAATGGCTGCTGATCCTGTTGCCGCCGTTTGCGGCGACCGGTATTGCCGTGCTGACCGCGCGGCTGGCCGTGCACAATGTGCTCGGCCGCATGATCTGAACGAGATGCCGGTCCGCGCGCCCCTGTTCCGCCGCCCCGACGCGCCGCGACGCCGGCCGCGACCCCTGCTCATTGTCGTGCTCGTGGCCACGGCTGCATGGCTTTCCGGCTTCTTCTGGTATGCCGCGACCATCCCGACCCGTGTCGACGAGCCGCTGCAGACGACCGACGCGATCATCGTGCTCACCGGCGGCAGCCGGCGTGTCGAGACGGGGCTCCTGCTGCTCGTCGAGCGGCTTGCGCCGCGCCTGTTCGTCTCCGGGGTCAATCGCGACGTGGAGCGTGCCGACATTCTGCGCGTCGTACCCGGCTTGCCCGCCGACCTGGTCGAAGCCATCGCGCTCGGCTATGGCGCCACCGACACGATTGGCAATTCGGTCGAGAGCGCCCACTGGATGCGGCAGCAGGGCCTGCGCAGCCTGCGCCTCGTCACCGCCAACTTTCACATGCGGCGCAGCCTGCTCGAATTCCGCCACGCCCTGCCCGAGGCTGAGCTGGTGCCGCACCCGGTTTTTCCGGAGAACTTCAAACGCGACGACTGGTGGCGCTACCCGGGCAGCGCCGCGCTGATCGCCAGCGAGTACAGCAAGTACCTCGCGGCCTTGCTGCGCCACACCCTGTCCGATGCGCTGTCCCGCCGCCGACCCGGCGAAGGAACGATCGGCGCAATCCAGCGTGCAGGACGGCCGGCGTGATCGCGCTGCGCTCCATTACCTTCAATCTGGTGTTTTTCACCTGGACCGGCGCGCTGCTGACGATTGGCTTGCCCTTGCTGCTGATGCCCGCCGGCGCGATCTACGCCGTCGGCTATCTCTGGGTCCGCATCAGCCTCGCCCTTCTGGCCGGCATCGTCGGCCTGCGCTACGAGTTTCGCGGCCGCCCGCCCGCACCGGGCGAGCGCGTCATTCTCGCCGTCAAGCACCAGTCGGCCATCGACACCATGGTGTTCAACCTCGTGATCGACCGCCCGGCCTTCGTGCTCAAGCGCGAGCTTTTCTTCGTCCCGCTGTTCGGCTGGTACCTGTGGCGTTGCCGGATGATCGCGATCGATCGTGCATCGGGCGCCAAAGCGATCCTGTCCATGGTGCGCCAGGCCCAGCAAGCGCTTGCGCGTGGCCAAACCCTGCTGATCTTTCCCGAGGGTACGAGGCGCGCGCCCGATGCGCCGCCGCAATATCAGCCCGGCGTGGCCGCACTCTATGGTCGACTTGGCCTGCCGGTCATGCCTGTCGCCTTGAATACCGGCGTGTTCTGGGGCCGCCGCAGCTTCCTCAAGCGGCCGGGACGGATGGTGATCGAATTTCTCGAGCCGATTCCGCCCGGCCTCGACCGCACCGCCTTTATGGCGATGCTGCAGGAGCGCATCGAAACTGCCTCGCAGCGGTTGCGTGCCGAGGCCCTGGAGGCTGTGGATAAATCTGTGGATAATACCTCTGCTGGAGCGCATTGAATGGCGCGGAAAAGCCACCGAACACGTTGATTGATCATCGCTTGCAGCCGAGCGCCAACGAAAGAACATAGAGAGAACCTGGAAGCTTGACGGACGCCGGCAGCGCGCCTAGAATTTTTCGTCGCAGAGACTAAATCTCTCGATATTTCAGGAGCTTTGGACCGCGAGCAGGGTCGATCCCGCGCCGGCGGCAGGCCCTGGTGTGGAGCCGCAGATGCAGCCCGTGGCCGCGATTTCCCAGCAGATCTGGGACATGAAGTACCGCTTGCGCGCGGCCGATGGCTCCGTTGTGGACAAGACCATCGACGACACCTGGATGCGCATTGCCACGGCGCTCGCCGAGCCCGAAGCCGACAAGGCCGCCTGGGCACGCACCTTCCACGAAGCACTGACCGATTTTCGCTTCCTGCCGGCTGGCCGCATCATCGCCGGCGCCGGCACCAGGCGGAACGTCACGCTGTTCAACTGCTTCGTCATGGGTACGGTGCCCGACGATATGGGCGGCATCTTCGAGCACCTCAAGGAAGCCGCGCTGACCATGCAGCAGGGCGGCGGAATCGGCTACGACTTCTCGACGCTCCGGCCCAAGGGCGCACCGGTCAAGGGCGTCGGGGCCGACGCCTCGGGGCCGTTGTCCTTCATGGACGTGTGGGATGCGATGTGCCGCACCATCATGAGCGCCGGCCACCGGCGCGGCGCGATGATGGCGACGCTGCGCTGCGACCATCCCGACATCGAAGCCTTCATCGAGGCCAAGCAGCAGCCGGGACGGCTGCGCATGTTCAATCTGTCCGTCCTGGTGACCGACGCCTTCATGGCGGCGGTCAAGGAGGACGCGCCATGGGAGCTCGCCTTCAACGGCACGGCCTATCGCACGGTGCGCGCGCGCGATCTGTGGGACAAGATCATGCGCTCGACTTACGGCTATGCCGAGCCGGGCGTGATCTTCATCGACCGCATCAACCGGCGTAACAACCTCTACTATTGCGAACAGATCAACGCGACCAATCCGTGCGGCGAGCAGCCATTGCCGCCCTACGGCGCCTGCCTGCTCGGCTCGGTCAATCTCGCCCGCCTGATCGAGCAGCCCTTCACGGCGGCCGCACGTCTCGACCTCGATGCGCTGCGCCGCATCGTGCCGGTCGCGGTGCGCATGATGGACAACGCGATCGACGTGTCCAACTTTCCGCTGCCGCAGCAGACGGCGGAGGCACGCGCCAAGCGCCGCATCGGCCTCGGGGTGACCGGCCTCGCCGATGCTCTGCTGATGTGCCGGGTGCGCTACGGAACCAGCGAAGCGGTCCGGCTGACCGAGGAATGGATGGCCGCGGTGCAGCGCGCGGCCTATCTCGCGTCGGCCGACCTCGCCGCCGAGAAGGGACCGTTCCCGCTCTATGACGCCGAAGCCTATCTCGCCGGCGAGACCGTCGCCGCGCTCGACGAGGACGTGCGCGCGGCGATTCGCGCCAAAGGCATGCGCAACGCGCTGGTCACTTCGGTGGCACCCACCGGCACGATTTCGCTGTTCGCCGACAACATCTCCTCCGGCCTCGAGCCGGTGTTCAGCTTCCGTTACACGCGCGCCGTATTGCTGCCTGACGGCAGCCGCAAGGAAGAGGAGGTCGCCGATTATGCCTACCGCCTGTTCCGCCGGCTGAACGGCGAGTCGACGCCGCTGCCCGACTATTTCGTCGATGCCCAGACGCTGACGCCGTCCGAGCATGTGGTGATGCAGGCCGCCGTGCAGAAATACGTCGACAGCTCGATCTCGAAGACGATCAACGTGCCCGCCGACATCGCCTTCGATGCTTTCAAGGACGTCTACCTCCAGGCCTACGAGCTGGGCTGCAAGGGCTGCACGACCTACCGGCCGAACGAGGTGACCGGCGCGGTCCTGTCGGTGCGAAACGAAACCGCATCGCAGCAGCCGACGCGGCCGCGCGAGGTTCAGGCCGAGTTGCCGCTGACGCGTCCCACGCGCGTTCCCGCGCCGGCCGCCGAACGTCCCACTGCGGCGCCGATGGCGCTCGACGGCGGCATCGTCTACATGACGCAGCCGCTCGGCCGGCCCGAGGAGCTGCCCGGCAAGACCTACAAGATCCGCTGGCCGGAAAGCGACCACGCCATCTACATCACGATCAACGACATCGTGCAGGACGGCAGGCGACGCCCCTTCGAGATCTTCATCAACTCGAAGAACATGGAGCATTTCGCCTGGACCGTGGCATTGACGCGCATGATCAGCGCGGTGTTCCGCCGTGGCGGCGACATCGCCTTCGTGGTCGAGGAGCTGAAGGCCGTATTCGATCCGCGCGGCGGCCAGTGGATGGAGGGTCGTTACGTTCCGTCGTTGCTCGCCGCGATCGGCGAGGTGATCGAGCGTCACCTGATCGATATCGGCTTCATGCCGCGCGGCGACGTGCCCCAGCTCGCCGATGAACGCCAGGTCGTGGGACTGCTCGATCAGAAGCCGGTCGACCAGCGCCTGCGACAGTGCCCGAAATGCGGACAGGCGAGCCTCATTCGCCAGGAAGGCTGCGACCTGTGCACGAGCTGCGCCTACTCCAAGTGCAGCTAGACTGACCGCTGCCTGCCTGCAGCTGGACGGCTTCGCGCGACGGACTTCGCTTGCCCTGTCATGCGGCGGCGTCCAACCGGCGCCGCCGACATGCGCTCGACCCGACGCAGGAGTTCATGGAGCGGACCTTCGGCGATGCCGAGCTCTTCCATGTGGCGGACCGTGTTGGCCAGGTAATCGAAGCACCGCCCGCGTCCGCCCACGCCCTGCAGGATGAGCCGCGCGGTTCGGTCGACCGACAGCTCGCCCGTGTAGCGCTCGTGATCCCGATTGACGACGAAGGCGCGCGCCTCGACGCGCATCGGCCGGCCCGCGTCGAGAAGCATCACGGAGACGCGACGCGGCGTGTAGATGTTGTTGGTCATTTCGCGCTCCCACAGGTACTGAAGGACCTTGTGCCGTCCGCGGCGCGGCAGCCGGAACGCGACGCCGCGGCAAGCGCCGCCGCGGTCGAGGCCGAGGACGAGGCCGGGACACTCGGGCGTGCCGCGATAGCTGTGGGAGTAGATGCAGAAGCGCCGGTGGTAGCCATAGAGAAGCGCCGGCCGCTTCTCGATCGGAGAGAAGCCGGGGTTCCACATCAGTGAGCCGTAGCCGAAGATCCAGTCTTCGCTGGCGGCAAAATCGAACATCGTCGGATCGAATCGAGTGCGGCGCGGGGCCGCGACTATAGCAAGCGCTGCTTGCGAGGCAACCACCGGTCGGAGGGAAACACGGCGTGCCGACCCTCGACCGGGCCGGCATGGGGGCGTATAACCCATCCCAGGGGCCTGCCCAAGAGGCTCGAGGGGAAACTGCCGAGGCATGACGCGGCATCGTTTGCTGGGCGCAGTCGGCGCCCTGGTCTTGGCGCTGGTCGCCGCCGGTATTGGCTATTGGTTCGTCGCCGCGCAGGCCCTGCGCGACGGCCTCGACCGCTGGGCAGCCGACCGCCGCGCCGACGGATACGACGTGCGCTACGGGCAGCCGCTGGTCGGCGGCTTTCCCTTGGACCTGCGAATCGTCGTTGCCGATCCCGTGATCGTCATGCCCGACAAGGATCCGGCGGCGGCATGGACGTGGCGAGGCACGTCTATTCGGATCGAAACGCGGCTGTGGAATCCGCGCGTCGTCAACTTCAGTCTGCCCGGGCGGCACGAGTTCACGCGGCCCGGCCTTCCTAGGCCCATCAGCGCGCGCACCGATCTGGCAGCCGGCCGCGCCATCATCGGCCATGACGGCCGGGTGGTCGAAGCCAGTTTCGACTGCGTCAAGCTCGACATCGACTTCGGCGGCCGCTACGGCCAGGTCACCGCCGGCAAGGCTGAAGTCCTGCTCCGGCCCCGCCCCAAGGTGGCCGACCCCAACGAGCCCGTGCCGCCGCTCGAATCGAAGCTGACCGTGCATGAGCTGATGCTGCCGGCGGTCTTCGATGGGCCGCTCGGGCGCCAGATGCCGCTGGTCGCCGCCGACATCGCGGTGAAGGGCCCCCTGCCCGATGCGCCGACCCGTCCGGCGCTCGAGCGCTGGCGCGACGACAGCGGAACGATCGAGGTCCTGGACATCAAGCTGCGCTGGGGCCCGCTTAACCTCAAGGGCAGCGGCACGGTCACGATCGACGAGGAGATGCGGCCGTTGGGCGCGGCCACGGTCGACATCCGCGGCTTCCGCGAGGTGCTGCAGCGCCTGATCGATGCAGGCGTCGTCAGGAAGCAGGCGGGCGCCACGGCGCAGGCGGTGCTGACCGTGCTGGCGAAGCCGGCCAAGCCCGGCGGTGAGGCCGTGCTGTCGGTGCCGCTGACGGCCCAGGACGGGTTTCTGTCGCTCGGGCCGGTCAAGCTGCTGCCGGTGCCGCCGCTGGCACTGGACTGACCCAGGCGAAGCGAAGCTTCGTCAAGAGCGGGCCGCAAGGTGAAGCGCAGCTTCACCGAAAGGCCGGATCAAGACGAGGTCTTCTTGCACCTTTCGGTCGAGCTATGCTCGACCTTTCGGCGGTGAGGCGAAGCGAAGCTTCGCCTCGCGGTGCTTCCGGCCAAGCAGACACAGACGACGCAAAGCGTCGTCTATGCCTGCTTAGCCTCGATGATGCTGCGGCGGATGGCGCGCGTGCGCGTGAACAGGCTTTCCAGCTTGTCGCCCTCGCCCCAGCGGATCGCGCGCTGAAGCGCCACGAGGTCCTCCGAGAAGCGCTGCAGCATCTCCAGCACCGCTTCGCGGTTGTTGAGGAACACGTCGCGCCACATCACCGGATCGGATGCGGCGATGCGCGTGAAGTCGCGGAAGCCGCCGGCCGAGAACTTGATGACCTCGGACTTGGTGTCCTCCTCGAGATCGGTCGCGGTGCCGACAATGGTATAGGCGATCAGATGCGGCACGTGCGAGGTGATCGCCAGCACCTTGTCGTGGTGCGCGGCGTCCATCATCGTGATCTTGCTGCCAACGCGCCGCCATAGCTCGGCGACGCGCTCGACCGCGCCCTCGTCGGCGCCGGGCGCCGGCGTCAGGATGCACCAGCGGCCCTGGAACAGCTCGGCGAAGCCGGCATCGGGGCCCGAATGCTCGGTGCCGGCGACCGGGTGCGCCGGCACGAGGTGCGTGCCGAGCGGCAGGAAAGGGCCGATGTCGCGCAATGCCGACTGCTTGGTCGAGCCCACGTCGCTGACGATGGCGCCCGGTTTGAGCGCCTGCGCCATGCGCTGCGCGATCTCCTTGTAGGTTCCGAGCGGCGTGCACAGCACGACGAGATCGGCGCCGCTCACGGCCGAAGCCGGATCGGCGCTGACCGAGTCGGCGAGCCCGAGCTCGACGACGCGCGCCCGCGTGCGTTCCGACTTGGCGCACACTGCGACCTGGCGGACGAGCCCGTCACGCCGGATCGCGCGCGCGAGCGAGGAGCCGATCAGGCCGATGCCGATCAGGGCGATGCGCTCGAACAGAGGCGTGTCACTCATGCCGCTTGCTCCAGGAAGGCGGTCAGCGCCGCGACCACGGCATGCATCTCCGCTTCAAGGCCGATGCTGATGCGCAACGCATCCGGCAGGCCGTATGATCCCATCTTGCGCACGAGTATGCCGCGGCTCTTGAGGAAACGCTCGGCGGCATCGGCGTTTGCGCCGGCGCGCGCGGCAAAGCTGACCAGCACGAAGTTGCCGACGCTCGGCTGCACGCCGAGGCCGAGCGTCTTGACCTGGTCGGTGAACCAGGCGCGCCAGATGTCGTTGTGGCTGCGCGCGGCATCGACGTGAGCCTGGTCCTCGAGCGCCGCGATCCCGGCCGCCTGCGCCGCGGCGCCGACATTGAACGGGCCGCGCACGCGGTTGAGCACGTCGATGACCGGTGGCGGACCATAGGCCCAGCCAAGGCGCAGCGCGGCCAACCCATAGATCTTCGAGAATGTCCGGATCATCACGACGTTGTCGGTTTCATCGACCAGGTCGTCGCCGGCCGAGTAGTCATTGCGCGCCACGAATTCGGCATAGGCCGCGTCGATCACGAGCAATGCCTGCCCGGGCAGATCGCGGCGCAGGCGCCTGACCTCATCGCGCACGAGATAGGTTCCCGTCGGATTGTTCGGGTTGGCGAGGAAGACCAGCTTGGTGCGTTCCGTCGCGTGCGCGACCAGGGCGTCAACGTCGGCGGTGAGGTTGCGCTCCGGCGCGGCGACCGGCCGGGCTCCTGCGGTCGTCGCAGCGATCGCATACATGAGGAAGCCATGGCGGCTGTGCAGCACCTCGTCGCCGGGGCCGGCATAGGCCCGCACCAGGAGCGCGATCAGCTCGTCGGAGCCGGCACCAACCGTGATGCGCGCGGGATCGAGGCCGTGGCGCCGACCAAGCGCCGCGCGAAGCGCTTCCGCGCCGCCATCGGGATAACGGTGCAGCCGATCGGCCAGCGCCTGGTAAGCCGCAACCGCCCGCGGACTGGCGCCCAGCGCGCCTTCGTTGGAGGCAAGCCGCGCCGGCTCGGCGACACCGGGAAGCACCGCTTCGCCGCCGACATAGGGCGCGATGTCCAGAATGCCTGGGCGTGGAGCCGGCGTCGTCACGGCCAGACCGGCTCAGCCTTCGGCGAGCATGCGCTCGGCCAGCGGGACGGCATAGCCGCCGACCACCTGAACCTTCTGGATGCCGCCGCGCGGCGTACCGGCCAGTCGCTGCAGCCGCTTGTCGTCCTGCAACACGAAGCCCTTGACCTCGGTCAGCGTGGTCTCGCGACCAGCCTTGTTCGGATCATGCCGGGAGGCGAAGAACAGCGGCTCGAGATCGCATCGTCGCATGGCCGATTTGAGCGTCGCACGACTGACCGTGTCGGCCATGTCGATGGCAACCAAGGTGATGTCGTCGCCTGAATCCTCCGGCGGCTGGCACGCGATCACGACGGCGTCGATGTCCTCCGCGCGGCCGCGGATTCGCCCGGCGAAAGGCAGGCGGGCGACGATGCGCGGCATGGCACCTTCGCCCGTCAGCAGCAGCGGCCACCAGGGCTGGGGATCGTCTTCGCGGGGGCGCGGCAACACGCCGGCGGTTGCCTTGCCGCCGGCCACGTCGCTGACGATCTGGCCAGCCGACGCATGCAGCATGATCGGCGCGTGCGCACCGAAATGGTTGCGCGCCAGGTCCCAGCAACCCTGCTCGCCATTGACCGCGTAAACGCCGATCGAGAACTCGCCCTGCATGCGCACGGTGGCACCCAGCATCTCGCGCCAGATGCGCGCCAGCACCGGTTTGGGAAACGGCCCGCGGTGCCGCGCAATCAGGCGGCGCAGCATGCGCGCCTCACGGCCAGGCCGGAACCGCAGACCACCCTCGCGCTTCACCTGCGCGATACGCTGAACGATGCCGACGCGGTGGATCAGCAGATCGTGGATGGAATCGTCGACTCGATCGATCTCGCGACGGAGGTCCTCGAGCGCGGCTTCGCTTGAAATCATTGACGTCGGAAGAGGTTCCCGCAAGGCGGCATAGGTTTAGTCCGGCCTTGCCCGAAAAGCAAAGAAAACCGCTGCCTCCGCTGGGCTTGCGCCTCGCGCGTGACAGACCTGCGAAAACGACAGAATTGGCGATAGGCGGACCCGGCAAACGCACATGGTTAAGGCACGACTGCGCTTGGTCGAGCCTGCCGCGGTCGATGAACGGCCGTTCAGCGTCCGCGTCGAGTTCGCGATTGCTGCGGCGGGCGCGCCGCAGGGGCCGTGCGGATGCCGCTCAGGACGTGACCTTTCGGTCAGCCACCGCTGCCGTACCGACGGGCGCAGCCACCCGCGGCACGGTCTGGGTTGCCGTCGGCCGCTGGCCGTGCGCGGGGCGCGTGCCGTGGTGCGTGCCGCGGCGCTGGGACGAATGGATCGCCAGAAGCCGGAGCGCGTCGACGCCTTGCCGGCAACCGGGGCTCGGCTTCGGTCCGGATCCAGGTATGAAATGCTTGAGCCAGTTGACCCCGGCGGGCAGGCCGGCGCCTGTGGACCAGCGCAGCGTCGGCGTGAGCTCGATCACTGCCACGCGACCATCGATGCCAAGATGGCCTTGCAGGACACGCCTGACCTCGATCGGCGAGATCTCGATGCTGGTGAGCCAGATCGATTCGAGGAGCTTCACAGCGCCCCATTCTTCGAGCTGATGATGGAGCGCGACACAGCCGTGCTGCTTGCCGACATCGTACCCAATGAGAAACCGGGCCATTCTCGCCCCTCCAGAACCAGATCAGACGCTCGCGCAGACCTGCGGCCCGGCCGAGCCATCGATGCGTTCCACCCGCGACCGATGGAGCCTCAACGCCCGAGGTTTACACGGGTTCCGGCTTGGCTGTGATTCTGCTGCGCAGCGGCTCGTTTTTCGGGCTTCGCTCGACAGCACGCGCCCTGACGCCAGGCAGAGGCAGAACGACGGGCCGCCGGCGCGGCACGGGACGCGCGACCTGGCCGGCATAGATCTGCTTGGTCGCCTCGATGAGCACGACGCCGCCGAAGGTCTGGAACCAGCGCATGCCGATCCGCTCCCAGGTGCGTCCCGATCCGACCAGCATGCGCGAGGCGTAGGGTGGCGCGTAGAGCGCTGCGGTCGCCTGCACGGGCGTGAATAGCGTGTCGCGCAGCAGGCGCGAAAGCTGCGTGCGTGTGTACGGGTGGCCGTGGCCGAACGGCGTCCGGTCGGTGCGCGCCCAGATGCCACGCCGGTTCGGCACGACGACGATCAGCCGGCCGCCGCCTGCGAGAATGCGCCAGACCTCGCGCATGAGCGGCCGCAGATGCTCCGTGGTCTCGAGCATGTGCACAATCAGGACCCGATCCATCGACAGATCGGGCAGCGGCAGGTCGCCCTCCTCGGTGAGCGCCACGAGGTTGTCCTCGTCGGACGGCCAGGGCAGCACGCCCTGGCCCGCCGGCATGAGGGCAAGCACGCGCTCTGCCTCGCCGTGAAACGCGCGCAGGAACGGTGTCGCGTAGCCGAGGCCGAGCACGTTCTGGCCGGTCACGTCGGGCCAGAGCATGCGCAGCCGGCGCCGGATCATCCGTCGCGCCATCTGGCCGAGCGACGAACCGTAGAAATCGCGCAGATCGACGACGTCGGTATGCATGTCGACAAGCTTAACACGGAACGGAGGTCGAGCCGAACCGGCGCCTCGTCACGCGCGCATCGAGGCCGCGCCCCTGCATTGAAATTGCTTGGCAGCCTCCACTAGGTTCCCTGCAGGCGAACCGTCGAGCACATGTCATGCGTATCACGGCTGCCGCATATCTGCCGTTTGCCCGCGATTTCGAGGGCTCGGTGCCGCATCTCTACCTCGACACCGTCGGTGTCGTGACCGTGGGCATCGGCCACGCGCTCGAATCCGTCGAGGAAGCGACCGACCTTCCATTCACAGCGGGTCCGCACGGACCGAAGGCAAGCGCGGCCCAGATCGAGGCCGACTATCTCAGGGTCAAAGCCCAGCCCAAGGGCCGGACTGCCGGATTCTATCGTCGCTTCAGCCAGATCGTGCTGGCCGACGCCGCGATTGCTGATCTGTTTGTCGCCGATGCGGATGACGTCTTGGCCGACCTCGCCCGCCGCATTCCGGAATTCGACACGCTGCCCGCCCCGGCCCAGCTCGCCCTCCTCGATCTCGCGCTGAACCTCGGCGTGCGCGGGTTGCTCGAGGGTTTCCCGCGCATGCTGGGCTGCCTCGCCCGGCGCCACTGGGCAGGGTGCGCCACCGAGAGTCGGCGGCCCCAGCTTGGCGATGCACGAAACCGCCAGGTTGCGGCGTGGCTCCGTGCGGCCGCTTCCGGCTAAAAGCCGACGGACGTGCGTTGAACGACACGGTATGCGGGATGCTCGGTATGAAACGTGATGCGGCCTGGCCCGTCGCTGGGATTGGTGCGGGTCACTGCCGATGACGGTTCGCCGGTCGCAGCCGGCAACACGCCCTCGACCGTGAGGTAGCCCTGCCCCGGCATATAGACCAGGCGCGCAAGCCGGTAGGGCTGATCGCAGCGCCGCTCGAACGGCAGGCGATCGACCAGCATCCGGTTGCCCTCGTCGATGCTCAGTTCGATCGAGAGCGCGCCGCCGCAGGGACCGGCGAGATCGGTATTTCCCGGCAGAGGAGCGACCGTCACGCGCACGCGGCCCCGGCTCAGCCGACAATCGATGCGACGCGCGCGAATGGCCAGCACCTTGCCGTCGCGCTCGGTGAGGAGCGGCCGTAGCGCATAAAGTCCGTGGCGACGCTTGAGCGCGTCCGGCCAGCGTCGCGCGGCGGCCACCGCCGTGCCACCATTGACCGTCACCGGCCGGATTTCCACCATGTCGAGCTCAGGCACGCAGATGACCTGCACGAACTCCGCCCGCTCGTCGGCATGCACGGAAAATGCGGCAACGAGCAGCAGCGCCGCGAGGCAGATGGCGATGGGTCTGAGCATGTTCACAGCCATGCTAGCGCGTTTGGCCCAGGTGCGGCACCACCCAGGCGTCGACAGCGCACCGATCGGCCGGCCATGACCCAGCTCGCCGACCGGTTCCGGCAATTCGCACGGCGACAATGCGCCGGTATCGCCCCGCTTTACGAAACCCTTGCCCTCGCCATCGCAGAGGACGCCGAACTGCTTGCCATCGCCGCCCATGCCAATCGGGGCCCCGCGTCGAACCTGTTCTTCGCGGCCGTGCACCGCCTGTTGCTGGTTGCGCACGCCGACGATCCGCTCGCCCGCTACTACCGCAGCCTGGTGCCGCATCCCGAACCACCGGCGAACGCGCCTGGCCCCTTCCGCTCCTTCTGTCTCGCCCACGCGCCGGAGATCATGGCGACGCTCGCAATACGCAGCGTCAATACCAACGAGGTGCAGCGCTGCGCCTGCCTGCTGCCGGCCTTCGCCTGGGTCGCGCGCAACGCGCCGGGCGCGCTCCTGCATCTCATCGAGATCGGCGCGAGCGCCGGTCTCAACCTGCGCTGGGACCGCTATGCCTATCGCTATTCGAACGGACAGCATGTGGGTCCGGACGACGCGCCAGTCATCCTCGACTGCTCTCTGCGCGGTCCGATCAGCGTCGACCTGCCCAATCCCTGGCCACCGGCAATCGGACAACGCATCGGCATCGACATCGATCCGATCGATCCGGAGGACCCCGACGATCTGCTCTGGCTGCGCGCCCTGATCTGGCCGGATCGCTGGGAGCGCGCGGCTCGACTGGAGCGCGCCGTTGCGGCCGCGCGCGACGTGCCGATCGCGATGCTGGGCGGCGACGGCGCAGCACTGCTGCCCGAGGCCCTCGCCCGCCTGCCCTCGGCGGGAACGGCGGTGATCTATCATTCCTTCATGCTCAACCAGATTTCCCAGGCCGCGCGCGCGGCGTTCAGCGATGCCATCGGCGCGGCGGCGGCGCGTCGCACGCTGTTTCTGGTCGCGCTCGAATGGGCAACCGATCACACCGCGGTGCTGACCGGCGCTCGGCTCGACGGGACGCGACGCGAAGAGCGCCTGCTCGCGCGCTGCGATTCCCACGGCGCGTGGCTCGAACCGCACGCACTCGGGCCGGCGGGGGCGTAGCCGAGCCGACGTAGCCGAGCCGGTAGCGCCAGGCTGTTCGTGATGCTAGGCTGCCGGTCCCGCATACATCGCCGGCAGTCGAGCATCGGAGCAGCATGGCCGAGGTCCTTCAGATCGAGCAGATTCCCGTCCTCAAGGACAACTACGTGTACCTCGTGCGCGAGCCGATCGAGGGAATGGTCGGTGTCGTCGATCCGGCCGTCGTCGAGCCCGTCCTGGAGCGCGCACGCACGCTCGGCTGGCGCATCACCCATATTCTGAACACCCATCACCACGGCGATCATGTCGGCGGCAATCTCGAGATCAAGCAGGCGACCGGCTGCACCATCGTCGGCCCGCGCGCCGATCGTGCGCGCATTCCCGGCATCGATATCGAGGTCGGCGACGGCGAGAACTACCGCTTCGGCGCCGCCGAAGCAGAGGTGTTCGACGTGCCGGGCCACACGCGCGGCCATATCGCCTACTGGTTCGCCAAGGCCGATGCGCTGTTCTGCGGCGACACCATGTTCGCCCTTGGCTGCGGCCGCCTCTTCGAAGGCACACCGCAGCAGATGTGGACCTCGCTCGGCAAGCTGCGCCGGCTGCCCGATGCGACGCGCATCTATTGCGCCCATGAGTACACACAGTCGAACGCGCGCTTCGCGCTGACCGTCGAGCCGAACAACCCTGAACTCGTGGCACGCTCGCACCGCATCGACGATCGGCGCGCCCAGGGGTTGCCGACCGTGCCGTCGCTGCTCGGCGAGGAGAAGCAGACCAATCCCTTTCTGCGCGCGGATCAGCCGAGGCTGGCGGCGAATGTCGGCCTCGATGCCGGAGACCCGGTCGCCGTCTTCGCTGAAGTGCGGCGCCGCAAAGACGTGTTCTGAGCCATGGAGTCGATGCGATGAAGCTGCGTTTTTCGGCCGCGTCCCCCTATGTGCGCAAAGTGATGGTCACTGCGCACGAGATCGGGCTCGCCGACAAGATCGAGAAGGTCACGACCGATGTCTGGGCAAGCACGGACGTCACCGCCGACAATCCGCTCGGCAAGGTGCCCGCACTCGTGCTCGATGGCGGCGAGGTTCTGTTCGATTCACCGGTGATCTGCGAGTACCTCGACAGCCTCAACACCGGCGCCAGGCTGTTCCCGCCATCGGGCGGCGCGCGTTGGCGCGCCCTGCGCCAGCAGGCGCTGGCTGACGGCATCATGGATGCGGGCATCCTGGCCCGGCTCGAGAACAACCGGAAGGACGGCGAGAAGTCGCCGGGCTGGATTCAGCGCCAGAAGACCGCCGTCGCGCGCGGGCTCGACGCATTCGAGCAGGCGGCAGCCGAGCTCGACGGGCCGATCACGATCGGACAGATCGCGCTTGGCTGCGCGATCGGCTGGGTCAATTTCCGTTTCGCCGATGACCGCGTGCTGGACAAGCGGCCGGCGCTCGCCCAGTGGTATGCCAAGTTCTCGGCGCGTCCCTCGATGACGGCGACCGAGCCCCGGACTTGAGACCAGGGGGCGTGACCGCCGACGCGATCATCGCCGCCCTCGGCCTGGTGCCGCATCCCGAGGGCGGTCAGTTCCGCGAAACCTATCGTCACGTCGCGCCCGGCGGCGCGCGTGGCGCCTCGACGGCGATCTACTACCTGCTGCGCGCCGGCGAAGAATCTCGCTGGCATCGCGTGCGCGACGCCGACGAGGTCTGGCACCACTATGCGGGTGCCGCGCTCATGCTCACCCTGTCAGCCGACGGATCGAGCGCCGTCGAGCACCGCCTCGGCAGCGAGCTCGCCGCAGGCGAGCGCCCTCAACTGGTCGTGCCGGCCGGCTGCTGACAGCGCGCGCGCAGCACGGGCGCATGGACCTTGGTCGGGTGCACGGTCGCGCCGGCCTTCGAGTTCGCCGCCTTCGAGATGGCCCCCAAGAGCTGGGCACCCGCGCGCAGCGCCGGCTGATCCGACGCTCAGCACAGCTCTTCTCCCGCCGCACCGCTGGTGCCGGGCGGGCGAATCATGTCGCGATGCGACAGCCATTTGAGGAAGGCGTAGTGGGTCCACCCCGAATAGCCGTGGATGCGCGACCGGATCGCAGCGAGCGCAGAGCGCTCCCCGGCGTTCGGGGCGACCACGCGGCGGCGCGTCGCTTGACCTCATCGAAGGTCATCCCACGGCCGGCGCGGCGCCGGGCCGGGACACCAGCAGGTCGCGGCTCGCAAGCGCGGCGCCCGCGACGATGAGCACGGCGGCCGCAGCGACCGTCCAGCTCGCTTCGGCCCGGCCGAACAGCACGAGCAGCACGGTCGAGGCGAGCGGCGCGGCATAGAACAGCGCGCCCAGCGCCCGAATGTCGCCGTGCTTGCAGCCGTGATCCCAGGTGAAGAAGGCGGCGCCGACCGGCCCGATGCCGAGGGCGAGCACCGCCGCCCATGACCAGCCCTGCGGCCAGGCCGTGGTCTCGAACAGAACGTGACAGAAGGCGGCAAGGATCGCGGTCGCCGCGCAGAACACGCCGACCCGGTCGCTCGGCACCTCCCCGAACAAACGGCTCAGCACCGAATAGGCCGACCAGACCACGGCGCAGGCGAAGGCTATGCCGTAGCCGAAGGCGTTCGCGGCATGAAACGCGACCCGGCCGCCGTCGCTGACCACGAGGAAGGCGCCGGCCAGCGCAATCACGGCACCCACGGCGTGCCACCAGCGCAGCCTTTCGCCCGGCAGCAGTGCCGAGCACAACACGATCATCAGTGGTGAAAGATAGGCGATCAGGCTGGCTTCGACCGGCGGCGCGTTCTGCATCGCCAGGAAATACAGCGCGTGGTAGCCGAACAGACCACCGACGCCGAGCGCCCAGACGCGCCAAGGCAGGCGCAGCTTGTCGAACAACCGCTCGCCGCGACCGAGCCACGCCGCGAAGGTCGCCAGCGCCGGAACCGAGAACGCGAGGGCTTCGAGCAGGAAGGGCGGCACGGGACCCGCGAGCGTCGTGAACAGCGCGAGCGTCGACCACATGGCAATGGCTGACGTTCCGATGATCGTCGCGCGTCGGCGCGAAGCCGCCGTTGCGTCATTTGCCCGGTTCTGCGTGATCATCGGAGAGACGTGAAAAGCCATTCCAAGCGAAACCGCCCCGCCGGCGATCGGCGGGGCGGTGCTGAACAGGATCCGCGCGACTGATTGTCGAGCGGAAACGGCGGTCAGGTCAGGTATTGGCCGCCATTGCAGGTGATGGTCGAGCCGGTGAGGAAGCCGGC
>VGDO01000016.1 GCA_016869645.1 Alphaproteobacteria bacterium
GCCTAGTCGGTAGGACTTGCTCACCACGATCGCCGCACCAAGATCGCCGTGTGGGCCAGTTTCAGGTCTTCCAGAATTGGAAAATTGGCGCGTACTCAGGAGTCGGCGGCGCGAGGAGAGTGTCCGAAATTGGAAGTCTCAGCGGAGAGAACTCTGCTCTCGGTGCGTCAATACGCCAGCGCCCAGCCGTCGCGACGCGGATCGGAACCCGCCATACGCACGCCATTGTCGAGGATGCGGATGGCCTCGACGCTGCACGGGCCGTCGAGCGGTCCGACGGTGACGATGCGATGGCCCCGCTTGCGCAACTCTGCCGCGGTCTCCGCCGGGAAGCGATCCTCCAGCGTCACGGAATCCTCGCCGGTATGCGGATAGTTGGCGGCCTGGCCCGGTTGCATGCAGGTCCAGCGCGGCATCTCGAGCGCCTGCTGCGGGTCGTAGCCGTGCTCGATCATGGCGACCAGAACCTGGAGATTGATCTGCACCTGGTGGTCCGCGCCGGGCGTGCCGAACACGCACCACGGGCGGCCGTTTCTAAGCACGACAGGCGCGTTCATGGTGTGGCGCACGCGCTTGCCGGGCTTGAGCTGGTTGGCGTGGCCATCCTCCAGGTGCCAATAGGCCATGCGGTTGTTCAGCAGAATGCCGGTATCGCCGGCGGTGACGCCTGAGCCAAAAGCTGAATTGATGCTCTGGATCGCCGAGACCGCGTTGCCGTCGCTGTCGACAACGCAGTAGTAGGTCGTGTCGCCACCGGTCATCGCGAGTTCTGGTTCCGGGACCGCGGCACGATCGAGGCGAATGGCGGCCGCGCATTCGTCGGCATAAGCGTCCGACAATAGACGATCGAGCGGCACTTGGCCGTGGCGCGGGTCGGTGCCGAAACGCTCGCGGTCCAGGAAGGCGCGCTTGCGCGCTTCGATCAGGATGTGGAGCAGCTCGGGCGAGCCGGGCGGCATGCGGGAAAGCTCGAAGCGCTCGGCGATCTTGAGCTCCTGCAGCAATACGAATCCGGTCGAGTTCGGCGGTGTCTGGCGCACCTCGTAGCCGCGGTAGGAGATGGTGATCGGCGCAGCCTCCTCGGCCCGGCAGCCGGCGAGGTCGCGCTCGGTGAGCAGCACGCCGCGGTCGCGGCAGGCCGCCGCGAGCCGTTTGGCCAGCTTGCCGCGATAGAGCGTGTCGGCATCCGCCGCGATCTCCTCGAGGGTGCGCGCCAGGTCCGGTTGCACGACGAGGCTGCCAGCTGCCGGCGCGCTGCCAGTCGCGGGATCGAGGAAGATCCGCCGGCTGTCGGGATCGGCCGCGAGTGCCGCCCGGTTCTCGCCGGCGAAATGCGCATAGCCGTGAGTGACGGCAAAGCCGTTCCGTGCGTGGTCGATGGCGGCGGCGAACAGCTCGGACCAGGGCTTCTTGCCGTGGGCGCGATGCATGAGAGCCAGACCGGCGACCGTTCCCGGGATCGACGTGCTGAGCGGCCCGGTGACGGGAATGCCGCCCTCGCCGCGGTAGCGCGCGACCGTGGCGCCTTCCGGTGCGGCGCCGGTACCGTTGTAGCAGATACCCTTCCCCGACGGCGCGAGCGTCAGATGGTAGAACCCGTCGCCGCCGATGCCGGACATCATCGGCTCGACGACGCCGAGCACGAAGGAGATCGCGACGGTGGCATCGACTGCGTTGCCCCCGGCCCGCAGGATGTCGAGGCCGGCCTGGGTTGCAAGGGGATGATTGGTGGCGACGGCGCCACGGCGACCCATGATGAGTGGCCGGTGGCTGCGAGGATGGGCGTGCAAGGTGGCCCCGCTGGTTCGGGTTGCGACCAGCCAATCCTATCGCGCGGTTCTGGGTTCGTCTTGCTCCAGAGTGAGGGGAGCCGCGACCTCGCGCCGATCAGCGGCCCCGTCCTCCGCCATGGCCGCCGCCATGCCCGCCGCCATGGCCGCCGCCGTGCCCGCCGCCGTGCCCGCCACCATTGCCGCCGCCGCTTGCTCCGGAGCTTCCGCTGTTGCCGCCACCGGATCCGCTGCCTCCGGTTCCGCTGCCGCCCGAGCCGGCCCCGGTGCCGCTGGCACCAGTCCCGCTGCCTCCGGCGCCGGTTCCGCCGCTGCTGGCTCCTGCGCCGGAACCCGTCGCCCCGGCACCGGTAGCGCCGGCGGCTGTGCCACCTGCCCCCGTGCCGCCAGCACTTGCGCCCGTGCCTCCCGCGCTGCTGGCTCCGCCGCCGGTCGCTCCGGCGTCGCTTGCCGAGCCGGCACCTGCCGCACTGCTACCAGCGCTGCCTCCGGCACTGCTTCCCGCTGTACCGCTGCCGGCATCAGCCGTGTCACGACCCAAGCCGTCAATGCCGGCGCTCCCGCCAAATCCGATGAAACCGCTGCGCAAGGCGCCAAGACTCGCAATAGCCGGCGCACTTGGTCCCGACGTAGAGTTCGAAGACGAGAAGAACGAGAAGAGATTGGCGAAGCGATGCGACGGCTGAGGTGGCGGCGGCGCCGCTTGAACCGTCGCGCGGAACGGCATCGGCGCCCGCCGTACCACGGGAGCCGGAACGACGATCGTGCCGAGGCTCTTGGTCGTCGGCGCCGCATACGGATCCTCCGCCTCCGACGGCGCTGGCGGAGGGGATTCTTGCAGGGCCAGCGGCTGGAGCGGCCTGGCCGCGACGATCTCGTTGCTTTCCAGTCGACGCAGCAGCGCAACGTCGATCACGCCGGTCGGCTCGAGTCCGGCCTGAGCCTGATACTGCTGGACGGCCGCGCGCGTTCGCGCGCCGCGCATTCCGTCGACTGGGCCGGGGTCGAAACCCCGGCGCTGCAACGCGCGCTGCACATGGCTTACGAGATTGTCGGGACTGGACGCGACAGGCACGCGCGCAGCCAGCCTGACTGGCTGCGGGACCGCTATCTCACTCTGGGCTGCGACACGGTTGCTCGATGGAGTCTCCACGACCGGCTCGGCTGGCGCCGATACCGGCTCGGGTTCGGGTTTCGGCAAGGCGTCGGCTTCCGCCGTTTGCGGCGCCGGGACTGACGGCGCGGCAATTGCCGGCGGCTCCGTCGGATGTACCTCGATCAGGGCAAGACTTCGGCGCGGCAAGGCCGCGGTTGGCGCCTCCGCTGCAGGGGTCGCTTCGTGCATCGGTTCAGCCAGCGCGAGTGCGGCCGCTGCCGATTGCGACGACGTGCCGTCGGCGGTTGCAGTGTCCGTGGACGTTGGCACGGCCGCCGCGGCGCCAGCCGGTGGCGGCAGGGCTGCTGGTAAGGGTGGCTCGGACGGGTGCAATGCCGCGCCGTCGCTGAGGGCCAGCGTCGCCTGCGTCGGCCCGGGCGTGGACACGATGGTCCAGGTGCCAGACGCCGGCGACGAAGCTGCAGCCGGCGGCGCGAACTCTGCTGACACGCTGCTGGCTTCTGAGCCGGAAGTTGCGGGAGCCACCGCGGATTCCGCTGTGGCGATCAATTGGGCAAGTGCCGAGGCATGCTGGTCGGGCCGCGTGCTGGGCACCACGGAAAGAATGGCCGCGGTCACACCTGTCGACGCTGCGACGAGCGCCGCCGCTATGGCGGTGCGCGACACCGGCACGCGTGATGGATGGCGCATCCAGGGCGGTGTCGTCTTGATCGAACTGGGCCCGGCCTGGCCCAGGCCAGCCGCCGCCTTGAAGCGCCCGGCCGCGTCGCCAGCGCTCCTCTCCCTTGCACTCGCATGAGCGGGTGCTCTGGCCTCGATCCGCTCGGATGCGTGTGGAATGAGCAGCGCGCCTGCGCTGCGCATCTTCTGTGCCGGAACGCTTCCAGTCGGCCGCGATGTGCGATCTCTTGCGGTCGGGATGGGTGCGGCGGTGATGTCTGCACCCGGCACGGCCGTCGACCGCCCATTGATTGACTTGGAGGGCGACGCGGCCGTGTCGATCGTCGCCAGGCCGGCCGCCAGCGCCCTGGCAATGTTGCGGATGGTGGCGGCGCGCTTGCTCGCACGAACGGCCTGCCTGCTCGACGTCTGATCGGGTGCGATCCCTTTGTCGAGGGTCGGTCCGAGTTTCGATACGGCGTTGCCGGTGCCCGTTGTGCGGTCGGACCCTGTTGGGCGATCGGGCGCACCCGCTTCCTTGGCGGCCTGCAGAACCGGTACCGGCTTGGGTGCTTCCGACTCGGGGACTTCCACCTTGGGCGTTTCCACCTTGAGCGTGGTCGAGATAGGTGCATACGCCGGAGACGGTGCGCTGACCGTACGCGTCGGCATAGCGGCGGCGTCCGCTGCGCGTTCGGGCGGACCGGCCTCCTTGGCCGCGTGCTGGGCCGGTACCGGCTTGGGCGCTTCCACCTCGGGCGTGGTGGCGCCCGTGGCATCCCCGGGCGACGGGATGTTCATCGTGCGCTTCGGAGCCTCGGCGGGTCCTGCTGCGCGCTCGGTCGTGGGCGCATCATTGGTCGCCGGCTGGGTGGGTGCCGGCTCGGATGTTTCCACCTTGGCCGGGGCCGAATTCGGAGCGCCCGCCTGAGCCGAAACATGCATCGGGGGCACCGAAACGTCGCCAGCGGGCTTTGTTGGTGCTGCTTGGTCGGTCGCGGCCTTGGATGCTTGCGCTCGCGCTGCGGTCATCCTGTCGGTCGTGCTCTTGTCGACCGCGCGCTGTGCCGCCGGCTTGGCGGGAGCGGACGCCTTGGAAGCAGACCGGGCCGTCGCCTTGGCCACCGGCACCTTGAATGACATGGGGTGCGCTCGGTACTCCGCCCATTGGGCGGCCCATGGCAGCGCGTCGCCCTGCTGGGATTTTGCCGCAGGTTTGTCACCCGAACGGGGCGCGGCGCCCGGCGTCGGCGGCTTGTCCGCAATCGGCGGAACGCTGCCACTCTGGCTCTCGGTGGATTCGAACCGCGGCCATGCGGTCGATCTCGCGGCGCTTGGGCGGTCGCCCGTCGCCGCGCCGGCCGCACCCTGCGGTTTGCCGTCAGGGCTGCGGTTCGTCGCTTTGACAGCCGCAGCCTTCTGGCCGCCGGTGATCGATGCGAAACCTCGGTCCCATTCGCCGGCGACAGGCTTGTGCGTCGACTGGGTCGTCTTGCCGGAAACGGCCCCGTCATCGCGCTTCGTGCTGCTGCTCATGCTGTACTCTCCCGGTCCGCGATACACCCTCGCCGCTGCCTGATCGACCGGTCGCGACACACCGTTCGACGGAACCTGTTTGCCAATGCGCTTGGCTCTCTGCGTGAACGCATTTTCACCCGATCGCGCGGTGCAATCGGTGTGATCGGGTTGTGTCATTTCCGGCGCGGCCGCACGCAGCAAGAGCCCAGGCCTGACAACGACTTGTCAGGCAGCGCACACGGCCGGAAACGGGTCACCGATCGGCCGCGAAAGCGCCAAATTTCCAGACGCTGCGGGGCGCGCGCGCAACAGTCGGAAAAGGCGTGACCGAGCGCGGCCCGCGGATGGTCCTGCGCCGGTCGACCCGCCCTTTTTTGGAATCTGTCGCGAAGCGCAGATTCAGGGCTGAATCCTGATCAGAACTGATACCTGCGCAAGCCGCCATCGACCGGCAGAACAGCGCCGGTAATGTAGCGGGCGAGCGGGGACGCCAAGAACACGGCCAGCACGGCCAGGTCTTCCGGCTCGCCCCAATATCCGACCGGGATTTCCGTTTCTGCGAAGTGCTTCCGGTAATCCTCCGGATAGTTGCGACGGATTTGCTCGCTCATGATCCGTCCGGGCGCAATCGAGTTCACCGTAACGCCGTGCTTGCCGATCTCGCGCGAAAGCCCCTTGGCCCAGGCATGCACCGCTGCCTTGGCGGAGAAGGCGGCGTTGATGCGCTCCGGCTCCGACTTGCCGGTTATGTTGATAATCCGTCCCCATTTCTGTGCGATCATGGTCGGCAGCATCGCCTGCGTTATCTGGCGCTGCCGCGTGAAGTTCAGCGTCATCGCCTCGTCCCATTTGTCGTCCGCCGCATCAACTGGCAAGACCCGGCTTCCGCCGGCGCAATTGACGAGGATGTCGATGCCGCCGAACTCGGACACGCGCCGATGCAACGTGGCGGCCGCGTCCGCTGCCATGATGTCGAGGCCGATCGAAAGCGGCTGTTGGCCGCCGGCGGCGGTAATTTCGGTCGCCAGACTTCCAAGCAGTTCGGTCCGGCGTCCGACCGCTGCGACCAGGACGCCTTCGGCCGCGAGGCCCTTGGCGATCGCGCGGCCGATTCCCATGGTCGCGCCGGTGACCAGCGCGCGTTTGTTCTTCAGCTGAAGATCCATCTCGGCATTCCAATTCTTGCTGGATCGAACACAGGGGAACCAATGCCGGTCGACCGAAGCTCAACCAGGCGAGATCGACGTCTCACCGGAACGGCCATGGCATATCGACGGTGGCCTGCAGCAGTCCGCCGGGAAAATCGAGCGTGAACACGTGGGACATGGCAATCAGGAACAACAACGCCGAGCCCGTGAGGATCGTGTTTCGGCCGATCGAAGCGCGCGCCTTGACGTGAAGGAAGACGACAAAGAACGCCGCGAGGCCGATCAGGAAACCGAACAGCGCGCTTGCCGCCAGGAAACCCGCCATCCAAAGGAGATAGTGCTCACTTGATTTTCGGCCGGCGACGGGCTCGGTCTCAGTGTCGAAGACCGCGCGCGACTGTTTTCTGCGCAGAAGAACGGCGAGCAGGCCGATGACGCCGAGCAAGACCGCGACTGACACGGTGAGCGGAAAGATCCGCGCCAGGTAAGACTGCGTGACCGAATCCCAGACTGCATAGGCGCTCGCCACGAGGACCGCCGAGGCGAAGGCGAGCTGCGGACGTCGGTCGCGCACGGCCCCCGAGCTGCCGCCTTCGTCGATGTCGCTCTTGCCGTAGCGAAGGCCGACCCAGACCGAGAGCGCGGTGATGGTGGCCAGGATCAGGACGCCGGGGCGCAGAATCCACGTCCAACCATGGAATTGCACAGCCTGGTACAGATAGGTTTCGGCTCCGCGCGCCAGCACGAAGCCGATCAGCAGCGGCGGTCGCGGCCAGCCGAAGCGACGCATGTAGATCCCGACGACGCCGATGGCCAGCAGCGTCAGAATGTCGCCCCAGTGGCTCGTCGCCTGATAGGCGGCGAAGAAGATCACCATCAGCATGAAGGGCGCGACGTAGGCGTAGGGGATCGTCGTCAGGCGCGCCACCGCTGGCGACAGCGCGAAGCAAAGCCCGGCGCCGACGACATTGGCGAGCGCCAGCGTCCAGATGATGGTGTAGACGAGGTTGAGCTTCGTCTCGACCATCGTGATGCCTGGTTGAATGCCCAGCAGGATGAGACCGCCCAGGAAGATCGCGGTCGAGCCCGAGCCCGGGATGCCGAACAGGATGGTGGGGATGAGCGCGCCACCGGCGACCGAGTTGTTGGCCGACTCCGGCGCCAGCACGCCGCGCACGTCACCCTTGCCGAACTGCGACTTGTCCTTTGCCAGCTGCACGACGTGGCCGTAGGCGAGCCAGTCGGCAACCGAGCCGCCGAGCCCGGGCATGGCGCCGATCACGCAACCGATGCCCGAACAGCGCAGCACAATCCCCCGGTTTTCGATCGTGTCCCGGATGCCTCTCAGCCACCCGCGCCCGAGCTCGACTGTCTCGGAGATAGCCGTGTTGCGCCGCAGCAGATCGACGATCTCGGGGATCGCAAAGATGCCGAGCGCCATGACCGCGAGCGGAATGGCGTCGACCAGGTAGTCGATGCCCATCACCATACGCCACTCGCCAGTCGCGGGTGCCGCCCCGACCGATCCCAGCAGCAGGCCAAGACCGCACGCAAGCAGGCCCTTGAGCATGCTCGATCCCGCCAGGACGCCGACCATGCTCAGTCCGAGGACGGTGAGCATGAAAAGCTCGGCCGAGGAGAACAGCAGGATGATGGGCCGTGCAACGACGACGAAGACCGTCAGAACCGCAGCGCCGATCACGCCGCCGATCATGGAGCTGAAGAATGCCGCGGACAGCGCGCGTGCCGCCTCGCCCCGCTTGGCCATGGGAAACCCGTCGAGAATCGTGGCCTGCGACGCGGCGCTGCCGGGTATGCCCATCAGGATCGACGTGAAGGTGTCGCCGGTCGGCACGACGGCGAGCATGCCGATCAGCATCGCGAGCGCGGACACCGGATCCATGCCGTAGATGAAAGGCAGCAGGAGCGACATGCCGGCAATGCTTCCGAGGCCCGGCAGGACCCCGACGAGCATGCCGACGAGGACGCCGATCATCATGTGGAGGAGATGCCACCCGCTCAGCAGCGTGACGAGGGCCGAGCCGATGGGCTCAAGCATCGTGCCCGGTCTCCATCGCGCAGGCGGCGGCGCCGATCGAGACGACGCCGGCCAGGTGCGGGCGATCCATTCGCAACGGAGAGAAAGCGGCTAGTTGCCTCCGAGCTTGGCGTTGAACTTGGTCACCAGCCAGTTCTTCACCCAAGCCTTGGCCTCCGGATCGACACTCAACGCGACGGTCATCATTTTTTCGGCCGCTGGACCCACCGCCTGGGTGTACTCGCCGATCTCGTCGCCCGCTCTTTTCTTGAAGTCGGGCGCGCTGACGACCCGTGTGATAGCGGCGACGTAAGTGTCGACAATTTCCTTGGACGTTCCCTTGGGCAGAAAGAGCGGCTTCTGCGCGGCGAACCCGGCGACGACGAATGATTTGAATGCATTGTAGGCGATGCCCGACGGCGGCTTGCCATACGCCATCTCGTAGGCCTCGGCGAAATGCGGTAGGTCGGGGAATGATGGGTCACGCACGAACTCGCCCTTGTCATTCAAGACGCCCCAGGAGAACAGCGGAACGGCCTTGCCGGCTTTGATCAGGGGCACGACGTTGCTGATGTATGCCGAAGTGGTCTGATAGTCGTACAGGGCCTCGCCGCGCTCGTAGGCGAGCCGGCCCTCGCCGCGAGTCATGCCGAACACCGGCTTGACGTCGAGGCCGAGGATTTCGGCAGCCAGAACGGGCACCAGGTCAAGAGAGGTCGGCCCCTGGCTGCCGTATTTCATCTCCTTGCCCTTGAGCTTGCCGATGTCGCGCGCATCCTTCGCGCCGAGGCTGGGGTTCACGTAGACCGCGCCGCCGGTCGGAGACAACATGATCGGGATGAGATCCATGTAGTTGTAGCGCACGCGCGGGTCGTCGAGCAGGAACGGAAATTGGGTGCTGCCCGACGTGCCGAGGATCGACAGCCCGTCGGGCTTGGCGCGCTGGACGAACTGATTGGTACCGGTGATCGATCCGCCGCCAGGGACGTTCTTGACGACGATCGTCGGCTTGCCTGGAAGCTGCTCGGCGATCAGGGGGGCAAAGAAACGCGCCCACACATCCGATCCGCCGGCGGGCCCGAAGGGAACGGTGAACTCAATCGTCTTCCCGGAGAAATCCGCGGCTCCGGTATCGGCCGGAATCATCAGCACTGTCGCTGCGACACCAAGGGTGGCCGCGCCGAGGCGGCGGGACAGGGTGCTGAACATGAGCGCCTCCCGTCGAAATTTCGATCTTGTCGCCCGGCCTTGTTCAGCGTCGCTGCAAGGCCCATTCTTGCGGACAGTAGGGCACAAGCCATGCGCCGGTGCAAACTGATTGCAGGATTCGCACGGCCCGCCGCGCGCTCAAGCCGGGTCGGTCAATAGCCCTTGCCGGGGTCGGCGACAAAGCGCAGCTCCTTGCCGGCCAGCCACAGATCGAGCTGGTCCATGAAGCGCGCGACCGTGTCCATCTCCCAGGTCGGGAATTCGCCCGAGGAATGCGGCGTAATCACGAGATTCTCCAACTGCCAGAGCTCGCTGTCCTTGGGCAGCGGCTCGCGCTGGAAAACGTCGATCGCCGCCCCAGCAAGCGCGCCCGATCTGAGCGCGGCGATCAGCGCCGGCTCGTCGTCGACGGCGCCACGTCCGATGTTGATGTAGTAGGCGCTTTTTTTCATCGCGGCGAAGGCCTGGGCATTCATCAGGCCGCGGGTCGCCTCGGTGAGCGGCAGGCAATTGAGCACGAAATCCGCCCGCGCCAGCACGTCGTGCAGCCGGTCGATGCCGACCACTTCGTCGATGTGGGGCGTCGGCCGCGGCCGCGCGCGCACGCCGACCACGTGCATGCCCAACGCCTTGCAGCGCGCTGCCGCCTGGCCGCCGACCGATCCCGCGCCGAGCACGCAGAGGAGCTTGCCCTGCACCGGCGCCACCTTGACCAGCTTCCACTCGCGGCGCTGCTGCTGACGGATGAAGGTCGGAATGCGCTGGCTGAACATGAGGATCATGCCGAGCGCGTATTGCGCCATCGACTCGCTGAAGATGCCGGCTGAATTGGTGACGGTGACGCGCTGGGGATCCCACGGCGCCAGATGATTGACGCCGGAACTCATGGCATGGACCCAGCGCACGCTCGGCGCCTCGACGAGCGCTGCCCGTGGATAGGGCATGCCCCAGCGATTGCACAGGATGACTTCCGGCTGGTGCGTCTTCACGACGCGGTCGATGTCGGCGTAGTCGAGACAGGTCTCGAAGCGTAGCGACGAGAAGCGGCGGCGCAATAGGTCGATGTAGATCGCGACGTTTCGATCGAGAATGACGACGGGCCGCGCGGTCATGCGGGCTCTCCGCCGTCCCAGTAGCGCCGGCACGCCTCGGCATCCGCGCGCGAGCGCTGGTTGCCGCGGGCCGCGAGCAGTCCCTCATACTGATCCGGACGGCGGTTGCGCTCGAAGTCGTGGAAGCTCTTGTAGTAGGGTGCGAGGTCGATGTCGCAGCGGTAGGGCACGAGCTCGTCCGCCAGGGTCGAGGAAAGCGCCACCACTTCGCCGGACGGAGCGATGATGCAGCTATGGCCGAGCAGGTCGAATCCATCCTCACGGCCTGCCTTCGCCGATGCCACGATCCACAACCCGTTCTGATAAGCGGCCGACTGCATGCACACGAGGTGATGGAATGCGCGGAGCGCGTTCTGGTCGGGCCAGTCCGGCATCTGGGCCGGCGAGTTGTAGCCGAGCACGACCACCTCCGCGCCCTTGAGCGCCATGGTGCGGTAGGTTTCCGGCCAGCGCCGGTCGTTGCAGATCGCCATGCCGATCGTCGCGCTCGCCGTCTTGAAGACGGGGAAGCCGAGATTGCCATCCTCGAAGTAGAGCTTCTCCAGATGCTGCAGCGGCAGAGTCGGGTCGTTCTCCGACGCGCCGGGCACGTGGACCTTGCGGTACTTGCCGAGTAGCTTGCCGTCGCGGTCGACCAGGACCGACGAGTTGAAGCGTCTGATGCGGTTGCCTTCCTCGGCGCGCTCGCAATAGCCGAGATAGAAGCCGACGCGGCGGCGTGCCGCCTCCTCGAAGAGCGGCAGCGTTTCCGGGCTCGGCATGGTGGAGTCGAAATAGGCGTCGACGGCGTCGCGGTCGTCGATGTACCAGCGCGGAAAAAAGGTCGTGAGCGCCATCTCGGGGAACACGACGAACTCGACGGCGCGCTCATGGGCCTGGCGAATCAGCGCAATCAGCCTCTGTACGACCGACGCCTTGCTGTCGCCACGCGAGATCGGACCGAGCTGGGCTGCTGCCATCGTCAGATATCGCGCCATCGGCGGTTCTCTCCGTCAGGCCCGTGCGGTGGCGGGCATGCCGCCATCGACCGGCATGCCGCGCAACCGGGCCGGCGAAAGCTGCGCGGCCGACAGGCCGAGTGCCACCTGATCCTCGGGCAGACGCCCGGCCGAGATCAAGGCTGCGGTTGCGCGCGCGAGCGCCGACGCGGTCTTGATGCCATAGCCGCCCTGGCCGGCCAGCCAGAAGAATCCCCTGGCCTCCGGGTCGAAGCCCGCGACCGGCGAACCGTCGGTCACGAAGCTGCGCAGCCCCGCCCATCGGCGTACCACGCGCGTGACCGCGATGGTCGTCGCGCGCTCCAGACGGTCGACACCCTCTGCGACATCGATGTCCTCCGCCTGGGCGTCTGTCGGCAGACTTGGCGTCGCGTCGGCCGGCGAGACAAAAAGACGGCCGGCGTCCGGCTTGAAGTAGAATTCGGCGCCGACATCGTTCGCCAGGGGCCAGGCCTCGACCGCGGTTCCCGCCGGCGCGTCGACCGTGAAGGCGGTGCGCCGTTTCGGCACCAAGCCGATTGGGGCGGCGCCGGCCAAACGACCGATCTCGTCGGCCCAGGCGCCGGCCGCGTTGATCACGATGTCGGCGCTCAAGGGCCCGGCCCGTGTCGAGACGCGCCACCGCCTTCCGTCGCGTTCGAGTGCCGTGACCTCGGCATCGACGATGACCGTGCCGCCGCGCCGCCGGATGCCCTTGAGGAACCCCTGGTGCAGGCCGTGGACGTCGATGTCCATCGAATTCGGCTCGAGGATCGCGCCGTCCAGGTAGTCGCGGCGCAGCACGGGCACCAGAGCCAGCGCCTCGTCGACCGAGACGCGCCGCATGGTCGGCACGAATTCGAGCGCGCGTTCGAGTTCGTCCCGCAGCGCTGCGCGCTGGTCGGCGCGCGCCACGGTCAGCATGCCGCGCGGCGCCAGCAGCGGCGAGCCGGCGAAACCCTCGGGTGGGCGTTCGAGAAATGGCCGGCTGGCCTTGGCGAGGCGACGGATCGTCGCGGTGCCGTAGTTCTCGGTGAAGCTGGCAGCCGAGCGCCCGGTCGCGTGATAGCCGCACGCCGATTCCCGCTCGAGTACGACGACCTTGGCAGCAGACGCCAGCTCGAAGGCGGCCGATGCGCCGGCCATGCCACCACCGATCACGACAATGTCGGCGCCGGTCATCGACGAAGCGTCAGCGGCTTCTGTTCGCGCCTGCGGCCACCGCCTCAGCTTCGCGCTGCGACCACCATGATCTCGACCGACAGGCCCGCACCAGCAAGCTTGGACTCGACGGTCGCGCGGGCCGGCGGATTGGCCTTGTCGACCCAGGCCTCCCACGCCTTGTTCATGTCGTTGAAGGTCTTGATGTCCGACAGCCAGATCTGCGCGGTCAGCAGGCGCGACTTGTCGGTGCCGGCCTGCTTCAGATAGTGATCGATCTTGGCGAGGATTTGTTGCGTTTGCCCCGTGACGCCCTGGGAGGCATCGTCGGCCGTGAGCCCCGCGAGATAGACCGTGTCGCCGAAGACGACCGCGCGGCTCAGCCGCGGACCCGGATCGAAGCGCTTGATATCCATGAGACAATTCCTCGCATTTTGTAGAGTTGGCGAACGAAGCGATGCTAGTGCGTTTCGCTGCGGAATGGAAACATCCCGCCGGCAGCCGGAGGTAGAATCATGAATGAAAACTATCCGCGCGACCTGATCGGTTATGGCGCCACGCCGCCGACCGTGCGCTGGCCGGGCGAGGCGCGCATCGCCGTCAACTTCGTCATCAACTACGAGGAGGGCGGGGAGAACTGCCTCCTGCACGGAGACCGCGCGTCCGAGGCGGCGCTGTCCGACCTGTTCATGGCGCAACCGATGATCGGCCAGCGCAACTACAACATGGAGCAGGCTTACGAGTATGGCAGCCGCGTCGGCATCTGGCGGCTCTTGCGCATTTTCGACGAGCGCAAGCTCCCGTTCACGGTCTATGCGGTCGGCATGGCGATGGAGCGCCACCCAGAGGCCGCGCGCGCCATGGCCCGGTTGAATTGCGATTTCGTCAGCCATGGTTGGCGCTGGTTCGACTACCAGGACATGGACGAGGCGACCGAACGCCAGCACATCAAGATGTCGTTCGACGTGATCCAGCGGCTCACGGGACAACGGGCGAGGGGATATTATTGCGGTCGGCCGAGCTGGAACACGCGCCGGCTCGCCGTGGCGGAAGGCGCGCTGTATGACTGCGATTCCTATAGCGACGAGCTGCCCTACTGGGTGACCGTCGAAGGAAAACCGCATCTCGTCGTGCCGCACACCCTCGACAACAACGACACGCGCTATGCGCGCGGCCAGGGCTGGGTCGTGCCCGACGATTTCTACGAGTGCCTAAAGGCCGATTTCGACGAGCTTTACCGCGAAGGAGAGCGCCAGCCGCGCATGATGACCGTGGCGCTCCATTGCCGGCTGGCCGGCAAGCCCGGGCGCGCCGCCGCGTTTGCCAAGTTCGTCGACTATGTCCTCGCGCACACCAAGGTGTGGATCTGCAAGCGCGACGAGATCGCCGAGCACTGGACCCGGCATCATGCTCCGGGCTGACGTTTCAGGCCGCTATTGGCTGCGCCGTCGCTTCGCGGCATCGGTGCCCGGCGTCTCGCCGCCGACATCGGGCTTGAAACCGGCCTTGGCGATGCCGACGCTGGCGAGTTCCTCGTCCTCGATGCCGGCAGCACCCGCTACTCCCATGGCGCCGATCGGCTTGCCGGACTTGGTGCGGATCATCACGCCGCCGAGCACGGGCATCAGCCGTCCACCGGCGGCGCCATTGATGCCGGCGAACCACAGCTCCCAGCCCTTGACCTGATCGCGCAGCGTCCGACTGGGGAAGCCCAGCGCGAAGCAGCCCCAGGCCTTGTTGAGCGCGAGCTGGGCGCGCAGGAAGCCCGCCTTTTCCTCGCGTGCGAGCGCCAGCGTGTTGCCGCCGGCGTCGACGATGGCGTAGGCCACGGCTTTCTTGGTGAGCTGCCGCTTGTGCTTGCGCGCATGGGCGATGATCTCCAGCGCCTTGTCCAGGGTCAGGTCGTCCATACGAGCGCTCCTCAGATCGAAAGGGTGCCTTCGAGGAACAGGGCTGCGGTTCCATCCAGGGTGATGCGATCGCCGCGGTCTTCGCAGACCAGCGTCCCGCCGCGCTGTGAGACCTGGCGGCCGACCAGGTTCTTCTTGCCAAGGCGCCGGCTCCAATAGGGGACGAGCGAGCAGTGCGACACGCCGGACACCGGGTCCTCGGGCACGCCATTGGCCGGCGCGAAGAAGCGCGACACGAAGTCGAACTCGACGTCGCCGTGCGCCGTAACGATGACCGCCGCCTTGTCGAGGCTGGCTAGGAGGTTCATGTCGGGCTTCAGGCCGCGGACGACCGAGGCATCGGCGAAGACGCAGAGATAGTGGGTCGCCGCCAGCACCTCGACCGGTGCGGCTCCGAGCGCCCGTGCCAGCTCAGGCGGGGCGCGGCACGGCTTGGCAATGCGCGCCGGCATCTCCATCGAGAGCAGCGCCGCCTCGCCCGATCCCTTGCGCGACACTGTGAGCGATCCTGCACGGCCAATGAAGCGCGCTTCGGTCGCTTTGAAGGCCAGCCGGTTGAACGCGACCCAGCCTGCGGCCAGCGTGGCATGACCGACGAGATCGACTTCGAGGGTCGGCGTGAACCACCTGATGTCGAACCCATCGCCATGCGGCGCGAAGAACACGGTCTCCGACAGATTCATCTCTGCGGCGATCGCCTGCATCACCGCCTCGGGCAGCCATGTCTCGAGCGGCACCACGGCTGCGGGATTGCCCGTCATGGGCCGATCGGCAAAGGCATCGACGACATAGACCGGCAGTGCCATGGTTGATCAACCCGCTTTGATGTTGGCGACTGACGGATCGCGCCTGAGAACCCGGCCAGGTCGCGCACCTGTATGCGCCCCCTGCGACCAGACCGGGCGGCCGTTGACGATCACGGTGTCGATACCCGCCGCCGGCTGCGCCGGTTTGATGAACGTGCCGCGGTCGGCCACGGTCTCCGGATCGAATACGACGATGTCGGCATAGGCGCCGGGCCGCAGCACGCCGCGGTCGGGCAGGCCGAACCACGCCGCGGGCAGGCTGGTCATGCGGCGTACCGCCTCCTCGAGCGTCATCAGCCCGACCTCGCGCGCGTAGTGACCGAGCACGCGCGGAAACGCGCCCCACAGGCGCGGATGAGGATGGACGTCGTGCGGCAGGCCGTCGGACCCGATCATGGTATGCGGATACGCCAGGATGCGTCGCACATCCTCCTCGTCGAGCTGGAAATAGATCGCACCCGCCGGCAGCAGCCGCTCGGCCGCCTCGACGGGCGTGCAGTTCCACTCCGCTGCGATGTCCGCGAGCTCGCGCCCGACATGCTCAGGGTGGGAAATCGACCAGGTGACCATGATGCGCACGCCGGGCTTGGCGCGGCCGGGATCGAGGGTCTTGGAGCTGGCATTGTAAGGGTAGGCATCGAGCCCGACGGCGTGGCTCGCCCGCGCGCGCTCGATGCGCGCCAGCGTGCGCCGGCTCTTGCCGAAATTGGCAAGGCCGCTCACCTGGTGGTGCGAGATGACGACCGGCACACCGGTCTCTTCGCCGAGCTCGAGCGCTTCGTCGAGCGCCTCCTCGACCGCCTCGAAGTAGTTTCTGGTGTGCGAGCAATAGAGGCCGCCGAAGGGCTTCACGGCGGCAACCAGGTGGCGCACCTCCTCGCGCGAGGATGCGACGGCATCGGGATAGTCGAGGCCGGTGCTGAAGCCGATCGCGCCGTCGCCCATGGATTGCTCGACGAGCGCGCGCATGACGTCGATCTCGTCGAGCGTTGCCGGCCGATCGAAGCGGTCCATGGCGCGGTGGCGCAATGTGATGTGGCCGACCAACAGCGCGCAGTTGAGCGCGGGCGGCTCCTCGCCGAGCGCCTGCCGAAAATCGCGAAAACGCGGGAAGCGGAACCAGCCCGGGTCGGGCCCGAGCAGGTCGAGCGGCGGCGGCGGCCTGCCCGCGATCACCAGCGGCGCCAGGCTGACGCCGCAATTGCCGGCGACCAGCGAGGTGACGCCCTGGCTGACCTTGGGCGTCATGTCGGGCATCGACAGCAGCGCGCGGTCGTCATGGGTGTGGGCATCGATGAAGCCGGGCGTCACGATGCGGCCGGTCGCGTCGATCTCGCGCCCCGCCTTCATGCTGCCCAGCCGTCCGACCGCGACGATGCGGTCATCCTTGATCGCGACATCGCTGGCATTCCTGGCAGCGCCGGTCCCGTCGATGACCGTGCCGTTCCTGATGATGAGATCGGCTGGTTTATTATCCATCGAGACGTCCGACTATGCCTGACCGCCGGTCAATGGCCACCGACCGGCCTCGACGGCATGAAAGAATTGCGCGAGCGCCGCATTGAACGCGTCCGGCTCTTCGAGATTGATAGCGTGACCGGTACGCGGCAGCACGAGAAGTCCGGAATCGGGAATGTTGCGCTTCATCAGAAGGCCGGGCTGCAGGCACTGTTCGTCCTCGTCGCCGGCGACGATGAGAGTCGGCAGCTTGATGCGCTTCAGGTCTTCGGCGAAGTCCCACAACGAGGGACGGCGCATCTGCACGCCACGCAGCGTCCGGGCCGAACCGAGCGCCGAATGGCCTTTCAATTGCTCGAGGAATTCGGCCCAGCCGCGCGGATCCTTGCGCAGCAGCGGCCAGCGCGCCGGCACGTTGGCGTATCTTTCGCCGGCGACAGCGCTGCCCGCGGTTTCGAAGAGGGACGCGATCGTCTCGGAGTTCCTGAGGTTGGCCGCGCGCTTGTCCGGCTCGGAACCCCAGCCGCAGGCTGCAATCACCATCGACCGCACCAGGGGAGGTCGGCGCAGACCGAGATGCAAGGTCGCATAGGCGCCCATCGACAATCCGACGACATGGGCCTGGACGATACCTAAGCCTGCCATGACTGCGGCGATATCGTCGACGGCGCGGGCCTGGGAGTACATGTCGAGGGATTCGGGGATATCGGACGGCGCGTAGCCGCGCGCGGCAAACGCGACGCAGCGGTGGAAGCGTGCGAAATGACGGATCTGCGGCTGCCAGCTGCGATGGTCGCCGGCGAACTCGTGCACGAAGACAATGGACGACCCCGAACCCGTCTCCTCGCAATAGAGGCGCACCCCATCGTCGGCCGTTACGTAGGGCATGTCGACTCCGTCACGCCAGCAGCTCGTCCTCGAAGGGGAACAGCGACAGGATCTCCGGGCCGCGCTCGGTGATCAGCACCATCTGCTCGAGCTTGACCCCTTCGAGCCCGCCCTTCTCGCCGATATAGTTCTCGACGCACACGGTCATGTTGGCTTCGAGCACGCCGTCATAGCCGGCGCGCTCGTGGGCTTCGCCCGGATAGACCTGCGGGTACTCGTTGCACATGCCGATGCCGTGAATGACGACGCCGGCGGCCAGCGGCGCGAAGCGCGGCGGCGGTTTCCAGGCGCGCGCCGACAGGTCGCGGAAGCTGGTGCCGGCACGCAGCAGCTCGATATTGTGGTGCACCTGCTCGTAGGCAAGGCGGTAGATCGTGCGCTGGTTGTCGGTCGGCTTGCCCGGCCCGCAGAAGAAGGTGCGGGAGATGTCGGCGTCGTAGCCGAACGGCCCGACCATGTCGGTGTCGATCGACACGATCTCGCGCGGGCGCACGCGGCGCTCGCTGCATTCCTGATACCATGGATTGGTGCGCCCGCCGGCGCTGAGCAGCCGCGTCTCCATGTACTCGCCACCCATCTCCGTATTGGTCGAGGCGAGCAGCGACCAGAGCTCGATCTCGGTGCGGCCCGGTTCCAGCGCATGGCGCACCTTGGCGAGCCCCGCCTCGCACACGGTCAGCGCCTGGCCCATGCAGACCAATTCCTCCCGCGATTTGATCATGCGCGCGTGTTCCAGCGGCTCCTGGCCGTTGAACAGTTTCAGCCCAAGAGCCTCGAGCGCCGCGCTTCCGTCCTGGTCGACATGGTCGACTGCAAGCCGTCGGTTCTCGCCGCCATGGGCGCGCACCACGTCGTCGATCTCCTTGGCCCAACGCTGGATGATTTCGGCACGGCGGTCGGCAACGCTGAAGTAGTACCAGAAGGTGCCGCGCCGCGACTCGGCCACGGTCTCGATGCCGGCCGCCAGATGCTCGCAGTTGCGGTAGTCGAAAAGGATCGCCCTGCCCTCGGCCGGCACGAAGCAGTAGCGCGCGGCGTTGTGCATGGTCCAGATCGTCATGTTGCGCGTTCCGGTCGCATATCTGATGTTCACCGGGTCGTAGAGCAGGCACCCGGCGTAGTCGCGCCGCCGCAACTCCTGCTGCACGCGGCCGAGGCGGTACGCGCGCAGGCGAACCATGTCGACCTCGTTGCGATGGTCGACCTGGTTGATCGCGGGCTGCAGACGCGCCTGGGGCTGATGATCCTGGTCGGGCTTCGGCATGTCAGGCATTGTGAGGTCCCCCTATGTGTCGTCCCGGCGGCCGCCGGGCTTACCGAAGATGTCGCCCATCTGCGCCAGCTCGGCCGCGGGAATATGGCATGTGATGCGGTGACTGCCGTCGGCCATGCGTTGCTCGGGCGGCTTCTGGGTCTCGCAGGCCGCGCCGAGCTTGCGGTGGCATCGGGTATGGAATGGGCAGCCGCTGGGCGGCGCCATCGCGCTGGGTATCTCGCCCTCGAGCACGATGCGCCGGCGCCGCAAGGCCGGATCGGCGACCGGCACAGCCGACAGCAGCGCCTCGGTATAGGGATGATAGGGCGGGGCGAAGACTTCGGCCGTGGTGCCGCTCTCCATGATCTGGCCGAGATACATGACGACGACGCGATCGGCCATGTAGCGGACGAGGCCGAGATCGTGGCTGATCATCAGCAGCGTCGTGCCTTCGCTGGTCTGGAGATCGACCAGCAGCTCGATGATCGCGGCGCGCACCGACACGTCGAGAGACGACACCGGCTCGTCGGCGACGACCGTGCTGGGACGGCCGGCGAAGGCGCGCGCGATGGCGACGCGCTGCTTCTGACCGCCCGACAGCTGGTGCGGGCGACGTGCCGCCAAAGTCGCGGGAAGCCGGGTCAGCGCCAGCAAGCGCTTGATCTCCTGCTGAACCTGGCCGCGCGCCCGCGCGATGCCGAACTTGCGGATCACGCGGCCGATCTGGGTGCCGATGCTGTAGCAGGGATTGAGCGTCTCATCCGGGTTCTGGAAGACGATCTGGAGCGAGCGCAGCAGCACGGAATCGCGTTTGTCGACAGCCAGCGTGGCGAGATCGAGCCCAGCCAGCTCGATCGAGCCGGCCGTCGCCTGCTCGAGCCCCATCAACACCTTGGCAAAGGTCGACTTGCCGCAGCCGGATTCGCCGACGATCGCCAGCGTCTGGCCGCGGCGGACCCGGAACGAAAGCCTCTGGTTTGCTTTGACCACGCGGCGCGGTCGCCCGCCGAAGAGCGAGGCAAGCCCGCTCTCCTCGACCGGGTAGAACTTGTCGAGGTCGCGCACGGTCAACAAAACCTCGTCGCGCACGCCGCCCGCGTCAGCCTGGTCGTCCGGCGTCTCGGTTGCGTCGGCGATCTCCATCCAACGGATACACCGGCTCAGGTGGCGGGCGCCCGCATCGACGTCGACGAGCGGCAGCTCGCCCTGATCGCAGCGTCCCGCCACGGCGTGGTCGCAACGGGCTGCGAAGCCGCAGCCGGGCAGGCGGGTCAGGAGCTGATCGACCTGGCCGCGGATCGGCCGAAGCTTGCGCTCGGTCTTGTCGGTGTGGGGCTGCGGAATGCAGCGGAGCAGCCCGGCCGTGTAGGGATGCTTCGGCGCGGCAAAGACGGCGTCGATCGGTCCTTCCTCGACGATCTCGCCCGCATACATGACCGCGACGCGGTCGCATACCTGGGCGATCAGGCCGAGATTGTGCGAGATGTAGATCAGCCCCGTACCGTGCCTGCGACGCAGATGCCCGATCAGCTCGACGACACTGGCCTCGACCGTGACGTCGAGATTGGTCGTCGGCTCGTCGAGCAGCAGCAGCGACGGATGGCCGAGCAACGCCATGGCGATGACGGCGCGCTGCTGCTGGCCGCCGGAAAGCTGATGAGGGTAGGAGCCGAGGATGCGCTCGACATCGGGCAGGCCGACATCGCGCAGCATCTCGCCAGCTTCGCGCCGCGCGGTGCCCTCGTCGATCTCCCGGTGGTAGACCGCGGCCTCGACAAGCTGGTCGACGATCCGCATGGACGGGTTGAGCGCGGCGCCCGGCTCCTGAAACACCATGGCCATGCCACCGCCGCGCACCTGGCGCAGCTCCTCGGGCGACATCGACGCCATGTCGCTTCCCTTGAAGCGGACTCGGCCGGAGGTGATCTCCGCGTTCTCGGCGAGATAGGCCATGATCGCGAGCGCCAGCGTCGACTTGCCACAGCCGGATTCGCCGACGACGCCCAGGCTCTGGCCGGGCGCGAGCGCGAGCGAAACCCTGGCCACGGCGGGCACGACGCCGTGTCGTCCCGAATAGGTGACGGACAGGTCCTCGACCGCGATCAACGGAGCGGGGATCGTCCTGGTCGGCTCGCGGTCGAGGACGAGGCTCATGCGCGCTTCACAATGTCGGTCAGGCCGTCGGCCAGGAAATTGAGGCCGAGCACGAGCGAGGACACGGCGAGGCAGGGGAACACGACCATGTGCGGGAAGATCATGGCGAACTGCCTGGTCTCGCTGATCATGCCGCCCCAGTCGGGATTGGGCGGCGGCAGGCCGAGGCCGAGGAAGCCGAGCGTGCCGATCGCGATGGTGACGTAGCCGAGCCGCAGGCAGGCATCGACGATCAGTGGCCCGGTCGCGTTCGGCAAAATCTCCGCGAACATGATGTGCCAGGCCGACTCGCCGCGTACCTGGGCCGCCGCGACGAAGGCGCGGTTTCGGATGTCGAGCACCATGCCGCGCACGATGCGCATCACGCCGGGGCCGCTCGCCAAGGTGACCGCGAGGATGATGTTGAGCCCCGACGAGCCGAACTTGGCGATGATCACGATGTAGAGCACGAGCGCCGGGAAGGCGAGAATGAGGTCGCCGATGCGCGCCAGCAGATCGTCGACCCAGCCCTGCCGGTAGCCGGCGAGAAGTCCCGCGACGACGCCGACGACATAGGCGCAGGCGGTCGCGATCGGCGCGTAGATCAGCACTGTGCGCGCACCGTAGATGATGCGGGACAGCACGTCGCGTCCGAGATGGTCGGCGCCGAGCAGGAAGAGCTGGCCGCCCGGCCCGCGCGTGCCGGGCAGCGCCATCGGCCGGATGGTCGCGGTCGGCGACATCGGGGCCAGCAGTGGCGCGAAGATCGCGACGAGTACCCAGAACAGCACGATGGCAAGTCCGATCATCGCGATCGGGCTCTCCCGCAGGCGGCCGACGCCGGAGATGAAGCCAGCGACCCGACTTTCCTCGCCGCCGAGAGCGCTCCGCTCTGGTGCGTCGATCCCCGTGGTCATTTGAACCTGATGCGCGGATTGAGGAAGGTGTAGGCGATGTCGGCGAGGCTCTGGGTCGCGACCGCGATGACAACCGCCGTCATGGTGCAGGCCTCGAGCAGGAACAGGTCGCGGCTCAGCGTCGCCTCGAGGATCAGCGAGCCGAAGCCTTTGTAGGCAAAGAACAATTCAACCACGATCACGCCGCCGATCAGCCAGTTGACGTGCAGCATGATGACGGTGAAAGGCGCGATCAGCGCGTTGCGCAGCGCGTGACGCAGGATGACCACGGGATAGGGCACGCCCTTGAGCACGGCCGTGCGGATATAGGGCCGCGCCATGACGTCGATCATCGAGGCGCGCGTCATGCGCGCGACATAGCCGAGGTCGTAGAGCACCAGCGCCGTGACCGGCATGATCAGCTCGCGGAACGAGAATCCGTCGATCATGCCGCTGGTGCCGGGCAGCAGATGGAGCGAGAAGACGAAGATGGTCGACAGCAGCACCGTGCTGGCGAAGGGCGGGATCGACGTGGTGATGACGCAAAAGAGCGTGATGGCGCGGTCGACCAGCGTGCCCCGCTGGATGCCGGCGATCACGCCGAGCGTGAGGGAAATCGGGATCAACGTGGCGAAGAAGAAGAGGGCGAGTATGCCGGTGGCGGACAGCCGGTCGACCAGCACCTTGGCGACCGGGGCATTGAAGACCCTGGACATGCCGAGATCGCCGGTGACGAACTTGCCGAGCCAGGCGAAATAGCGGACATAGGCTGGCTCGAAATAGCCGTTCTGCTCCAGCCAGAGCATGCGTTGCTCTTGCGTTGAAAATTGTCCCAACGCGTCGACGGCCACCGACTCCGGCGACAGCTCGAACAGGCCGAACAGGATGAGCGAGGCCGCCAGCATGGTGGCGATGAGATAGACCAGACGTCGGAAGACAATCCGAGGCATCGTCGATCCGGTTCCTGGGGGCCTCTTCCTGCTCCGATCAGCTCCGCCGCAGCGGGCCTGCTTTTGACACTATCAAGGAATCTCCGGCCACGCGGCCCGCGTCAGCCGCGGCGAACCAGACCCGCCGATGCGAAAGATTCGAGAAGGCAGGATGGGGGCCGGCTTGACCGGCCCCCTGTCCCGTCATGCCTCCACCGCGAACTCGTTGCACATCACGAGCTGCGAAGGATGCGCGTAGGCGCCTTTCACCTTCTTGTCGAACACCTGGTACATCTTGTTCCAAACCGGCTGAATGATCGGCCCGTCGTCCTGCATGATCGCCTCGAGCTTGGCCATGACGGCCTTGCGCTTCTCGAGATCGACCGTGCCTTCGGCCTCCGACAGCAGGCGGTCGAACTCCGGATTGGAGTAACGCGATTCGTTCCAGGATTGTCCGCTGCGGTAGGCCAGGCCCAGGGTCATGATGCCGAGCGGCCGGTGCGCCCAGCCGATGAAGCCGAACGGAACCTCGGTCCAGATGCGGTTGTACTCCGCGGTCGGCATGATGTTGACCGTGACGCGGATGCCGACCGCCTTCCATTGCTCGACCAGCGCCTGGACGAGCTGCGGCTCCTGGCTCGGCTCCTTGCGGCAGCTGATCGTCAAGTCGAGCCCGTTCGGATGGCCGGCTTCGGCGAGCAGCTGCTTCGCCTTGGCGATGTCCTGCTTGTAGGGCGGGAGCTTCGCGTAATCCGGCAGAGTCGGGCCGACGTGATGATGCTCGCCGACCGAGCCGGCGTCGCGCATGGTGACGTCCAGGATCTTCTGGCAGTCAATGGCAAGCCGCAGGGCCTGGCGCACGCGCTTGTCGTTGAAGGGCGGCTTGTCGTAGTGCACCCGTGCCACGCCGGCGCCGGCCGTGGTCTGCTCGTAGACCGCGGCATGGGGCAGGTTTCGCAGCGAAGGCACCAGGTCGGTGCTGATGAGCTGGATGCCGTCGACCTGGCGCGACGCGAAGGCCGCGAGCTGCGGACCGGGATCGTCGCCGAGATCGATGAATTCCACCGTGTCGACATAGGGCCCCTTGCCCCAATAGCCCTGGCGCGCGCGCAGCACGGCTTTCTTGCCGACTTCAAGCTCGACCAGTTCGAACGGCCCCGTGCCGTCGGAGCCCAGCTTGTATTCGCCGCCATCGGCCGGATGCAGCATCGAATTCGGATAGTGGAACAGGTGCTCGGGCACGGCGAGCTGCGCCGCCTTGCAGTTGAGGCGCACCGTGTGGCTGTCGACCTTCTGCAGCGCGTTCGCGTCCCACAGCCGGCTGACCTTCTTCGGATTGCCCTTGTCGTCCTTCTCGGCGGTCTCGAACTCCGAGATCATGTAGGAGCGCATCAGGCCGAGCATGGAGGAGCCCGTGGCCGGGTCGAGCACGTGCTTCAGGTTCCAGATCACGTCGTCGGCGGTGAAGTCGCCGCCCTTGCGCCACTTGACGTTCTTGCGGACATGGAGCGTCCAGGTCTTGAGGTCGGGGCTGACCTCCCATTTCTCGATCAGGCCGGGCCGCGTCACGTTGTCGGCACCGGTGACGGTCAGGAAGTCATTGGTCTGCCGGACGATGTTGCTCGCCGAGGTCGCGTTGAAGCGGTGCGGGGATTTGAGGTCGTAGACCCGCATGCTGATCCTGAGGCGCCCGCCCTTGGGCATGTTGGCCTGGGCCCGGGCCGGATTTGGCACGCCGGCAAAGGCATAGGCAGCGGTCGCCGACAGGCCGAGCAGTGTCGAGGTGCGCAGGAACTCGCGGCGGTCGATCTTGCCTTCGGCGAGGTTCGACCGCAGGACGGGAATATAAGGATGTGACTCCGAGCTCATGATCCGGCCCTCCCTGTGGATTGGCGTGGACTTGAACGGTCCGAGAACGCTTCTTGGCGTCGATTTTCGACAATGTTAGCCAGGGGGGATAGGCCGCGCAAGGCGAACCGGGCCGAAAGATCGGTGAATCCGCGCATTTTCGCACTGTCATCGCCGCTCGGGCGATGGGGACCGCGTTAGGAGCCGCCTCTGGCGCGCGACACGGCCGCGACCAGGCGCTCGACGCGGGCCGGATCGACGGGATTCCACCAGACGCCGTCGCGCCGGAGCCATTGGCCGATGATCGCCCCATCGGCAACGGCGAACAGGCCAGGGACCTGGTCGGGATTGAGGCCGGAGCCGACGATGACCGGCAGGTTTGTGCCGTGCTTGATCTCCTCGACCTCGCGCGGCTCGGTCGGCGAGCCGGTGCGCGTGCCCGACGCGACGAGCACATCGGCGTCGAACCACTCCGCATCCGTCGCCTGTTCGGTGACGCTGCGGTCGGCCGTGATTGCGTGAGCGCCGAACTTGACGTGGACGTCGGCGAAGATTCGCACATCGGCGGCGCCGATCGCCGCGCGATAGCGTGTCGCCTCGGGTGCGGGGCCGTTGAGGAAGCCCTCATTGGCGACATAGGCGTTGACCCACTGGTTGACGCGCACCCAGCGCGCGCCCACGGCCTTGGCGACGGCGAGCGCCGGGATCGCGCCATTGGCGACGCAGACGACGCCGATCGGTATGTCGACGGCGGCACGGATTTCCAGGCACGCGGCCGTCAGTCCGGCGACGGTTTCCGGCCCGATATTCTCCGGCCGCCGGAACGGGATGTCGCCCGCATTTTCGACGATGATGCCGTCGATCCCGCCCGAAGCCAGCGTCCGCGCATCGTCGACGCCGGCGGCATAGATGTCCCGCATGGATTGCCCGGCATAGCGCGGCGCGCCGGGCAGGGCAGGCAGGTGGATGACGCCGATCACCGGCTTCTTCCTGCGGAAGATCTCCTCGAGCGCATTGGGCTTGGGCGGAAGCACGCGCGGTGGGGCCATGGCCAGTGTCCTGTCTGTCGCCGGCGGCCTATTTGATCACGCGCGCCAGGTTTGCGCGCGTCGGATATGACACCTGTCCGCCGAGCCGCGTGCAACTCATCGTGGCGGCCGCGACTGCGGACACGGCCGCATCCTGTGGCAGCGCGCCGCGCAGCCGCTCCGCGATGAACCAGCCGGCGAGGCAGTCGCCGGCACCGGTCGTGTCGACGGCTTGCACCTTTGGCGCCGGAACTGAGGAATGAATGTCACCCTCATGCAGGATCGCGCCGTCGGCACCGCGCGTCTCGACGACGCTGGCCGCACCCATCCCGATCAGCCGCGTGATGGCGTCGGTGCCGATCTGCGCCACGGCGCGGGCATTGCAAAAAAGTGTCGAAGCGCCGGCGATCACGTCGCGGAGGATTGAAAGGCCTTCAGGAAAAGTCGATGGTTCGAGATCGAGCGACCAGGGAATGTCTTGCGCACGGCATCGATCGACCAGATGCCTGGCCGAGGCGACATCGTAGACGGCGAGGTGCAGCCAGCCGATGCCGTCGAGCGATGCCGTCTCGAGCTGATCGACGCGGGGAAACATCGAGACTCCCGGGTGTAGCAGCAGTCGCTTTTCGCCATGCGGCTCGAGCAGCACAACGACCCGGCAGGTCGCGCCGGGACGGGCGCGCCAGGACAGATCAACCGATGTCGCCTTGACCTGATCAACGAGCATGCGTCCGACGACATCGTCGCCGACGGCGATGATCAGGCGCGCCGGCGTTCCGGCCAGGGCGCAGGCGACCGCTGCATTGGTTGCGACACCGCCGGGCGACTCGACCGCAGCGCGCACATGCAGCTTCTCATCCGGTTCCGGCACGTGACTGACCGTCATCGTCAGATCGAAGCTGGCATCGCCGACGAAGAGTGCGGTTCGGCCGCTCATGGCTGGTGAGGTCGTTCGCCCAGACCGCGCATCAAATTGGCGCGATCCATTAGCGCAGGCCGCGGCCTGCTCGGCAATATGGCAATTGAACCCCACCGGTCGGTTTGATAGCGTCGGCTTTCCCGTCGCCGAGATTCGGACGGACGCCCATGAGCCCGAGTTTCGAGTTGGAAACGCCTCTGCCCGGCGCGAATTTCGCCGGCCGGCTGCGTCCCGTCGCGGCACGCGGCGCGCACGCAATCGTCGAAGCAGCCGAGCGCGAACCCGGGCTGCTGACCGAGGCGCTGGCCAAGTCCGAAGGGCTGCTGCTCATTCAAGGCCTGGACGAGATCGCCCGGGAGCCGGAATTGCTGTTGCGGCTCAGCCGCCTCTTCGGCCCCGAGATCGAGAATTATCGCGAGAATCTGACGCCGCCCAATTTCTGGCACGAGACGGTGCCGGAAATCCTCGTGCTGTCGAACAAGCCGCCCTGCCTGCACAAGCCGCCCAAGCGGCCGGACCCGCCGCTGACCGCCGACGGCAAGTTCCCAACCCAATTCCCGCATCGCAAGGGCTGGCACACCGACCAGAGCTATCGGCGTCCGCCGCCGGACGTCTCGCTGTTCTATGCGGTAACGCCGGTCGCGAAGGAAGCGGGTCAGACGATCTTCGCCAACGGCACGCTGGCCTATGAAGCGCTCTCGTCCGAACTGAAGGCCAAGGTCGACAAGCTGGAAGGCCTGCACTGCTATTCGGCCTATGGTCGCAATCGCGAGGCGGCGCTCAAGGGCGAAACGCCGCCGCCGCTCGAGCGGCATCAGCGCTCCCAGCGTCAGCCCGTCGTGCGCGTGCACCCCGTGACCGGACGCCGATCGCTCTACATCTGCGAGCAGGGTCAGATGGATTTCATCGACGGTCCCATCATCGGCATGGAAAAGGGGCCCAACGGAGACGGCGAGAAGCTGCTGTTCCAGCTCATGAAGCACATGACCAGCCGCGAATTCATCTACGTCCACGAGTGGACGCGCGGCGACCTGCTGGTGTGGGACAATCGCTGCCTGGTGCACGCCGCGACCTGGTACGACGCCGAGAAGGAAGAGCGCCTGATGTGGCGCACCACGGTCAGCGGCAATCCCGGCGCGCTCTACGCCGGAGAGAAGAAGAGCTGGATCGCGGAAGGTGGGGCTCAGCAGTCGGCGGCAATGTAGCCGCGTTTCACCTCGCTTCGTTTCTCAGGAAGATATGACAGCAGCCGCCGCCGCGCGAAGCGGACCAGGTTTCATTGGCGAAGCCGATGCCGGCCGCCTCGAACAATCCCTTGTCGAAGGCGCCGGCGATGCGGCAGAGCGCGGCGACCCGCGCCGGTGACAAGCCCGCGCCGATCCAGGCGTCTTTGAGTGGACAGCGCTCGACCCGGATATCTATGCCGTCGTCGTGACGCTCGACTTCGGTCGGGTACATGAGGCCGCCGGCAGGACTGGCCTTGAGAAATGCCTCGCCGACGGCGTGCGCATCGGGGCCGAGCGGCCGATAGTGCGCCTCACCCACCTCGCGGCCCAGGCGCTCGATGGTCCGCGCCATGATCGCCTCGCCTTGATCGACGCCGAGTGCCGTCACCAGCTCGTCATGGAGCAGGCGATAGAGATGGGCGCGGGCGCGGAACGCCTCCTCGAGCTCCCGGCGCAGCTTGTCCTCGCTCATGGCATGTCTCCGCCTTCAACCGGCGCGGCGCAGCCGCGGCGTCGCCGCGATCAGCGCCCGGGTCTGATCGTGGGCAGGCTGGGTGAACACGGCTTCGACGCTGCCCTGCTCCACGATCCGGCCGTGATCCATGACCGCGACCCGGTCGGCCACCGCCCGCACGACCGCCATGTCGTGCGAAATGAAAAGATACGCCAGTCCGCGGCTCCTTTGAATGTCGCGCAGCAGATTGAGGATCTGGGCGCGCACCGAAATGTCGAGAGCCGAGACCGGCTCGTCGAGAACGAGCAGCTCGGGCCCACTGGCCAGCGCCCGCGCGATGTTCACGCGCTGGCGTTGCCCACCGGACAGCTCATGGGGATGACGCCCGGCGAGCTCCGGCGACAGTCGGACAAGCTCGAGCAGCGATGCAACATCGGCGTCGATGGTCGCTGTCGTCTTCCCGCCATGAATGCGCAACGGGTCGGCCAGCAGTCGTTGCACCGCGGCAAGCGGGTTGAGGGCCGACAGCGGGTCCTGGAACACCATCTGGAAGCGCGCGCGCATGCGGCGCAAAGCCTCGCCGCGGCAGGACAGAAGATCGGTGCCGGCAAATACGATGCGCCCGCCATCGGGTTCGATCAGCCTGAGGATAAGCCGGGCGAGCGTGGTCTTGCCGGAGCCGGAGGGACCGACCAGCGCCAGGGTCTCGCCGGCATTGATCTCGAGATCGACGCCGTCGAGCGCGACGACGCGCCGAGAACCGGCACCGAATGCCTTGACGAGGCCGGAGACGGCAAGCAGCGGCGCGCTCATCGGTGCACCGCCGCGAGCTGGTCGAACTGGATGCAGTCGACGCCGTCCGCCGGCGTCCCCGCCCAGCCGGGCGGACGGCTGCGGCATGCCGACCGGGCGCGCGGGCAGCGTGGTTCGAAGGCGCAGCCGGGTATCGCCGCGCCCGGCTGCGGCGGGATGCCCGGGATTTCCGCCAACCGATCGGTCGGCGGCCGATCCGGGTCGAGCGAGGCCGCCACAAGAGCCTGCAAATAGGGGTGGCGCGGCGCCGAGACCATCGTCTCGATCGGGCCGAGCTCGGCGACGCGTCCCGCATACATGAGCATGCCCGTGCCAGCCAGGTTTGCGGCCAGCGCCAAGTCGTGGGTCACGAGAACGAGCGCCAGGCCGATCTCGGTGGCCAGCCGGTCGAGCAGGTGGACGATCTGCGCCTGGGTCAGAGTGTCGAGCGCGCTGGTCGGCTCGTCGGCGATCAGCAGCTTTGGCTCGGCCGTGATCGCCATCGCGAGCGCCACACGCTGGCGCTGGCCGCCCGACAGCTCATGGGGGAAAGAGGTCAGCCGGTCGCGCGGCCTCGGCAGGCCGACCCGGTCGAGCAGCTCGGCGGCGCGGTCCAGCGCCGCGGGCCAGGACAGGCCGAGATGGGTGACCGCCACTTCGGCGATCTGCTCGCCGACGCTGAGCACCGGGTTGAGGCTCGACATCGGATCCTGGAACACGAAGCCGACATCGCGTCCAGGGCGTGCCGCGCCGCCGAGGGCCGGCCATCGCACCGCGCCGCTTCGGCGGATCCCGTCGTGCGGCAGCAGATCGGCAATCGCCAGCGCCAGCGTCGTCTTGCCCGAGCCGCTTTCGCCCATGATCGCCAGCCGTGCCTTGGGTGGAAGGGCGAAGCTGACCCGATCGACGGCCTGGAGCCAGCGCGCGCCGTCGCGATAGGCGACCGAAACGTCGTCGGCCGAAAGCAGCGCCGTCATGGCACCTGCACGCGGCGCGCGTGGATCGCCTCGTTCGCCGCATCGCCGATCAGGTTGACGGCGAGCACCGTGACGACGACCGCGACGCCGGGAATGGCGGAGAGATAGGGCGCGCTGCGGATGACCGCACGGCCCTCGGCGATCATGGCGCCCCAGGTGACGCTGTTCGGATTGCCGAGGCCGAGGAAGGACAGCGCCGCCTCGACCAGGATGGCGTTGGCGACGATCACGGCGGCGAGCGTGATGACCGGTGGCAGCGCGTTGGGCAGCACTTCGCGAAATGCGATCTGCAGCGGCGGCATGCCCAGCACGCGGTAGGCATCGACGAATTCACGGCGCCGCAGGCTGAGGATTTCGGCCCGCAGCACGCGCGCCGGCGCGGTCCACGCGCCCAGCGACACCGCCGTGACCACGCTCGCCAAGGACGGGCCGGCAATACTGACGAAGGCGAGCGCCAGAATGAAGGTCGGCACCGATTGGAACGCGTCGGCGAGGCGCATCAGCGCATCGTCGAGCCGGCCGCCGATGAACCCAGCCAGCGTCCCGATGGTGATGCCGACCAGCAGCGTCACGAGCGCCGCCGCGCCGCTGACGATCAAGGTCGCCCGTGCGCCGTGCAGCAATTCGGCCAGCACGTCGCGCCCCAGCCGGTCGGTGCCGAGCGGGAAGCGCCAGTCAGAGAAGGGCTGGATCAGCGGCCGGCCGGCCATCGCCATGGGATCTCCGGGGGCGATCACCGCGGCGAGCAATGCGGCCAGGACGACGAGCGCGAACAGCACGGTCCCGGCGATGCCGCCGCCGGTTGCGAAACGGCGGAGCACCGCGCGCATGTCAGCCCTCCGCCGCCACGCGCGGGTCGAGCCGCGCGTAGAGCAGGTCGACGAAAAGGTTGGCGAGGATCACCATCAACGTGCTGATGAGGAACACGCCGAGCAGCAGCGGCACGTCGCGCTGGGTGACCGCTTCGAAGGCAAGGCGGCCCATGCCGGGGATGGCAAACACGCTTTCGACGACGACGCTGCCGCTGAGCAGCGCGCCGGCCTGCAGCCCGAGCATGGTCACGACCGGCAGCAGCGCGTTGCGTGCGGCATGGCGGAAGGCGATGCGCCGCGGCGTCAGCCCCTTGGCGCGCGCCGTGCGGATGTAGTCGCTGCGCCAGGCTTCGATCATGCCCGTGCGCATGAGGCGAAGGTAGAGCGCCAGATAGATGAGGCCGAGCGACAGGACCGGCAGGACGAGATGGCGCGCGATGTCGAGCGCGCGGGCAAGTCCGGTCTTGCCCATGCCGACGCTCTCGATGCCGCCGAGCGGAAACCAGGCGAGCTTGACCGCGAACCCGACCAGCAGCATGAGGCCAAGCCAGAAGCTCGGCATGGCATAGAGACCGAGGGAGACCAGCGACAGGATGCGGTCGCGCAGGCTGCCGGGCCGGGCGCCGGCCGCGATGCCGAGCAGCGTGCCGGCGCTGAAGGAGAAACAGATGGCGGCCGCCATCATCATGAGCGTGTTGGGCAGGCGCTCGAAGAGAACGGCGGAGACCGGGCGCGCGAAGGCGACTGACCAGCCCAAGTCGAGATGAGCGAGCGCGGTGAGATAGGCGCCCAGCCGGGCGAGGAAGGAGCGATCGAGCCCCCATTCCTGGCGCAGCCGCTGGATCATCTCCGCATCGCCGCCGCCGATCACGAGATAGGCGTCGACTGCGTCGCCCGGCGCTGCTTCGAGCAGGGCGAACACGCCGAGCACGACGATCGCGACCACCGGGATCGAATGCAGCAGCCGCCGGCGCGCTACCGCGAGGATGCGGGTCATGCGGTCGGCTTGGAGTCGCTCCCTCCCCCGCGCGGAGCGTGGGGGAGGGCAGGGTGGCGGCCCTCGCGGTCTTGCGTTTCCAACCCTTCGGGCCCCCTCCTCGATCCTCCCCCGCTGGAGCGGGGGAGGAGGTTCCTTACGAGCGTCAGCTCGCCAGCCAGGTATCCGCCCAGTTCGACGTCGTCCAGCGCGGATTGTTGGCGACGTTGCGCAGCCGGTCGCGCGCCACGGAGATGAAGCTGAACTCAGCGACGTGGATGATCGGCTGCTGCTCGCCGACGCGCTTCTGGAAGTCGCGATAGACCCGGGCGCGTTCGGCGCCGTCGATGGTCGCCGCCGCCTTGGCGATCAGCGCGTCGACCTCGGCGTCAGCATAGCCGTACTGGTTGGCGAAGGGCACGCCGGCCGGCAACCCGCTCTGGTAAAGGATCGTCGTCGATATCGCGGGATCGTTGCGGTAGACCGGCGAGCCGACCGCGAGATCGAAATTGTGGTCGGTATAGACGGCCTTGAGATGCCCCGGCGTGTCGTTGCGCACGACCTCCGCGTCGATGCCGACGGCACGCAGCGCCTGGCGCAGATAGTCGCCGAACTGCCTTGTCTGCTCGAAGAAGGGCGCGGGCAGCAGGCGCAGCCGGAAACGCATGCCATCGCCGCCGCGGCGGTAGCCGGCCTCGTCGAGCAGCCGCTCGGCATCCCGCGTGCTGAATCCGGGTGTCGCCACGTCCGGCGTGTAGAAGCGCGTGTCGAAGGCAGGTACGGGGCCGGCCGCCGGCTTGGCGTAGCCGAGGAAGATCGTGTCGATGACGAACTTGCGGTCGATCGCATGGGCGATGGCGCGCCGCACGCGCATATCGGCCAGCTCCTTGCGGCGATGGTTTATCTCGACCGTCAGCTGATAGGTGATGCCCTCGTAGCCCTTGGTGACGACGACCACGCCGGGCACCTTGCCGATGCGCGCCAGGTCGGCGAGCGGCACGGCCGAAAAGGCGGCGAGCTGGATCTCGTTGGCTTCGATCGCGGCCGCGACCGCGCCCGGATCGGGCAGCACGCGGTAGACGATGGCGTCAAGATGCGGCTTGCCGGCATCCCAGTAAGCCGCATTGCGCTCGAGCCGGTAGAACTGTCCCGGCCGATGCTCGACGAAACGGAACGGGCCGGTTCCGACCAGCCTGGTGTTGGCCGGGTTGGCGTTGATGTCGGTGCCCTCGTAAAGATGCTTGGGCAGGACGGCGGTCAGCGAGGGCAGCGCGTTCTGGATGAGCTGGGCGGGCGTCGGCTTGGCGAAGCGGAAGATCGCGGTCGACGCATCGGGCGTCTCGACCGCCTCCAGGTCCTTGAACACGACGCGGCCGAGATTCTGCAGCTTGCGCCAGACGTCCAGCGCGGAGAAGGCGACGTCGGCCGAGGTGAAAGGCTTGCCGTCATGCCAGGTGACGCCCTGGCGCAGCGTGAAGCGCACGGACTTGCCGTCGGCAGCGCCACTCCAGGCGGTCGCCAGACGCGGCGCCAGCCCGTCGCCATCGTAGGACTGCTCGGCGAGCGGCTCGATCACCTTGCTCGCGACATAGAACACGCCGTTCGATGCGATGATCGCGGGGTTGAGATTGCGTGGCTCGGAATCGGCGGCGACCACCAGCGTGCCGCCTTGGCGCGCGGCGCCCTGCGCCCAGCCGAAGCGCGAGACGGCCGCGGCCCCGCCGACGCCCAGGCTGCCGGCCAGAAAGCCACGCCGTGACGATCCGAGTTTCATGGCAGAATCTCCCCTCGAGATGGGTTCGCGAACCCTCGATTCTCTACCATGTTGGCGACCCGTGTTCCTAGGGGCGAAGCCGGAGGCGCCAGCCGACGAGCGATGCAAGTTTTCTCTCGCAGCGCCGCCAACCGGGGCTAGCATGCTCCATCTGCAACACAGGGTTGAGCCGGGCGATTGCCATGGACGGCGATGAATTCTGCAAGGTCGAGCGCGACGGACCGGTTGTGACGATCACGATCGACCGACCGCAGGTGCTCAATGCGCTTCACCCACCAGCCCATCGCGCGCTGGCACGAGCCTTCGACAGCTATGCTGCCGATCCGGAGCTGCGCGTCGCCATTCTCACCGGCGCGGGCGAGCGTGCCTTCTGCGTCGGCAGCGACTTGAAGGTGCGCGCTGAAAGCGGCCGGGACGATCATCCCGCGACAGGCTTCGCCGGGATCTGCGCGCGCTTCGACCTGTTCAAGCCGGTGATTGCCGCCGTCAACGGCCTGGCGCTCGGCGGCGGGTTCGAGATCGTGCTCGCCTGCGACCTGGTAGTCGCCGCCGACCATGCCCAGTTCGGCCTGCCCGAGCCGCTGGTCGGGCTGGCGGCGCTCGGCGGCGGCGGACTACATCGCCTGGCACGCCAGCTTCCGCTTAAGGAGGCGATGGGGCTGGCGTTCACCGGCAAGCGGATTGACGCGGAGGAAGCGCGCCGGATGGGCCTGGTCAATCGCGTCGTGCCGGCACACGAGCTTGCCGGCGCGGCGCGCGCCCTCGCCGCCGAACTGTTGGCCTGCGCGCCGCTATCGCTGCAAGCTTCGAAGCAGATGATGCTGCAAGGCTTGGCCAAGCCCGACCTTGCGACAGCGATCAATGCAACCTACCCCGCGGCCGAGCGCATGCTGGCGAGCGAGGACGCGCGGGAGGGTCAGCGCGCCTTCGTGGAAAAGCGAAAGCCGCAATGGAAAGGGCGCTAAGCCGTTCGGCTCAACCCGACTTGTTCTTCACCCATTTCAGGATATGCGTGCCGACGGCGACCAGCGTCCCATCCTGGTTCGTCACCTTGATGTCGCCGGTCGAGCGCCGCTTCTGCGTATCGATCGCGCTGATCGTGTATTCCGTGGTCAGCGTGTCGCCAAAATAGACCGGGGCCAGGAAACGGATTCGATCATAGCCGAGCGATACCGGCGTCTCGTCGGCGCCCTCGCGGCTCTTGGCGATCGCGAGTGTCGATGCCGTCGACATGAAGCCGACGAGCAGCGCACCATGCGCCTGCAGCCGGCCGTAGCTCGAGCGCTCCATATAGGACTTGTTGACGTGGTTGGGCGAGAAGTCGCCGGTGATGCCGGCGAAGAGGTAGACATCGGACTCGCCGACCGTCTTGGTGAAGGCGGCGCGGTCGCCCACGCTGACGTAGAACCCGCTCATGGCCTCTCCCTCGCGACTAGAATCTGAGCGCGCGCAACCCCACGATGCGGTCGGCCAGCAGTACGACGCCGAGCGAGATCAAGATGCTGACGCTGGACACGGCGGCGGCCAAAGGATCGAAGTCCCACCGAAGATAGTCATAGAGTTGAATCGGAATGGTGGATTGACCGATGCCCTTCAAAAGCAGCGATACGGCAAACAAGTCAAACGAAACGACGAAGGCGAACATGCAACCCGCGAAGACCCCGGGCTTGATCATGGGCAGGGTAATCCGGCGGAACACCGTCCAGGTCCGACCGCCCAGCGAGCGCGCGGCCAGCTCGATCGAGCGATCGAAGTTGTACAGCACGGCGGAGACGTTGAGGAATACGAAAGGCAGCGTGATCATGGTATGGCCAACATAGAGTCCGAATCCGCCGCGATTGCCGACGCCAATCTGATGCACGAAGAACAGCAGGGCAATCGCCGTCAGGATTTCCGGCAGGAGTAGCGGCGCGATCATGAGCACTCGCAGCGCCTCGCGGAAGCGGTGGGCATGGCGGACAAAGTAGAGCGCCGCTGCCGTGCCGAGCAGACCCGATACGCACGTGGCCACGGCTGCGACCTGAAGGGAGGTGAGAATGGCCTTGATGAAGATCTCGCTATCGAACAGCGCCACGAACCAACGCAGCGACATGCCCTTCGGCGGAAATTCCAGAAGCTCGCCCGCATTGAGCGCCATTAGGAGGATCAGCACGATCGGCAGAGCCAGGAACGCGTAGGCAAGGACCAAGAAGCTGCGGAACGCCCATTGATAGGCCCGGTCGATCGAGCGGCCCAGTCGCTCCGCCTTGACCGTCATCGCAGGCCCCGGAGCAGGGGTGCCGTGAACCGGATGTAGAGCAGCACCGAGACCGAGGTGGCCGTTGCCAGGATCAGCGCCAGCGCCGCGCCGAACGGCCATTGGAAGTTGTCGATCAGCTGCTGAACGATCAGGACCGACATGGTGCGCACTTGCGGACCACCCAGCATGGCTGGTGTCACGAATGCGCTAATTGCAAGAATGAAGACGAGAATGCCGCCGGCCTGGATGCCAGGCATGCATAGCGGCAGGCCGATGCGCCAGAACACGGTGAGCCGGCCCGCCCCAAGCGAGCGGGCAGCACGTTCGAGATTGGGATTGATGGCTTGGACGTTGCCGAGCAGTGGCAGGATCATGAGCGGCAGCAAGACATGAGTCAGGGCCAGGACGACGCCGAACTCGTTGTTCATGAGGCGCAGTGGCGCCTCGATCAGGCCAAACTCGCGCAAAGTCTTGTTGGCGACGCCGTTGCCCGAAAGAATGATCAGCCAGCCGAAGGTGCGCACGACGACGCCGACGAGGAGCGGCGACAGGATGAGAGTGTAGAGCACACCCGACCAGCGCGACCGGCTGCGTCCCAGATGATAGGCGATCGGGACACCGAAGAGGACGCACGCGACCGTGGTGAGGAGCCCGACCAGCAGGGTCTGGCCCAGCACGCCCATATAGAATCCATCGGTCAGCGCGCGCGCATAGTTCGCGTGGGTAAATCCCTCCGCATACATACCGACTCTGGCCGGCACGCGCAGACTCATCACGATGATGTTGAAATAGGGCAAGACCAGAAAAACGAAGAGGAAGATCAGGGCAGGCGCGATCAGCAGGAAAGGCGCATGGCGACGCAATGGTGACGAGGGGCGCTGCACGCCGGGCTGGTCGGGCGCGATGGCGAGCGTCATGTCGTCACGCCGCGAGGATCCAGGTCGCGCTGGCCAGGAAGCTGACCGTAACGGACGCGCCCTTGGCGAGGCGCGACACGGGCCGGCCATGAACCTGGAGCAGAAGCCCGTCCACCGTGCGGATCCGGTAGTCGACCACGCTGCCGAGGAAGAAGGAATCTTCGACCGTACCGGTAAAGCGGTTGGCTTCGGCGCTCTCCGGTCCATCGCCGAGCGAAATCATCTCCGGCCTGACCAGCAGTGTCGCCGCGGCGCCATCCGCGATGGCGCGATTGTCGATGGCGCGGATCGGGCCGGCCGAGGATTCGACGATGGCAAATCCGCCTGCCTGACGCCGCAGCTTGCCGGCGAGCAAATTGGACAATCCGACGAACCGCGCCACACGCTGAGTGATCGGACGGGCATAGATCTCGTCGGGCGTGCCGATCTGCTCGATCCGTCCCTCGAACATGACGGCGATCCGGTCAGAGATCAGCAGGGCTTCGGACTGGTCGTGGGTCACGTAGAGCGTGGTGATGCCGACGCGCTGCTGGAGCGAGCGGATGAAGAATCTCATCTCGTCACGCAGCACGGCATCGAGATTCGCCAATGGCTCGTCGAGCAGCAGCACGGCGGGCTCGATGACCAGCGCGCGCGCGAGCGCCACGCGCTGCTGTTGGCCGCCGGAGAGTTCGCGCGGATAGCGGGTCTCCAAGCCCGTCAGCTGCACCATGTCCAAGACCTTGGTGATGCGCTGACGCGCCACGTCGCGGCCGACTCCGCGCATTTCCAGGCCGAACAGGCAGTTCGCATAGACGGTCATGTGCGGGAACAGCGCGTAGTTCTGGAACACCATGCCAACGTCGCGCTGCTCGGGCAGCAGATTTGTCACGTCGACGCCGTCGAAGTGGACCGTGCCGGAATCCGGGGTTTCAAATCCGGCCACGGTCCACAGCGTCGTCGTCTTGCCGCAACCGCTCGGGCCGAGCAGGGAGATCAGCTCGCCTTCGCGGGTTTGCAGGCTCGCATTGTCGACCGCGACCACTGACTGAAAGCGCTTCACCAGCGATCGAATCGACAGGACGGTCATGCTCGCGAGCCTGATCCAGCAGTTGTATTTGCCCCTGACCTATTTGATCGTTCGGTTCCACGCCTCGGTGATTTCCGGCAGCTGCTTGTTGGCGCGCGACCAGTCCCATTTGATGATGCGGGTCGTGTCGTCACCGGCGATCGCCATGTCGGCGCGAACATCGCTGGGGATCACAGCTTTGGAGTTGGCCGGGGAGACGCCCGAGAAGGCGCGGGCGAAATTCTGCTGTGTGCCGGGGTCGAGGATGTAGTTGAGGAACTTGTAGGCCTCCTCGCGCGCCGGCGCGTTCTTGATCATGTACCAGCCGACCTCGAAGGCGAGCAGCCCGTCGGGAGGCATGACGATGTCGACCGGCACGCCGCGCTTCTTCAGTCCGACGATCTCGGATGCGTCGATTGGCGCGATGACGATGTCGCCGCGCAGCAGGAGCTGGGAGAGCGCGCCGGAGAAATCGACCTGGGGGAACGGCTGCAGCTTCTGAATCTCGCGCAGCGCCACCTCCCAATTGTCCTGCGAGCCGCCGTAGAGCTTGGCCGCCAGAAGAAGGAACAGATGCGCGCCCGCGGCGCCGATCTGGTAAAGCCCGATCTTTCCCTTGAATTCCGGGTTGTCCCAGAGATCGCGCCATGATCGCGGCTTGGTCTTCACCAAGTCGGTACGGTAGCCGATGCCGATGGGCGACACTAAGCCGATCACGCCCAGGTCGTTCGGCGCGCGCAGATTCGGATAGACATCAGCAAGGTTCGGGACCTTGTCGACCGGGATCGCATCGAACATGCCTTCGTCGCGCAGCAAAGCGGCGATGTTCTCGTTCATCAGCGTGCAGCTATAGGGCGTGTTATCGATACCGGCCGCGCGCAGATTGGCGGCGAAGATCTTGCCGACACCAATGTCGATGACTGGCTTGATGCCGGTTTGGCGCGTGAATGCGGGCACCAGGTCGTTGCGCCAATGCCGCTCCCACGCGCCGCCATAGGTGTTGACGATCAACTCGCCGGTCTGCCGGCGCGGCAGCGGGGGTGGTGACTGGGTCTGTGCGAGCGCGGTCGGCACGAAGCCGGCGGCCGTGGCCGCGGCCAGCGATGAGAGCGTGAAGTTCCTGCGTGTGATGCCGTTCATTGTCGTCCCTTTCCCGTGAACGTGTCTTCGTCGAGTTGCGGCCGGAGCTCCGCTCCGTCGATCACTCCGGTCCACCTTGATCCGGCCGCGGACCGTCGCGTCCCATCGAAAAGTGCACATGGATCGTCTTCCACTCGCCCTTCTCGCGCATGTTCACCATTGTGACGCGGCAATAGGGGCGCTGGATCAGGAAAGCCGGCCGGTTCTTCTCCTCAATCCAATTCCAGAAGCGGCCGACGTGATCGTCGGTGATCAGCGCCATGTCGCCGCTGATCGTGATCTTGATGGCGCCGGTGCCGCCCGGCTTCGCGAGCCTCATCCGGGCGCGGTAGTGGTCCCAGATCTTCAGCCAGTCATCGATGCCGTAGTAGGCATGGCCGTTCGTGTTGAAGAAAACGCTCTCCGGGTCAGCGCTCCAGATCTTGCGCAGCTCGCTGCCGTCGAATACATCGTTTGCCAGCCAATATTGGTAGTAGAGTTTCATCAGCGCATTGCGATCGGCCTCGGTGCCGCCCCTGAACCACGGCTCCTTGGTCGGCTCGTAACCTTTCGGCGCTTCGATCATTAATGCTTCTCCATGATGAGTGCGTCTCTCGGCAATCAGCTTGGCCGGCGAACGGCGTCGATTGCTGGCCATACCTCTTCGGCAAATCGGCGGATCACCCGATCCACTGTGTCGCCAGCGACGGCGGCGGGTGAGATGATAACGCCATCGATGCCGCAGCGCCGCAGCGCCGAGATCCTGTCGGCCACCTCGCGCGGCGTGCCGGCCAGCGTCACCGCGTCGACCATCTGGTTGCTGACCAGCGGATTGAGCTTCTCGTAGGGCGCCAGCCCTGCCTTGTAGGGAATGCCAGTCATCGATGCGATGGCAGTGGCCGGCAGGGCCAGGCCCTGCTCCTCGAGCGTTGCCAGCGGCGTGACGAAACCCGTCAGGGTTCGGGCGGCACGCGCGCGCAGCAGATTGTGAGCTGCGGCCGAGTCGTCGCTGATGCAGCAATTGAGGCGGGCAATGCACTGGATTGTCGCGGGGTCGCGACCGGCTTTTTTGGCCGCGCCCCTGACGCGCCCGACGAAGACCTCGGCCTCGCGCGGCGTGCCGCAACCTTCCATGATGGCGGCATCCGCCACCTTCCCGGCCAGCGCCAGTCCCAGCGGGCCATTGCTGGCGATGTACACCGGAATATCGGCACGCAGCGGCGTGAAATTGAGACGTCCGTCCTGGAAGGAAATGACCTCGCCCTTGAAATCGACGGCCGTTCCCTTGAGAAGCTGGCGCACGAGGTCGACCATCTCGCGCATCGCCAAAACCGGACGATGACGCTCAATGCCCATCTCCGCGAGGCCGGATAGGCCCGTGCCAATGCCCAGCAAGGCACGGCCGCCGGATATTTCGTCCAGTGTCGCAACGGCCGCAGCCGTCATCGCGGGATGGCGCGAATAGGGATCGGTCACGCAGGTGCCGAGCCGGATGCGCGTCGTCGCGGCCGCGACGATACTCAGATAGGAGTACACTTCGCGATAGAATCGTTCATCGGCGATCCACGCATCGCCGAAACCGACGGATTCCGCCAGGCGCGCCAACTCGATGATCCGAGGCGGCGCGACATTGCCGAGGAGAAGAATTCCGGGCTTCATGCGGCGATGCGCCGAGGATTCCTGCGCTACCGATACGACGATAAGCAGCCTAGTGATCCCCGCCGACGATGGCAATGGGAGGCGCGGTGACGTCGTACAAAGTTCCCTTACGCTCAAACAAGTTGCAGCCTGTCGCTCTTTCATGCATGCGGCAAAATGCAATTCAGTGGTTCGCCGGGACAATGCGCGTTACAAACGCGGCTTCGAGTTCGATGCTGATGAGGAGTGGGGGATGAGCAAGGGTATCGCCGGGCAGGCGGCGATCGTCACCGGCGCCGCGCGCGGCATCGGCCGCGGCATCGCCGAACGCCTGGCGCTCGAGGGCTGCAACGTCGTCGTGTGGGACCGCGATCTGGACCCGCTGGCGGATGGCGGCAACTTCAGGCCGGCTCATGCCGAGACAGTCGACATCACGAAACTCGACGCCGTCGAGCGTGCGTTCAAGGATACGGTCGCAGCCGTCGGCAAGGTCCAGATCTTCGTCAACAACGCCGGCATCAACGGGCCGGTGGCCAAGGCCTGGGACTATCCGCCCGATGCCTGGGATCGCGTGCTGGCCGTCAACCTGACAGGCATCTTCTATTGCTGCCGCACCGTGGTGCCGCACATGCGCGAGCAGAAGTACGGCCGCATCGTCACCATCGCCTCGATCGCGGGCAAGGAAGGCAATCCCAACATCTGCGCCTATTCGGCCTCCAAGGCCGGCGCGATCGGCCTCACCAAGAGCCTGGCCAAAGAGCTGATCGGATCGGGCGTGCTGGTCAATTGCATCGCGCCGGTCATGACCGAGACCGATCTGTTCAAGGAAATGACCCAGGCGCATATCGACCATTGCCGCAGCCTCATCCCGATGGGGCGCTTCCTGCAGATCGATGAGATTGCGGCCATGGTCGCCTGGATCGCCGGGCCGGAATGCAGCTTCACCACCGGCGCGGTGTTCGATCTGTCGGGCGGCCGCGCCACTTATTGATCCGTCATCTGCCGAGGACGCCTCCGTGCTCGACGAAAAGCTGCTGTCGATCAATCAGGTCACGCTGATGGAGCAATGGTCGCTGCGCCAGGCGATCGAAAGCCTGGGCCGCAGCGGCCTCGGCGCGATCAGCGTGTGGCGCGACAAGATGCGCGAGATCGGCGCCGCGGAAGCCGCGCGACTGATCGACGGCCATGGGCTGGCCGTCTCGGGATTGTGTTTTGCCGGATTGATCACCTCGCCGGACCACGCAGAGGCCGCCAAGGCGATGGATGAGGTGCGCCGCGCCATCGACGAGGCGGCCGAGATCAAGGCGCTGTGTCTCGTCTTCGTCGCCGGCGGCGTCGATCCGCGCGAGAAGGACATCAAGGCGGCGCGCGCACGCGCGCTCGACCGCCTCGCCGAACTGGTCCCGCATGCGCGCGGCGCCAACGTGCGGCTTGCCATCGAGCCGTTGCATCCGATGATCTGCGCGACGCGATCGGTGGTCAGCACCATGGCGCTGGCCAATGACTGGTGCGACGCGCTCGGCGCGGACGACGTCGTCGGCATCGCCGTCGATACCTACGCCGTGTGGTGGGATCCGCAGCTCGAGGCGGAGATCGCCCGCGCCGGAAAGCGCATCTGCGCCTTTCACATCAGCGACTGGCTGGTCGACACCCAGGATGTGCGCCTCGACCGCGGCATGATGGGCGACGGCGTCATCGACATTCCCGCGATTCGCCGTATGGTCGAGGCCGCCGGCTACCGTGGCCACCGCGAGGTCGAGATCTTCTCGGCGCGCAACTGGTGGAAGCGCGATCCCGACGAGGTGATCCGCGTGATCCGCGAGCGCTATCAGAGCGCGGTGTGACGGACGTGGATGCCAGGATCGATGCGCTGGCTGCCAGGCTCGCCCGGGCCTGGCAGGGCGGCGGCACGATCGAGCTGCCGGGCGACGCCGAGCGGCCACGCACGCGTGCCGAGGCCTTCGCCGTGCAGGACCGCATGGCTGCCCTCATTGGCGGGCGCTGCGTCGGCTGGAAGGTCGGCGCCACGGTCGTGGCAGTCCAGCGGCTGGAGGGTCACGACGGACCGATCCCGGGTCGGCTGTTCGCCGACCGCGTGTTCGACAGCCCGGCCAAGGTCGCGGCCGCCGATTTTCCGCGCGCCAGGGTCGAATGCGAGTTCGCCTTCCGCTTCAAGCGAGGCCTGCCGCTGCGCAGCAAGCCATATGCGCCCGATGAGATCGCCGATGCGCTCACCTTCCATGCCGCGATCGAGCTGACGGGCACGCGCTATGCGCCCGGATCGGGCGGCCGCCCCGGCACGACCCATGACACCATCGCCGACAATGGCAGCGGCGGCGGCTTCGTTTTCGGTCCCGGCATCGATGCCTGGCGCGAGCTGACGTTCACCACTCTCGGCATCGAGGCGCGCATCGATGGCGGACCGCCGATCGAGGTTTACACCGGCGAATACCGGCGCGATCCGCTCGAGGTGACAGCCGAGACGGTGAACAATCTCGGCCAGCGCGGCATCGCGATCGAGGCGGGCTTCTATCTTTCGACCGGTTCGCTGACCACGCCGACACCCTTCGGCAAGGGCCAGCGCTTCGTCGCGCGCTTCGCTGGCATCGGCGAGCTCGCGCTTTCAATGGAGTGAGGATCGATCATGGATGCCTCTCGCTTCTTCTCTTCCGACTATGCCGAGGCGCGCCGCAAATTCCTGGCGGCGGCCGAGGCGGCGGGTGGCGAGCTCGATCACTTCCGCCACCCCACCGAGCGCGCGCCCGATGGCGGGCCGCTCTATACGGACACGGCCTGGTTCGGTCCGAAGGATGCGCCGGTCGTGCTGCTGGCCTTTTCCGGGACCCACGGCGCGGAGGGCTTCGCCGGGTCGGCGGCGCAGATTCAATGGATGGCCGACGGCGTACCGCGCAGCCTGCCCAAGGGTGTGGCGTCGCTCCAGGTCCACGCGGTCAACCCGTTCGGCTTCGCCCACATGATCAGGGTCAACGAGAGCAATGTCGATCTCAACCGCAACTGGATCGACTACGCGCAGAAGCTGCCGGACAATCCGATCTTCGACGAGGTCGAAGCGGCGCTGCCGCAGCGCGAAGGCTACGACGACGCGCTGATCGACGAGCATATGGTGGCAACCAAGCCGCTCTATGCCAAGTATGGCGATTGGGCGATGGCCGACGCGCTGTCGCGCGGCCAGTACCGGCATCCCGAGGGGACGCAGTTCGGCGGCGTCAAGCGCGAGTGGTCGACGCTGACCGTCGACTACATCATGCGCACCAAGCTCGCCCAGGCGAAGCATGTCGCCTACATGGACTGGCATACTCTGATCCGCATCGGCGACGGCAAGTTCGTCTATCTCTGCTTCAACCAGGTCGGCGACCCGCTGCACCGGCGCGTTGCGTCCTGGTACGGCGCCGAGGCGATCGACCGCGAGACCGTCAACAAGCAGTGGAGCGACGGCATTTCGCGCAGCGAGGGCAGGCCGGGCCGCCACGGCCTGATCTTCTGGGGACTGCAGCACATTCTCGCGCCCCGGACCGACATCGCGGGCACGGTGCTCGAGTTCTGCGCCGACAAGGAACCGCACAACGACCCGATCCGCCACCGCGTCGGCCTGCAGCTCAAATCGCGCTGGCTGTTCCGCAACCGCCGCTACGACACCCGGGAAGGCAAGGCGATCGTCGAGGAGCTGCGCGACAACACCTCGCCGCTGCGCCGCGACTGGCAGGACAAGGCGCTCGCCTCGGCGCGGATCGCCTACGACAAGGCGCTGGCCGGTGCGGCCTCATGGGCGGCCGAGAACGCGCCGGTCATGCCGGGCAACCTGGTGCTGAGCGACCCGGGTGGCAGGGCGGCGCGCTGATGTCGAGATTTTCGACATGGCTCAGTGCCGCAGCCATGGTTGCGGTGCTGGCAACCGCCTGCACCTCGGCCCCCTATCTGGGCCGCGTGGCCCCCGACCGGAGCTGCACGATCGAGCGGTTGGCATGGATGCCCTCAGTGCCGCTGACCATGCTCGACGCGCTGAGGTCGCCGCCGCTCTCGGACGAGGAGGCGCGCCTCGCAGGCGAATGCGTGGAAGCCAGCCGACACGCGAATCTCGCCAGGTCCGACCATCCGGTCGCGCGCGAGCATGCCGCCTGGCAGCGCATGACCGTGCAGGCCTATCGCTCCGAGCACGGCTCGCGCGGCCTCAACGTCAACATCTTCGTCGACCGGCTCGCGGCCGGTTACATCAAGTTCGAGGATGGCGACCCGATGCCGGTCGGTGCGCGCATCGCCAAGGCGAGCTTTGCCGTGACACACGATGGCCTGGTCTCCGGCGGACCGCTGTTCGCCATGGAGAAAATGCCGCCCGGCTTCGATCCCGGGGGCGGCGACTGGCGCTACACGCTGATCGGGCCGGATGGAACGTTGATCGGCGAGACCGGCGGGCGCAATGCCGAGGAGGTGCGTTTCTGCTTCACCTGCCACGAGGCGGCCAGGGGCCAGGATTTCCTGCTGTTTCCTGCGCCGCTCTATCGGCGCAAGGGGTCCTGACGGCTGAAACTACGCTTTCACCCTGGCATCGACGCCGAAGATGCCGGACGGCCTCAGCATCAAGACGAGGATCAGCAGCAGGAAGGCGTAGATGTCCTTGTAGTTGCCGGAGACGTAGCCGGCACCGAGGCTTTCCGTGACGCCGACCAGCAGGCCGCCGACCACGGCGCCGGGCAGATTGCCGAAGCCGCCGACCACGGCAGCCGCGAACGCCTTGATCAGGATGCCGATGCCCATCAGCACCTGCACGTAGTTGATCGGACCGATCAGCACGCCGGCGGCGGCCGCGAGCGCGCAGGCGATGCCGAACACCAGCGAGATCATCAGCGGCACGTTGATGCCCATCAGATAGGCGATCTCCTTGTTGTGCGCGACGGCGCGCACCGCGAGGCCGAGGCGGGTCTTCTTCAGGAACAGGTGCAGCCCGGTCATCAGCACGACCGCGGCGATGATGATCCAGAGATAGGAGCGCGGCAGCGCGATGTCGCCGATCTCGATGGGCATGCCGAACGGCACGGGGAAGGGCAGGGCCTTCGGCCCCCAGATCAGAAAGGCGACGTTCTGCAGCACGATCGACATGCCGAAGCTGCAGATGATCATGCCCATGCCGGCAAAGGTATAGCCGCCGCCCGCGCGCGTGAGGCGCCGGTAGAACAGCCGCTCGATCGCGACGCCGACGAAGCCGGTCAGCACCATCGAGCCGAGCAGGACGAGCGGGTATCCGGGCCCGGCGCCGACGAACTGGAACACGACCAGCCCGAGAAAGGCGCCGAGCATGTAGATCTCGCCATGGGCGAAGTGAACGATGTCGAGACCCGAATAGACCAGCGAGATGCTGAGCGCGACCAGGCCGTAGACGATGCCGATCGACAGGCCGACGATGACGAGATCCAGGAAGTACTGCACCGCCGGCTCCGTTCAGTGCAGGCCGAGGCCGCGATCGCGGTCGGCCACGGTGCCGCCGAGATAGGACAGCCGGACGTTGTCATCGCCGATCAACGCTTCGGCCGGTCCCTCGATATGGATGACGCCATCCTTGATGACGTAGCCATATTCGGCGAGCAGCAGCGCCATGCGCACGTTCTGCTCGACCATCAGCAGGGTCATGCCGTCGCGGCAGATGCGGCCGATGATGCGGAAGATGTCGAGCACGATCTGCGGCGCGAGCGCGGCGCTCGGCTCGTCGAGCAGGATCATCTTGGGCTCCGACATCAGGCCGCGGCCGATGCACAGCATCTGGAGCTGGCCGCCCGACAGCGTGGCGGCGAGCTGGCCGCGTCGTTCGCGCAGGACCGGGAAGTATTCGAAGACGCGGTCGAGCGTGCGCCGCACGCCGGCGCGATCGCGCCGCACGAACGCGCCGAGCCGGAGGTTCTCCTCCACGGTCATCGCCGGGTAGGCTTCCTTGCCCTGGGTCACCTGGACGAGGCCGCGGCGGACGATGAGATCGGGCCTCAGCCCGTCGATGCGCTGGCCGTCGAAGGTAATCGTGCCGCCCGTCGGCTTGAGCAGGCCGGAGATCGCCTTGAGCAGCGTCGACTTGCCCGTGCCGTTGCCGCCGAGCAATGCCACCATCTGGCCGCGGGCGACCTTGAGCGTGACCCCGTTCAGGATCTGGACGCTGCCGTAGCCGCCCTCTACGCTGTCGATCTCGAGCATCCCCCCAGCATACCCGTTCGTTGCGGATGGTCCGGTCTCGATATGCGACTTGCCGTCCGAAGACCAACGGGATATCAGTTTTATCCTACAAAGACAAATTTACAGGGTGGATCGGATTTTACCGGTCCGTTCCACGAGGGAAACCCAGGGAGGAGAGCATGAAATCGGCAAGTTTCCGTGCAAGCTATGTCCTGGCATCGGCACTGCTGCTGGCCGCCGGCGTCCCGTCCGCCCCGGCCGCGGCGGCCGACGACGTGATCCGCATCGGCGTCACGCTGCGCATGATCGTCGAGAACGGCTTGAAATACGGCCAGATGACCAAGGACGAGCTGGAGGCCGTCAATGCCACCGGTGGCATCAACGGCAAGAAGATCGAGGTCACGCTGCTCGACGACGAGTGCAAGCCCGACCGCGGCATCGCCAACGTCAACCGCTTCATCCATCAGCACAAGGTGCACCTGGTGCTCGGCTCGACCTGCAGCTCGGTGTCGATCCCGATGGTCGACGTCGTGACCAAAGAAGAAGTGCCGCAGATCATTCCGCATTCGACCAACACGTCGATCACCCAGAAGGGCAGCCCGTGGGTGTTCCGCACCTCGGTGTCCGAGCGCTTCTACAGCGCCGTCCACGCCAAGTATCTGGCCGAGAACGTCGGCAAGAAGGTCGCCTATCTCTACACCACCGATGGCGCCGCGATCTCCTTTGCCAAGGACTACATGGGCTACATGGAGCGGACCTATAAGGTCGAGCCGATCTACACGGCCCAGATGCAGGAGACGGATCTCGACTTCCGGTCGCACTTGCTCAAGATCAAGTCGCTCAATCCCGACGTGCTCGCAATCGGCGGACAGCTCGACGCGATCGCGCGCATCACTCAGCAGTCCTACGAGGTCGGTATTCCGAGCAAGGTTCGCCGCGTCGCCGCGTCGGCCGCGTCCAACGCGCCGGTGCCGGAGCTGGCGGGCAACGCCGCCGTCGGACTCACCTTCGCGGCCGCCTTCTCGTGCAAGGACGAGCGACCGGTCGCCCAGCAATTCGTCAAGATGGTGCAGGACAAGTACAAGGTGCGCTGCCCTGACCATGACTTCTCGCAGGCCTATGAAACCGCGCAGATCGTCAAGTTGGCGCTGAGCCGCGCCAAGCTGTCGCTGACCGATGCCGCGCTGGCCCAGGACCGTCGTGCGATCCGCGATGCGCTCGCGACGATCAAGGACTACAGCGGCCTCGCTTCCGGCCCGATCAATTTCTGCGCTGATCCGACGCCGCAATGCCGCGACGGCAACCGCACGGGAATCCTGGTCGAGTACACGAAGGGCGGCAAGGACTACGACATGCGCGTGCTGGCCCGCGTGTCGTTCGAGGCCGATTTCGGCTTGGCCAAGTAACGTTCAGCCCAGTAGCATTCCTCTGAGCCGACAACCTCCGGCCGCGGCATGACCAGCCGCGGCCGGAGGCGCGTTCGGGGCGCCTGGAATACGTCGGCGGGGGATCAAAGGGCGGCGCGGCCGGCATGACCGACAATTGGCAACCGTGAACGGTCCTGGCACGAACGGCGCAGCAGAGCGCGCGCCCGAAGGGTGGCGCGATTTGTCGCGCTTCATTCCCTGGCTGCTCGGCTTCTGCGTGCTGCTGGTGCTGCCCTGGCTCGCCGTCAACCCCTACCAGAACTATCTGCTCAACGTCATTCTCATCAACGTCATCCTCGCGGTCGGCCTCAACATCGTGAAAGGCTTCGCGGGGCAGGTCACGGTCGGGCACATCGCGCTCGCCGCGATCGGTGCCTACACCTCGGCAATTCTCTCCGTGAAGTTCGGCCTGCCGTTCTGGCTGGCACTGCCGGCGGCGACGCTGGTCACTGGCCTCGCGGGCGCGCTGGTCGGAATTCCCGCGTTCCGCCTGGAAGGTGCCTATCTCGCGCTCGCGACGCTGGGGCTGGCCGAATCCGTCCGCATCTTCATTTCGGCGACCGACTATGTCGGTGCCTCGATCGGCTTCTCCGACATTCCGCCGCCGATGCTGGCGGGCAAGCCGTTGGGCAGCCACATCGCCTACTACTACGTGGTGATGCCGGTGGCGCTGGTCGGCATCTATCTCTCGTTTTGCATCCTGCGTTCCGACATTGGCCGCGCCTTCAAGGCGCTGCGCGAGGATTCTCTGGCCGCGGCCGCCGCCGGCATCAATGTGCGCAAGTACAAGCTGCTCGCCTTCGTCATCAGCGCGTTCTATGCCGGCTGCGCCGGAAGCCTGACCGCGCACATGTCGCCCGGTTTCCTCAATCCCAACAGCTACACGATCACCGAGATGGTGACCCTGCTGCTGATGGTCGTGTTGGGCGGCATCGGCCATATCTGGGGCGGCGTGATCGGCGCCGTGCTGGTGACGATCATCAATGATCTGACGGTCGACTTCTACCAGTACCGACTCGCCATCTTCGGCATGATCATCGTGCTGACCGTCCTCTACATGCCGCGCGGCATCGGCGGCGTGATCGACCGCCATTTTGCGACGAAGCGCTTCATTGCGCTGCGCAAGGCCAAGGCCAGCGTCAATGCTTGAGGTCACCAATCTGTCGAAACGCTTCGGCGGCCTCGTGGCGGTCGCCAACGTCGACCTGTCGGTGCGTCAGGGCGAGATCCGCGGCATCATCGGCCCCAATGGCTCGGGCAAGAGCACGCTCTTCAATCTGATCTCCAGCGTCTACAAGCCCGAGCCGGGCAGCCGCATCGCCTTCGATGGCGAGGACATCACGGGCCGGCCGCCGCATGACATCGCGCGCCGCGGCATTGCCCGCACCTTCCAGCTCCTGCGCATCTTCACCCAGATGTCCGTGCTGGAGAATTTGCTGATCGGCCATCATTCCCATGTTCGTTACGGCGTCGGCGCGGCGGTGGTCGGCGCGGCGCGCGTCTGGGCCGAGGAACGTCGGCTGAAGCAGGAGATGATGGATCTCCTCGGCTTCGTCGGCCTTGCCGACTACGCGGAGATGGCGGCAGGCGAACTGTCGATCGGCCAGCGCCGGCTGCTGGCGCTCGGCCGCGCCATGGCGATGCGGCCGAAGCTGCTCATGCTCGACGAGCCGGCCGCCGGCCTCTCGCCGGTCAACGTCGATAAACTGCTCAACACCGTGATGGCCCTGCAGAAGCGCTTCGGCCTGACGCTCGTCATCATCGAGCATATCCTCAAGGTCGTGATGGAAAGCTGCGACACGGTCACGGTGCTCGATCACGGCGAGAAGATCGCCGAAGGGCCGCCCGCCGCGATCAAGGACGATCATCGCGTCATCGAAGCCTATCTCGGCAAGGAGATGGCCGATGCCGAGGTGCGCGCCTTCCTCAAGGCGTCCTGACTCCCTTTCGGCTCGACGCATGTCGCTCGATCGCCCCGCAGTCGTCATCGTCGGTGGCGGCGCCATGGGCGGACTGTTCGGAGGGCTGCTGGCCGAAGGCGGGCTGAAGATCACGCTGATCGACGTCTGGCAAGCCCACGTCGACGCCATCAAGGCGGGCGGACTGCGCATCGTCGGCCATGGCGGCGACCGCTCGATTGCGCTCGATGCCACTTCGGATCCTGTCGGCGTGCGCGCCGCCGACGTCGTGCTGTTTCAGTGCAAGGCCTTCGCCAACGAGACGGCCGCCGCCGGGGTCAAGCACCTGATCGCCGGCGGCGCGGTCGCCGTCAGTTTCCAGAATGGCATCGGCAACGAGGAAACGCTGGCGCGCGTGCTCGGCGCCCAGCATGTGCTGGGCGGCCTGACCGCGCAGGCCGGGCTGGTCGAAGCGCCCGGCGTGGTGCGCAATTTCGGCAGCCTGCCGACCTTCGTCGGCGAGCTGGGGGGCGGCCTCTCGTCGCGCGCCACCGCGCTCGCCGGCGCCTTCACGCGTCACGGGCTGCCGACCGAAGCGAGTGCGGACATCAAGCGTGACAAGTGGAAGAAGCTGCTAGGCAATGTCGGCTTGGGCGCCATTTCCGCCGCGACCGACCTGCGTTCGGTCGACATCATGGCCGTGCCCGAGCTGCGCCAGACCGTGTTCCGTGCGGTCGACGAGGCGGCGGCCGTCGCCGGCGCATGCGGCGTCAGGCTCGATGTCGATGAAGCGCGCGAGGTGCTCATGAAGCTGGCCGACCCGACCGCTGGCACCGGCACCAGTAAATCGTCCATGCGCGCCGACATCGCCAACCGCCGGCCGACCGAGATCGACTATATCCACGGCGCGGTGGCGCGCCTCGGGCGCGAGCGCGGCGTGCCGACGCCGACCATTGATGTCATGGTCGCCATCGTGAAGGGGCTGGAGTCGCTGTACCGCCCCGCCGGGCCGGGATGACATGAGCTTCCTGTTGACCGCAGAGCAGAAGCTGCTGGTGACGACGGCCCGGCGCTTCGTCGAAAGCGAGCTCATGCCGCTCGAGATGGAGGTCGAGACGAGCGGTGTCCTCGACGCCGAACGGGCCCGCGCCATCACGGCCAAATCCTTGTCGCTCGGGCTGTTCGCATTGAACGTTCCGTCGGAATATGGCGGCGGTGGTCTCGGCGCGCTGGACAACTCCCTCGTCGAGGAGGAGTTCGGCCGGACGACGGACATCCTCGTGCGTCGTGCGCTGGGCAATGTCTACGAGGTTCTGCTGGCCGGCACGCCCGAGCAGAAGCAGCGTTGGCTCGTACCGTCGGCGCGCGGCGCGCGCGTGTTCTCCGTGTGCTTCACCGAGCCGGGCGCCGGCTCCGACGCGGCGGGCATCAAGACGCGCGCCGTGCGCGACGGCACGGGCTGGCGCCTCAGCGGCCAGAAGATCTTCATCAGCGACGGCGCCTATTCGGATTTTTTCGTCGTCTCGGCCGTG
>VGDO01000017.1 GCA_016869645.1 Alphaproteobacteria bacterium
CTCGAGCGCACGACGCCGACGCGCGGCGTGCCCATTCTCCTGACGCCGATCGATCTCGAGTTGAGCGAATTCACTGCGGGCGGCGTCAACGAGCCGCGCGCGGACTGGACCCGGACGGCGGACGAGCTGGTCGGCCCGGCTCTTCAGAAGCATCTCGATGCGCGCTCGGTCCGGCTGGTCGGCTATCCGCGCGGCAGCGACGGCATCGCCGCGCTCACGCCGGAAGACCGCCAGATCGACAAGCTGCATGCGGCCGTCGGCATGACGATCCTGCAGCACGCATTCAACGAGATGAACAAGCTGCCGACCAAGGGCGACCGTCTGGATTGGACGCTCGGCAACAGCACGCGCTCGTTGCAGCAGCGCTTCAATGCCGACTATGCGCTGTTCGTCTTCGTGCGCGACAGCTATGCGACGGCGGGACGTGTCGCGGTCATCCTGGTCGGCGCCGTGCTCGGCGTCGGCATCCAGGGCGGCTCGCAGATCGGCTTCGCCTCTCTCGTCGATCTGCGCACCGGCGACATCGTCTGGTTCAACCGGCTCGCGCGCGGCACGGGCGACCTGCGCACCGCAGCGGCGGCACAGGAGACAGTCGAGCAACTTCTCGCCAACTTCCCGCAATAGGCGCCGCCATGCCGACCCGGCGCCATGTGCTCGGAGGTTTCTGCGCCGCCTGCGCGCTCGGCACTACCGCGCTGATCGACGGCACGTTGCCGTTCGGCACAGGCGGCGCACACGCCCAGAGCACGCGCATCGCACCCGGCTATCGGCCGGCCGAGGGCTCCGACGAGGCCGGTCTCTGGTACCAGACTGAACGCGCCGAACAGAACGTCAGGGCATCGCGCTTTCGCATTACACATCCCGAAGTCGCAGGCTACGTGACGGATCTCGTGTGCCGGCTGGCCGGCGACTACTGCCGCGACATCCGCGTCTACGTCATCCGCACGCCCTACTTCAACGCGCAGATGTCGCCCAACGGAATGATGCAGATCTGGTCGGGGCTGCTGCTGCGCGCGCGTAACGAGGCGCAACTTGCCGCGGTGGTCGGTCACGAGATCGGCCATTTCGTCTATGGCCACGGCATCGAGCGATGGCGCGACGCGCGAGACAAGGTCGATTTCGTCCAGGTGCTCAACCTGGGCCTGGCGCTGGCCGGTGTTGGCATCATCGGCGTGGCAACCAGCCTGATCGCCGCCGCCAGCATTGCCGGTTTCTCCCGCGACCAGGAGCGCGAGGCGGATACCTTCGGGCTGGAGCGCATGGCGCAGCTGGGCTATGACCCGATCCAGGCGTCGGAGGTGTGGGCGCAGCTGATCAGGGAAGAGGACGCCGCCGAGAAGAAGACGAACCGCGAAGTCTTCTTCGCCTCGCACCCCGCCCCCGCCGAGCGCATGACGACGCTGCGCCAGATGGGCGAGCAGAAGCGGGGCGCCGGCAGCGCCGAACTACATCGGGACCGCTACGCCTCCCGCCTTGCCGCGGTGCGCGCCGACTTGTTCGCCGACGAGCTGCGCCTGCGGCAATACGGACGCACCCAAGCGCTCCTCGACCAACTTCTGCTCGATGGCCCGACTGGCGAGCTGCTTTTCCTCCGCGGCGAGGTGTTCCGCCTGCGCGGCAGCGACGGCGACGACGCACGCGCGCGAGATGCATTCGGATCGGCAATCGCCACCACGACGGCACCGCCGGAAGTTCATCGTTCTCTCGGCCTGGTGCAGTGGAAGGCCGGCGATCGCGCGGCGGCAAAGGCGGAATTCCTCCGCTATCTCGAGCGCAAGCCCAATGCAAACGACCGCGCCATGATTCAGTCCTATCTCGAGTTTCAGTGAACGAGCGAGGCAGCGAATGAACCGTGTCATCACCCAAGCTCTTGCCGCTGGCGCGTTGCTCGCGCTGGCCGCCTGCTCGCAGAACCAGCTCGTCGAAGCCAAGCGCATCACGGTCGGCGGCGCGGTCTCGATCGACCCGCAGATCACCTGGACCCGGCTTGCCAACCTTGACTACCTCGAGGGCAAGGGGGAGATGTGGACGGTCGACGGGCCGGGCCTGCACAGCCTGACCTTTTTCACAAGCATCGGCGACGGGCAGACGCTCTACAAGCCGCGTCCCAACGTCAATTTGCCGGCATTCAAGGGCGACATGACGCCGATCGATGTCATGGAGCTGGTCCAGGCAACCTATCAGCTCCAGGCCAATGCCCAGACCGACGGCCGCGACGTCAGGCCGGTCAAGATCGGCGGCCGCGACGGCTTCCGCTTCGATATGTCCGTCGTCGGCCGCGACGAGGTCGAACGCGAGGCGACCGCGCTCGGATGGATCAAGGACAAGAAGCTCAACCTGATCATCTACAGCGGCGCCAAGCTGCACTACTACCCGAAGTACCAACCGAGCGTCGAACGCATCTTCGCGTCGGTCAGTGGCAATTAGACGCTGTCGGCGATCGCTTGATCAGGTGACGATGAAATCCGAGTTCAGCTCGGCGAGGAAATTCAGGTGCCGGCGCGGCCAGCGCGTTGGCGCGCGCGGCATGACCGCGTGCAGCGACTGCGCCGAGTTGACGAAGAAGACCAGGCTGTTCGGCCGATAGGGCAAGGTCGCGACCAGCTCGACCTGATCGTCGCCGGCGCCGATGTCCTGGCTGAAGGTTTCACCCGGCTTGAAGCGGTAGACCGCGAGATCGCCGCCCTCGGTGTCGTCCTCGTCGTAGCGCAGGTAGAGCAGGCCGCTGAACAGGCGGCGGCGCTTGTCGATGTGCACGCCGCGCACGCGCGACGGCCTGGGCGACGGCGGGTTGAAGCCGAGCTGGCAGTCGATCAGCACGTCGGCCGGGCCGCCGCCCGTGCGCCGCGACACGCTGGCCTCGGCCAGGTCCTTGCCCAGCACGCGCTCGATACCGGGATGCAGGCGCCTTATGTCGTCGCCGAACAGCTCGATGACGCCGCGGTAGAATGCGGCACTCTGGTGATGCTCGACGAAGGCGCGGACCGGGGACGACGCAGGCAGCGCCGAGGTGATCGCGTGGCCGGCCAGATGCATGACCGGTGCGAGCCCGCCGGGCGAACGCGCCACCACGTCCTCGTAGCGCGGCAGCTCGGCGACCAGCGCGCGATAGTCCGCTTCGGGCAGGCAGGGCACGCGATGGACATGGGGAAAGGGCTCGCGCCTGATGTCGGCCGCCGTCAGCCCGTCGAGTACGCCCGATGCCATGCTCCCGACCCGTCGCCCCGGATGATGAGCCTCTCCTTGCGAATGAACGAGGTCTGCGCCGTGCCGTCAAGCGTGCGCCGTCGGCAACCCTCGATACCGCGCCTCGATACCGCGCCTCGATACCGCGCCTCGATACCGCGACGGAGTTCAGGTCCGGGCGGCTGGGCGCGGCGGACCGAGGTGACGCGCCAGGAAATCCCTGACCAGCTCGCGTGAGCGGGCCGTCGCCGGCGCGCTGTACATCATGAGCTCGTTGGATGCCGTGCCACTGCGTCGGCCGCTGGCTTGCACATCGTCCCAGGAATGATGGGCGCCGGCCAGAACATGGACAGCGATCCGTCCCGCCACCTCGCGACAAGGTCCGATATGCGGCTCGTCGAGCTCACCCGCAATCTGCATCAAGGGCGTCGCCGGCGTCGGATGCCGACGGAGATCGTGGCAACGGCCATAGATGCCGATTGCGGCGGCGAAATTGCGGCCAGGTCGCGGAGGCAGATGAATGAGAAAGCTGTTGATCACGTTGGTGCCAAGAGAATAGCCGATGACCGCGACGCGATCGGCCGCCACATCGGGTCTCGTCGCCAGATGGTCGAGCGCACCGAAGGCATCTCGCGTGATCTCGCGATAGGCGTTCGTCATCGGCGGTTGCTGCGGGTGCAGGGCGTTTGGGCAGGCCCCCAAGCCTCGCGATCCGAAGCTGTCGACCGTCAGGGTCACGTATCCCAGGCTCGCGAGATAGCGCGGCCAATCCTGGCTGACATGCGGCCGGACGCCGCCGCAGGTGTGAAGCAGGACCACGGCCGGAAAGGGTCCGGCGCCCTCGGGCCTGGCCAGCAGGCCGCGGATCTGGCGCGGCGGCTCGACGGCGCCGGGCACAACCGCATTGGTGAAGCTGACCGGCTCGCCGACGCGTGACACCGCGTAACGCGGCTCGGCTGCTGCGGTGACGGTCGGAGCCTCGTCCGATGTCGTTTGACAGGCGCCAGCCAGCACGAGGCCGGCCACTGCCGAGGCAGCAAGGCACCGGCGGCGAGCCCGTCCATCAAGCCATGGTGCATCGTGCGATGACGTCATGAGAACCTCGTTCGCCGAATTTCGCGACCAGCCTAGCATCCCAGCGAGCACCCCCGAACATCCTCGCCGCTTGCTCCGGTGGACGATAGGGGCTAAGCGAAGGCGATTGACGGCGGCAGAACCGGAACGACGCCCATGGACGTGCTTCTCATCGGCCTCGGCGGCATCGGGCGCGTCGTGGTGAGGCATCTTGGCCAAGCCGACGCCGCCCAACGCGTGCGCTGGGTGCTGGTGCGACAAGCGCGATGCGACGCGGTTGCTGCCGAGCTTGGCAGCGAGATTCGCGTCATTTCGGGCATCGACGAGTTGGGCGATGCGGACCGGCCCGACCTTGCCGTCGAATGCGCGGGGCACGGCGCGGTGGCGGACTATGGTCCTGCGCTGCTCGAGCGCGGCATCGACCTGCTCGTCATCTCGGTCGGCGCGTTGACCGATGCCGCCTTGCATGACCGGCTGATCGACAATGCGCGACGCGGCGGCGCGCGTCTTCTGCTTCCGGCTGGCGCCATCGCCGGCATCGACGCAATCGCGGCGGCGCGGCGTGCCGGACTGACCCGCGTCACCTACGTCTCGCGCAAGCCGCCCAAGGCCTGGAGGGGCACGGCGGCCGAGGCAGTCACCGATCTCGGCACCATCGACAAGGCGACAGTCCTGTTCGAAGGCCCCGCGGGCGAAGCGGCACGGCGCTATCCGCAGAATGCCAATGTCGCCGCCACGGTGGCTCTGGCCGGCCTCGGCCTCGAGCGCACCGCGGCACGCCTGATCGCCGATCCGGCGGCGCCCGGCAATGTCCACGAGGTGGAAGCTGAGGGCGCTTTCGGCCAGCTGTCGATCCGGCTCATGGGCAAGCCGCTGCCCGACAACCCCAAGACATCCACCTTGACCGCCTACAGCGTGCTGCGTGCGATCGAAAACCGCGTCGCCACGGTCGAGATCTAGTCGTCCATGCGTGGCCTGAGCCGGATCGGGCATGGCGCGATCCTGATTTTCGCTCTCGCTGCCTGCACCAGCGATCCAGCTACCAGTCGCGCGCGCATCGTCGCGCTCTACTACGCCGCCGGCGTCGCGACCTATTGCAGCGGTCTGACCGAGCAGGCGGTCGCAGGGCTGCAGCGCGCGGTCGAGCTCGAACGCGTTGCGTCGCCGCTCGACGAGACGGAGATGATCGCGGCGCGCAACCGAGGCTACGTCGCCGCCGACTACGAATGGAGCAACCGGGGCCTCGGCGGCTTCCGGCGCTGGTGCCTCTCCGAAGGAGCCGCTTCGATCCGGTGGCTCGAAGGCCTGGTCGACACGCCTGACGCGCCGCTGCCGCCCGCCATTCGCCCGCCCGCCACAAGCTACCGGCCATATGAGCAAACCCGCGCCGGCAACGACGGATAGAGGAACGGCGCATACCTTTGCACTTTCCAAGTATGCAAAAATCTATTGCTATCTCATAGTTCATGTAGTAATGTCATATGGTATACCAATCGGCGTCGCGCGCGGCACGCATGGTGCGTCCCCCTGCCACGCACGCGGATTTCACAAGGGGATGCGTCATGACCGCCGTGATTGTCAATTCGATGCTGGCCGCGCGGCCCACTCCGCAAGTGCGCATGCGGCCCTCGCCGCTCTTCGTCGGTTCGCTGGCCAAGGGCTTCCAGGTGCTCGAGGCCTTCGACCAGACCCACCCGACGCTCAGCCTGACCGAGATCGCGGCCGTGACCGGCCTCGACAAGAGCGCCGCCCAGCGGTTCGCCAACACGCTCTACGTGCTGGGCTATCTGCGCAAGGATCGCGTGACCAAGCGCTACAGCCTGTCGCCCAAGGCGATGCGCTTCGGCTTCTCCTATCTGCGCGCCGACACGCTCATCGAGCCCGCGATGGCCTATCTGCGCGACGCCAACCGGCGGACCGAGGAAACCGTCAATCTGACCGAGCTCGACGACACCGAGGTGGTCTACATTGCCCGCGTGCCGAGCCGACACGTGATGAACATCGAGATCCTGCTGGGCACCCGCCTGCCCGCCTATTGCACGGCGCCGGGGCGCGCGATGCTCGGCTTCCTGCCCGAAGAGCGCACGCTCGACATCATCGACCGCTCCGAGCTCAAGGCGCACACCGCGCACACCGTGACCGACCGCGAGAAGCTGCTCGATGTGCTGCGCCAAGTCCGGCGTGACGGCTACGCGCTCGCGGCCGAGCAGATGTTCGTCGGCGAGTATTCGGTCGCGGCACCGGTGTTCGGCTACTCCGGCGAGCCGGTCGCGGCGGTCAACATCGCCGTGCCGGCCTCGCGCTGGACCATCTCCGAGGTCAAGAGCAAGCTGCTGCCGGTCGTGCTCCAGATTGCGCAGGCGATCTCGCAGACGCATGGAACCAAGAACGATCAGCGCAACGGCAGCCGCAACCGCACCGCGCGCAAGCGGGCATGAGAGGCGCCGGGGATACCCCAGAGCTGCTCTATCTCTCGCGCGCTGACATCGACGCGATCGCCCTCGAACCGCAGGACGTAGCCCGCGCCATCGAGGCCATGCTGGCCGCCAAGGCGGCCGGCGGCACCGCCATGGTGCCGAAGACGCATTTCCGCCTGCCCGACAGCGTGCCGGACGGCGCAGCGTTCTTCAGCATGCCGGGCGCGCTCGCCGACCCGCCGGTCGCTGCCGTCAAATGGATCGGGCTTGCCGCCGGCAACTCGCAACGCAATTTGCCCCATATCAGCGGCACGATCGTGCTGAGCGACGGCGTCACCGGTCTGCCGATCGCGATCATGGACGGCGAATGGGTGACGGCGGCGCGCACGGCGGGCATCAGCGCAGTCGCAGCGCGGCACCTGGCGCGGCCGGAGTCACGCACCATCGGCTTCGTCGCCTGCGGCGTGCAGGCACGCAGCCATCTGGCCGCACTGCGCACGATGCTGCCGCTCGAGCGCGTCCGCGCCTATGGACACCGGCGCCCGGCCGTCGACGACTTCGTGGCTCATGCCCGAGGGCTTGGCCTGCAAGCCGAGGTCGCGACGCATCCCGCGGATGCCGTGGAGGACTGCGACGTCGTGGTGACCAGCGTGCCCGAGGCGCCGGGCCTCGCTCCCTTCCTCGATCCGGCCTGGATTGCGCCGGGCGCCTTCGTCAGCGGCGTCGATATCGGGCGAAGCTGGCAAAGATCGAACCTGCGTCAGCTCGATCTGCTGGTGACCGACGACCACGTCCAAAGCCGCGCGCTGGCGCCAAGCGGCCGCAGCGCCTGGTCGAACGAGTTCGACGCCGACCTTGCCGAGCTCGTGGCCGGCATCAAGCCGGGACGCCGCACGGCAGACCAGCGGACCATGCTCATCTTCTCCGGCCTTGCGCTGGCCGATGTGGCCGTGTCCGCAGCACTCGCGGCCAGGGCACGAACGCGCGGCATCGGCACCGTGCTGGAGCGGTGAACAGCCTCAGCCTACGATGTCATTGAGCCGTCGGCCGCGCTCCGTCACAATGGCGGCCGAATCCGCCTCCCCGTCCGGACTGCGTGCCGAACGGCAAACATGGCGGCAGGGGAGGCAATGGCGATGTCTGCTGGCGCGGCGGTCATCTCGGCCCGCGGTCTGGCAAAAAGCTACAAGGGGCGCGGCGAGCCGGTGCCGGCGCTGGTCGATGTCGACTTCAGCGTGACCGAGGGCGAATTCGTCGCAGTGGTCGGGCCGTCGGGCTGCGGCAAGTCGACCCTGCTCAAGATCATGGCCGGACTGATCGACTACAGCGGCGGCGAGGCGCGCTTCAAGGACGCGCCGATCGCCGGCCCGCGGCGCGAGATCGGCGTCGTCTTCCAGTCGCCCGTCCTGTTTCCATGGCGCACCGTGCTCGACAACGTGATGCTGCCGGCCGAGGTCCAGGCTCTCGACCGCACGAGCCAGGAGCGCGTGGCGCGCGACCTGCTGGCACTCGTCGGCCTGGATGGCTTCGAGCAGCGCTACCCCTGGGAGCTGTCGGGCGGCATGCAGCAGCGCGTCGCCATCGTGCGCGCGCTGGTCAACGATCCGGCGATCCTGCTGATGGACGAGCCTTTCGGGGCGCTCGACGCCATGACACGCGAGATGATGAACCTCGAGCTCCAGCGCATCTGGCTCGAACGGCGCAAGACCGTGCTGTTCATCACCCATTCGATCGCCGAGGCGGTGTTCCTTGCCGACCGCGTGCTGGTGATGACGCCGCGGCCGGGCCGCATCATGGACGTGCTGGAGGTCGACATCGCGCGGCCGCGCGCGCTCGATGTGGTCAACACGCCGCAGTTCGGCACCTATGCCCGGCGCATCCGCTCCGGGCTCAACGCTCAGGAGGCGATGGACGGATGACAACGCCGCGCAACCTGTTCCTCGCCGTGATCCTGTTCGTCGTGTCCATCGCTTTGTGGGAGGGCGGCGTCCGGGGCTTCGAGATCCCGGCCTTCGTGCTGCCCGCGCCGTCGAGCGTGGCGATGGCCTTCTATCGTGGCGTGGCCAGCGGCCTCTATATCGACCACCTGTGGATCACGCTGATCGAGACCCTGTTGGGTTTCGTGGTCGGCGCGTCGCTCGGCTTCTGCCTCGGCGCCGCGATCGCGCTCAACCGCTACGTCGAATATTTCCTCTATCCCTACGTCGTGATGTTCCAATCGCTGCCCAAGGTGGCGCTGGCGCCGCTGATCATCGTGTGGTTCGGCCTCGGCCTCACCTCCAAGGTGATCAACGCCGCGCTGGTTGCCTTCTTCCCGCTCATGGTCAACACCGTGGTCGGCCTGCGCTCGGCCGACGAAGACCGCGTCAATCTGATGCGCTCGCTGACCGCGACCGAGACGCAGATCTTCTGGAAGCTGCGCCTGCCCGGTGCGCTGCCCTACCTGATGGCCGGCATCGAGATCGCCATGGTCTTCGCGCTGATCGGCGCGATTGTCGCCGAGTTCGTCGGCGCGGAGCGCGGCCTGGGCATGCTGATCCAGAGCATGAACTTCACGCTCGACGTGGCCGGCCAGTTCTCGGTGCTGTTCATCCTGGCCGTGCTCGGCCTCGTGCTGAACCGCTGCGTGCTCTACGTGCGCCGACGCGTGCTGTTCTGGGACGTCACGGAAAAAGCCTATTCGGAACGTCAACTCAAAGGAGATGCGTCATGAGGGCGACTTCACTCCCGGGCGCCGCACTGCTGGCCGCGCTCGCCATTCTGAGCGCCGCGGAGACGGCAACTGCCCAAACCACGGTCCGCGTCGGCTGGTGCGCGCGCACGGTCAGCTCCGCCGCGGCGCCCTATGCCATCGCCACCAAGCTCGGTTGGTTCGCCGCCGACGGCATCAAGGTCGAGCTGGTGCCCGTGCCGGGCTCGACCGACTGCGTCAAGCTGGTCGCGACCAAGGAACTGGCCTATGCGCTGCCCTCGGTCGAGCCGCTCGCCATCATCCGGTCACAGGGCGTCAAGGCGAAGATGTTCTACACGGCCTACCAGGGCAACATCTACGGCATCCGCGTGCCGGCCGACAGCCCGGTGCAGAAGATCGCCGAGCTCAAGGGCAAGAAGATCGGCGTCATCTCCATGGGCTCGGGCGGCGTGCTGGTCGCGCGCGCTCTCGCGGCGACCAACGGCATGAACCCCGACCGCGACGTCTCCATCGTGGTCGCCGGCGAGGGCGCGCAGACAGCGGCCCTGCTGCGCAGCAAGCAGATCGATGCGCTGAGCCAGTTCGACACTCAGTACGCGCTGGTCGAGATTGCCGGCGTGGCGCTGCGCGCGCTCGACAACGAATCGATCCAGAGCTTCCCGTCGAATGCCTTTCTGGCGCTCGAAGAGACGATCGCGGCGAAGCGCAGTGAGGCGGTCGCGCTCGGCGCCAACTACGCGCGCGGCACGATCTTCGCGATGGCCAATCCCGAGGCCGCCATCCGCATCCTCTACGAGGTCTACCCGCAGACCAAGCCGACCGGCAAGGACGAGGCGACCGCGATCCGCGACGACATCAAGACGCTGATGGCGCGCGCCGAGAATTGGCGGCTCGAGAAGGGCGGCGTCAAGCGCTGGGGCGAGAGCTCGGAGGCCAACTACGCCGCCTATGTCGACTTCATGCTGAAATGGGACGTGATCAAACAGAAGGTCGATGCCAAAGACCTGATCACCAACGAGCTGATCGCCGACATCAACAGCCGCTTCGACCCGGCCAAGGTCGCGGCCGAGGCGAAGGCGTACAAGACGAACTGATGCGCGCTCTCTCCCTCGCGCAAGAGCGCGGAGGAGGGTCGGGGTGGGGCCTAGCGGTTGGTGTCCGATTCCCTGCGGACCCCCTCCTCGGTCCTCCCCCGCTAGGAATCGGGGGCGGAAGTCGGAAAGCGGAAAATGAGCAAGACCATCATCGTCGAGACCGATGGGCCGGTGCGCGTGCTGACGCTCAACCGGCCCGAGCGGCTGAATGCGCTCGATACCGGCGTGCGTGGCGAGGTCGGCCAGCTGCTGCGCGCGGCCGAACGCGATCCGGCCGTGCGCGCGGTCGTGCTGACCGGCGCCGGCGAGCGTGCCTTCTGCGCCGGCCAGGACCTCAACGAGAGCGCCGCACTCAAGCCCGAGGACGGGCCGCGCTGGATGGCGTCATGGAAGGCCTATTTCACCGCGGTGTCGTCCTTCACCAAGCCACTCGTCGCGGCACTCAACGGTGTGACGGCCGGCGCCGGGCTCGAGACCGCGCTGCTGTGCCACATCCGGCTGGCCCAGCCGGCAACGCGGCTGATCATGGCCGAAGTCGATGTCGGCCTGCCCGCCGTGGTCGGCGGCTTTCTGCTGCAAACTCATCTGGGCGTCAGCCGCGCCAACGAGATCACGCTGACCGGCCGCACGATTCTCGCCGAGGAGGGCCGCGCGATCGGCATTCTCAAGGAGATCGTGCCGGCCGAGCGGCTGATGGCGCGCACGCTCGAGGTCGCGCGCGAGCTCGCGGCCAAGCCGCCCGAGGCGATGCGCCTCAACCTCGTGCGCTTCCGCACGCTGCTGCGCCGCGGCCTCGCCGAAGCCGAGCGCGCCTCGGTCCGCCTGCAGAAGCAGGCGGTCGCGACCGGCGAGCCGCAGAAGGTCATGGCCGACTTCCTCGCCCGCCGGAAGCGCCGCTAGCGCAATCCCGGCCATTCCACTTTAATTGGGACCGGAGTCGATCTTCCCTGATTGCAGATCCGGTAGGGGCACGGCATGCCGTGCCCCTACATCCTCGCAGTCCTCAACCAACCGGAGCAGCAAACCGCCATGGCCGAACCTGTCATCAAGACGCGCGTCGACGGGCGCGTCGGTGTCATCACCTTCAATCGCCCCGACGTGCTCAATGCCTTCAACGGCGCACTCGTCGAGCAGGTCAACCAGGCCATGGCCGATTTCACCCGCGACGAGTCGGTGCTCGCCATCGTCGTGCATGGCGAGGGACGCGCCTTCTCGGCCGGCTTCGATCTCAAGGAGTCGGCGCTGCGCAACACGACCGGCACGGACCAGTGGCGCCGGCTGCTCGAGATCGACTTCGACTTCATCATGCAGTTCTGGGATTGCCCGAAGCCGACGGTCGCCGCCGTGCACGGCTTTTGTCTCGCCGGCGCCTTCGAGCTGGCGCTTTGCTGCGACATCACCGTCGCCGCCGCCGGCACCCGCTTCGGCGAGCCCGAGGCGCGCTTCGGCTCGGGCATCATCTGCATGCTGCTGCCCTATGCGACTTCGCCGAAATTCGCCAAGGAGCTGCTGCTGACCGGCAATGACCGGGTCGACGCCGAGCGCGCCCACCTCATGGGCATCGTCAACCACGTGGTCCCGGAGGGACAGCATCTCGACAGGGCGATGGAGCTGGCACGCGACCTGTGTGCCGCCGCGCCGCTTTCGGTTCAGCTGACCAAGCGCGCCATCAACCGCAGCTTCGACATGATGGGCCTGCGCCAGGCGCTGCTGGCCGCGCTCGATGTCGACGTGATCATCGAGAGCACGGGCGGCGCCGAGCGCCAGGAGTTCAACCGCATCCGCCGCGAGCAGGGCCTGAAGGCCGCGCTCGCCTGGCGCGATGCGAAATTCGCCGGAAAAGCCTGAACCGGTGAAGCGACTCAGAGGATGTCGAAGCAGTGGTCCTTGTCGCCGGCCGGCTTGAAGCGCAGCACGCTGCCGCCGGTCGCGATGGAACGCTCACCGGCATTGTGGAGCGTGTAGAACTCCTCCCGCCGATTCGGGCGCTGGACCCTGAGCACCGCAGACGTGGCGTTAATCGACGCGCGATCGATGACCAGCGTGTACTCCTGTCCCTTGCGCTTCAACTGGATCGGCTTACCGGGGCAGACAGTATCGCGAAGAATGGGCGCCGCAGCCTGGGCCGGGGGGCCAGCAAGCGCCAGGACGGCGACCGTGGAAACGAAGCACATGCGCACAAACGACATTACAATCTTCCCTTCTTGTGTTGGCGAGTTGGCCCACGCATCACCATTATCGTTCCAAACCGCTTAAGTTTTCGTGAAGGCTGAGGTCAACCAGAAATTCAGCGCATGTCCGCAAGCCCAAGATTTCTCTCGCATTGCGATCGATCGCGGCGACTCGTCGCACGCTTGTGGAATACTGCGTTTGAAAAGAATTTGATCGATCGATTCGGGGCGACTCGGACTTATCCTCGCCATTCAACATGACGACCGCGACAATTCGCCCCCGACCCGCTCGTCCCCGCTTGGCCGCAAGCCTGATTCTCCTGCGCAGCAACGCGGGAACGCTTGAAGTGTTGATCGGACGGCGTCTGTCACGTGCGCGGTTCATGCCGGATATGTACGTCTTTCCAGGTGGGCGCATCAGTGCGGACGATCACAGGCCCTGGCCAAGAGATTGGGGGCGAGGAGAATCGCGCGGCGGCGAAGCGACGCGGGCGCCGTCGTTGCCTGCGCATGTCGCGCGCGCCGCGCTGCGCGAGACATTCGAGGAAACCGGTTTGCTGATCGGCGATCGAGCGGTCGCCGCCGCAAGCGAATCGCCGCCCGACGATCCGATGGCTTTGGCCTATCGTGCCGCCGGACTTGTCCCCGCGCTCGATCAACTGAGATATGTCGGCCGCGCGATCACGCCGCCCTCGTCGCCGATGCGCTTCAACACCTGCTTTTTTCATGCCGATGGCACGCAGGTGATCGCGGCGGGAACGGCCTCCGGCGAGCTCGACGACCTGCACTGGCGCGCGCTCGACGCGATCGATGCGCTGAAGATGGCCAAAGTGTCGCGCTTCATGCTCGAGCGCGCGGCCGCGCTGCACGGCGGCATGGCGTCATCCGCCGCGCCACTCTATCGCTGGGTGCGCGGCGCGGTGCGAATCGGCCCCGACCCCTACCTTTTGCGCTCCGGTGTGGCGAACGGCAGGCCGAGCAGCGCACGCCGCTTGAGCCAGGGACAGGGCCGGTAGCGGTCGTCGCCAGTGAAGGCGTGCAGCCCTTCCAGCAGAGCGAGGGTGGTGCGCCCGCCCAGCCGATCGCCGCCTTCGAGCGGCCCGACCGGATAGTTGAGGCCGAGCTTCATGGCGAGATCGACATCGGCGCCGCTGGCGATGCCCTGCTGGCAGATCTCCGCACCCAGATTGGCGATCACGGCTTGGATGCGCGGCATCACGAAACCCGGAGAGTCATTGACGCGCACAACCTTCACGCCGTCGGCCGCGACCAGCGCCATGACCTGGTCGACCGCGGCGGGGTCGGCGCCCGGAGGCGCCATCACCGTGCGCCGCTTGGACCAACCCATGATCGTGTCGACCGCGACGGTCCGTGTCGGATCCGTGCCCTGGCGCAGTGCGGTCGCCGTCGCATCCTCGGCAAGCGGCGCTACGAGGACGAGCACGCCCGTGCCCGGCCGCTCGCCATTGTCGATCGCGACACCGGCCGCCCCGGCGAGCGCAGCGAGCCGGTCGCGCGCGGCGGCGTCATGCCCCCAGAGCCAGACCCGCGCCGGCTTGGCCTGCGGCGGAGCGGGCTCGGCCGGCAGCTCGGGCTTGCCATCCGGGCCATAGGCATAGAAGCCGCGGCCGGTCTTGCGGCCGAGCTGGCCCGCCTCGTACATCTGCCGGTGCAGCCAGGTGCTGCGATAGCGCGCATCGCCGAAGAACTGCACGAAGAGCTCGTTGGTGGCCGGGAAATTGACGTCCATTCCGGTCAGGTCCATGAGCTCGAACGGCCCCATGCGGAAGCCGCCGGCATCGCGCGCGATGCGGTCGATATCGGCGAACGACGCGACGCTCTCCTGCACGAGGCGGAGCGCCTCGGTCGTGTAGGCGCGGCCGCCGTGATTGACGAGGAAGCCGGGGCTGTCCTTGACGCGCACCGGCGTCCGGCCCATGCGACGGCCCAGCTCCATCAGCAGGTCGATGGCGGCGGGATCCGTGCGTGGTCCGGCGATCACCTCGACCAGCGCCATCAAGGGCACGGGATTGAAGAAGTGCATGCCGGCAATGCGGGCCGGATGCCTGCACTTGGCGCCAACCGCGGTCACCAGCAACGAGGAGGTGTTGGTGGCGATCACGGTTTCGGGACGGCACAGCCCGTCGAGCTCGGCAAACACCTGCTGCTTGATCGCCAGATTTTCGACGATCGCCTCGATGATCACCTGGGCCGCGGCGAGCCCCGCCATGCCGTCGACGAGGCGGATGCGGCGCGCCGCCGCCTCGGCATCGGCCGCGGACATCTGCCCTTTCTCCGCTGCGCGCGCGAGCATCTTTGCGGCAAACGACCGCCCCTCCTCCGCCGCGCCCGGCTGACTGTCGGCCAGCAGCACATCGATGCCGCCCTGCGCGGCGACCTGCGCGATGCCGCGGCCCATATTGCCGGCGCCCAGAACGCCCAGCGTGAAGCCAGGCCCGATCATCGCGATGCTTTCCGAATGCGCACGATGGTCATCAGCGCGCCTTTCTTACTGCGATCGCGCGGCTCGTGCCGGAACGGCACCTCGTCGACATGCTCGCCGAACAGCCGAAGCAGCTCCTCGACCGACTGGTAGGGGTGCGTCCCCTCTTTCACCGCGGTCTCGAAATCGGCGTGACCAGGCGGAATGCGCGTCAGCCCCAACGCAATCAGCCCGCCCGGACGCGTCACGCGGATCATCTCGCCGACGGCGCGCGCGTGATCGCGGCTATAGGGCAAGGTCCAGCCGCAGGTCAGCGCGTCGAAACTGTCGTCGGGAAAGGGTATCGCGTGCATGTCGCCGACATCGACCAGCGGCGAATTGCTGATCAGGTCGATCGCCTTGATGTTGTCGGGGGTCAAGCCCAGGCCGATGAGCAGCAGCAACTCCATCTCGTTGCGCGGACCGACCGACAGAAGCCTGACCGAATCCATCTGCGTCGCGATCGGGTCGATCGAAATCAACGGCAGGATCAGGCGCGACACCTGGCCCTCCACGAACTGGTCCATCTTTTCCTGGTTCCAGTCGAGCGTGTAGGAGATCGAGGTGGCCGGCGTGGCGGCGACCTTGTCTTGTCTGCGGAAATAGGCGGCACGCCGCTGCGCGGCGAATTGGCGGAATTTGGCGATCAGGAAAAGCTGCTGGGGCTTCTGAAGCAGGTCGGAGAACACCGCGTTCCATTCCTGCTGGGTCAGCGGAAGCGTGTATTTTTCCGGCACTGGTTTTGCCTTGGCTTGCTCGGCTTCGGCCATTCGGCAGCGTGCTCCCTTGGGCTTTTGTCGCGCGCAGGCCAATCTAGCGACCGACATCGACCAAGGGCAAGTCGGCTCCGACGCCACGGCCTGGACGCGTCACGACCTGGGCGCAGATGACATCTTGGCGGCGACGCTTCCGCGCCGCTACTCTCCCTGCCGCCAACAGGGAGGTCGACGATGCGACTTGAGGGCAAAGCAGCGCTCGTTACCGGCGGTGGCACGGGCTTGGGCCTTGCCGTGGCGAAGCTGTTTCACGCCGAGGGCGCCAAGGTCGCGATCTGCGGCCGGCGCGCCGAGGTGCTCGCCAAGGCGGCGGCTACCATCGGCCCCGACGTGATCGCCGAGTGCTGCGATGTCACCGACGAGGCCGCCGTCGACGCCATGGTCGCCGCGGTGGCGAGGCAGTTCGGCCGGCTCGACCTGCTGGTCCACGCCGCCGGCATCCATCCCCAGCGCGCCGACATCGACAAGACCACGCTCGACGGGTTCCGCCAGACCATGGAGGGGAACACGACGGCGACCTTCCTGGTCGCGCGAGCCGCGGTGCGGCACATGACTCAAGGCAGCGCCATCGTCGTGATCGGATCGATTGTCGCGCAGCTCGGCTCATCCAACCGGTTTCCCTATTCGACATCGAAGGCGGCGCTGGTCGGCATGGTCAGGCAGATGGCCGTGTCGCTCGGCCCGCGCGGCATTCGTGTCAACCTCGTGCAGCCCGGCATGGTCAGGACCGAGATGACCGAGGGGTTGCTCGATTCGATGAAGCCCGAGCAGCTCGAGCGCATGCGCAAGGCCTACCCGCTCGGCCGCTTCGGCGAGCCCGATGACGTGGCTCAGGCTTGCCTTTACCTGTGCAGCGACGGCGCCGGCTGGGTGACAGGCGTGACGCTCAACGTCGACGGCGGCGTCTCGCTGCCATGACAGGAGGTACGACCGAGCCGGGGTCGCAATCCCTCGAACCGCTGTTCTACCCGCGCTCGATCGCCATCATCGGCGCTTCGGCCGACCCCGCGCGCATCAGCGGCAAGCCGATCGAATCGCTCAAGGCCGCCAGCTTCGCGGGGCCGATCTACCCGGTCAATCCCAGGCACCAGGAAGTGCAGGGACTCGCCTGCTATCCGCACATCGACGCCGTGCCGGGCCCGGTCGATCTCGTGCTGGTCACCGTGCCTGCGGCGGGCGTGGTCAACGCGCTGGAGGCAAGCGCGCGCAAAGGCGCGCGCTCCGCGGTGATCTTCAGCTCCGGCTTCGCCGAGGTCAGCGAGAGCGGGGCCGTTGCTCAGGCACGCATGAGCGAGATCGCTGCGACATCCGGCATGCGAATCCTCGGGCCCAACTGCATGGGATTGTTCAATGTCCGGCATAAGTCCTACGTCACCTTCTCCTCGGCGTTCCTGCGCGCCTGGCCGAAGCCCGGCCCGATCGCGATCATCAGCCAGAGCGGCGCCTTCGGCGCCCATTGCTTCGTCATGGCGCGCGAGCGCGGCTTCGGTCTGTCGCACTGGGTCACGACGGGCAACGAATGCGACGTCGACTGCGCCGAGGCGCTGGCCTACATGGCCGATGATGCCGACACCGGCGTGATCCTCGCCTATATCGAGGGCACGCGGCGCGGCGACCTGCTGATCGATGCCTTCGCGCGCGCGCGCACCAATCGCAAGCCCGTCATTCTCATGAAGGTCGGCCGGTCGACCGTTGGCGCCGAAGCGGCCAAGTCGCACACCGCGACGCTCGCCGGCGACGACGCGGTCTATGATGCGGTCTTCCGCGATCTGGGCGTGCATCGCGCGCGCACGTTCCAAGAGCTGTTCGACACCGCGAAGGCTTGCGCGATGGGGAAATTCCCGCGCCGCGGCCGGGTCGGCATCGTGACCATCTCGGGCGGCGGCGGCATTCTCATGGCCGATGCCGCGGCCGAAATCGGGCTCGACGTGCCGCCGATGCCCGAGGAGGCGCAGCGCAAGCTGAAGAAGCTCCTGCCCTATGCCTCGCCGCGCAATCCGGTCGACACCACGGCCCAGGCGCTCGACGACATGTCGCTCGCACAGCGCAATCTCGAGATCATGCTGGAGGAAGGCGACTTCGACGCGATCGCCTGCTTCTTCGCCTCGGTCGGGCTGTCGCCTCAGGTCGGCCCGAAACTGCGCGATGCCGTGATCGCCGCATGCCGCGGGCATTCGGCCACGCCCGTTCTGATGGCCATGGCGGCAACGCCTGAGCTGATCGCCGAGCTCGCAGCGGCCGGCATCGCGCATTTCGAGGATCCCGTGGCGGCGATCGAGGCGATCGGTGCGCTCGTGCGGTTCGGCCGCGCTTTCGAGCGGAAGCTGGCCACCCCGCCTGCCCTGCCCGCACCGCGCCCGGCACCCTCCGCCGGCATGCTCGACGAGGCGGCGTCCAAGGCGCTGCTCGGCGGGGCCGGCATCGAGTTTCTCGCCGACCGGCTTGTGCGCAGCGCAGACGAGGCCGTGGCTGCGGCCGAGATGCTTGGCCTGCCCGTGGCGCTCAAGCTGCTGTCGCCCGACATTGCGCACAAGACCGAGGTCGGCGGCGTAGCGCTGGGCCTGAACTCGCCCGACGCAGTTGTCCGGGCATTCGATGAGATGATGATGCGGGTGCGCACCGAACGGCCGGAGGCACGCATCACCGGTGCGCTGGTTGCGCCGATGATCACCGGCGGCACCGAGATGATGCTCGGCGTGCAGCGCGATCCCGTGTTCGGTCCGGCGATCATGGTCGGCATGGGTGGCATCTACGCCGAGGTGCTGCGCGACGTCGCCTTTCGCCTGGCGCCGTTCGGCACCGACGATGCGCACGAGCTGATCGGCCGGCTGCGCGGCTACCCTGTGCTCGCCGGCGCGCGCGGGCAGGCGCGGCTCGACATCGACGGCCTGGCAAGCGCTCTCTCGCGACTGTCGCTCTTTGCCGCCGCCAATGCCGCCTGGCTCGACAGCGTCGACATCAATCCGATCATCGTGACACCTAAGAGCGCGGTCGCGGTCGACGCGCTCGTGGTGGCGCGCCTGGTGAATCCGGATCAGCGCGCGCACCAGCGCCGCCACATCCAGCGATAGGCCTGTTCAAGATTGCGGGCAAAGCGGCGCGCATCGCACAGCGGCGAATCCCTCATCAGCGCACGCTGATCGCGCCGCAACCGAGCGAGGCGTGACGGATCCAGCGCCAGCGCCACGGCGATCTCGCGATAGTCCGCCGGGTTGCCGGCGATCCATTCCGCGCGGCCGAGCGCACCCAGAATGCTGGCAGACTGCCGGGCCACCATGCGATCGCCGCGTAGCGCGACCAGCGGCACGCCCATCCACAAGGCCTCGCACGAACTGCGACCGCCGTTGTAAGGGAAAGGATCGAGCGCGATGTCGACGTCGCCATATTCCGCCAGCATCTCGCGATGCGGCGAGTGCCCCCGCATGATCACCCGGTCGGCTCCGATGCCGCGATCGGCAAACCGCCGCATATATCGATCCCGGATTTCGGCGTGATCGAGATTTCGACGCTTCAGCAAGAGACGCGAGCCGGGGACGGCGTGCAGAATCTCAGACCAGAGCGCGATCACCGCGGGCGTCAGCTTGTTGAGCGCATTGAAACTGCCGAAGGTGATCCATCCACTGGTCAGGCATGGCGGTTCGCCCGCCGCCGGCGCGAAGTACGGCGGCGCGTAGCAAAAGCGGCTGTCCGGCAGCCTGACCGGCGTCTCCACGATCGCCATGCGCTCGTCCGAACCGATATGGACTGCGTCGGTCACGAGATATTCAATCTGGCTCAGCCCCGTCGTGTAGAACGCCTCGATCCACGTCGCCTGCACGGGCGCCGGCTGCCGGGCAAAGACGCCCAGCCGGTTGCCCGGCCGCCACGCGTCCATATCGACCAGAACGTCGATGCCGTGCCGGCGGATCGCGTCGGCAGTCTCGGCGTCGTCCAGTCCCGTCACATCGACAACCTGCTCGAAGCCGTCGCGCTGCGAACGAAAGTCGGGGTCGGCGAGCGGCGCCGCAAACATGACCTGCACGGTGCGCTGGGCGTCGCACGCGCGTAGTGCAGTCGTCGTGAGGTCATTGACGACACTCGAATACGACCGGCCGACGTAACCGATGCGCAACCTGCGATCGGGGTCAGGCCGGTTGTCGAAATGCCGGGCCGCAACCGCCGTCAGCCTGCGCGCGCGGCTTTGCTGAAAGCGCAACACGCTCGACGGGTGGGCGGCGGCGTCGGCAGTCATGGCCAGAAGCAGCTCCCAGCCGGCTTCGACGTGATCGGGATCGAGCTGCACGGCGTGCCGATAGTGGCAAAGCGCCTCGTGCGCATCGCCTTGGCGATCGAACAGCTTCGCGAGGTTGTAGTGGACGTCGGCGTGCGCCGGCCGCAAGGCGAGGCTGCGGTGATAGCAAGCGGCCGTGTCGGCCAGCCGGCTCAGCCTCGTCAGGCACGCTCCCAACAGGAACCAGCACGGGGCCGAGGCTGGTTCCAGCTCGACCGCGTGCCGGAATGCGCTCTCCGATTCCGGGAAACTTTCAAGCTCGCTGAGCGCGACGCCCAGGTGGCGGTGCGCTCCGACATCGGTAGGGCGCAACGCACGCGCGCGATGGAAAGCATCCGCGGCATCTCGGGTTCGGCCGAGCCGGAGGCTGGCGAGGCCGAGTTCATGGTGGACCTCGAACATGTCAGGCGCCAAGCGGCGCGCCTGCGCGAGAGCGACAGTGGCTCGGTCGAGATCGCCGAGTTTCCTCGATACGATACCCAGGTTGAGCCAGCCATGAGGCCGGTCAGGATCGAGGGCAAGCGTGCGGCGCAACGCGGATTCGGCCGTTCGATGGTCGTCCGCGGCGAATGCGGACAACGCGCGCTCGAAGTGCCCGTCGGGCATGCCAGGCTCCAGCGCAATTGCGCGATCGAGACAGGCGTTCGCCGCGGCCATCCGGCCACCCTGGCGGCTGAGCACGCCAAGCAGGACGAAGGACTGACCATGCGTCGGCCAACGCTCCACCAAGCGCTCGAGCCAGGCGCGCGATTGTTCCGAGCGGCCGACTTTCATCAGACATGCAGCGAGGCGAAACCAAGCGTCGAGCGCGCGCGGATCGAACACCAGGGCGCGACGAAGGGACTCTATGGCGGCTGTCCATGAGCGCCCCTCCTGCCACAATTTGCCGCGATGAAGGTGAGCTGCCGCGAAGGCGGGGTCGAGCGCGAGCGCCGCGCTCAGCTCGAACAAGGCAGACCGCGCCTGCCCCAGCTCGGAATGCGCGACGCCAAGCAAGAAACGGATCTCGGCGTTGGCCGGGCCAAGCCGCAACAGTTCACGGGCCAGGCGCTCGGCTTCCCGCGGCTGCCCCGCGCGCAAGGCCGCCGCCACGCCGCGCGTCGCACCAGGCATCAGGGCAACGCTCTCAACTTCCATCAGCGCCAGGGCCGTCCGGGCCGGTTGTCAGCATCCACTTCAATCTAGCGCGGACATGGCTGAAATGCGCACATTCCAATTGCTTCGGCAGGCCATCCTTGCCAGATTGCCGCCCCAATTGCGTGCTTTCCTCGCCCGCTCCTTTGTCCTGGTACAAAAGAACCAACACATGACCTCAGCGCATTCCAAGCCGGCACTCGCAACCATGTCGCCCGGCGCCGCCTATGCCGCGCCGATTCGCGACCTCATCGCGTCGATGGAAACCACCAAGATAGGCCAGGTGGCCAATTTGGGTCGGGGCGATGCCGACGTAATCAAGCTGTGGTTCGGCGAATCGGACGTCAAGACACCGGCCTTCATCAACCGCGCCGCGACCAAGGCGCTCGATGAAGGTCATACCTTCTACACGTGGCAGCGCGGCATTCCGCCGTTGCGCGAGGCCATCGCGCGCTATACGAGCCGCGTCTACGGCATCGACTGCGACACCGACCGCATCACCGTGATGGGCTCGGGCATGCAGGTCATCGTGCTGTGCTGCCAGGCGATCCTCGACGCCGGCGACAATGTCGTGGTCGTCAGCCCGGCCTGGCCCAATGTCAGCCAGGCGATCGAGGTCATGGGCGCCGACGCGCGGCCGGTGCGCCAGATCCTGAAAGGCGATCGCTGGACACTCGATCTCGACCAGCTGTTCGCCCGCGTCGACAGCCGCACGCGCGCCATCTTCGTCAACTCGCCATGCAATCCGACCGGATGGATGATGACGTCGGAGGAGCAGAAGGCGGTTCTCGACTTCTGCCGCAAGCGGCGCATCTGGCTGCTGGCCGACGAGGTCTACGCCCGTCTGGTCTACGACCGCGACGTGGCCCCGTCGTTCCTGCACCACGCCACGCCCGACGATCCGCTGATCGTGGTACAGAGCTTTTCCAAGCCCTGGGCGATGACGGGCTGGCGGCTCGGCTGGATGACCTCGCCCGCCGCCTTCGGCGACAAGATGGCGAACCTTGTCCAGTTCAACACGAGCGGTTCGCCCGCTTTCCTCCAGTACGGCGCGCTGGCCGCCATCGAAGAGGGCGAAGAGTTTCTGAAGTCCATGGTCGAGCGCTGCAGGGCCGGCGGCGAGATCGTGTTTCAGCGCCTGGCCGCCCTGCCGCGCGTGCGCGTGGCGCGTCCGCAGGCGACGTTCTATGCGTTTTTCGCCGTCGACGGCATGACCGACAGCCTCGCCTTCGCACAGAAACTGGTGCGCGAAGCGCGCGTCGGCCTGGCGCCGGGCAGCGCCTTCGGCGATGGCGGCGAAGGCTATCTGCGGCTGTGCTTCGCACAGAGCCCGGAGCGCCTGGTCGAAGCGCTCGACCGGATGGAGCCGTTTCTGCGATAGCCGGGCGCGGCTCGGCCAAGCATGGCCGGCGCGTCGTCACCAAGTCAGCTCACGTGGCGTTCGCGGCGAAGATTCCGCGCAGGAACATGCACGGCAACGCAAACTCGTTGGCGGCGGTCGTGCCGCTGAACCGGGCGCGCAGGAAGCCGTGGATCATGCCTTCGGCGCAGCGGAGCGTCACCGGAACGCCCGCTTCCTTCAGGCGCGCGGCATATGCCGGACTGTCGTCGGCGAGCGGATCGATCTCGGCATAGTGGATGAAGGCCGGCGGCACGCCCGCGAGATTGTCGTGCTTGAGCGGTGCGGCATAGATCTCCTGCTTGGGATCGCGCCCGCCGAGATATTGCTGCCACGAATGGCGCGAGTCCGATGCCTTCAGCCCCGGCGAGTCGGCATGCGTAAGGCGGGAGCCCGATGGGGCGCTGTCATCGGTGTTGGTGAAGGGCGCGTAGATCGCGACCTGCGCCGCGATTTTGGGACCGCCCTTGTCCCGCGCCAGCAAGGATACGGCCGCCGCCAGGTTGCCACCAGCGCTCTCGCCCCACACGGCGATGCGATCCTTGTCGAGCCCCATCTTGCCGGCATTGGCCGCCAGGTGCAGCAGCACGCCATGGACGTCGTTGAGGGCATGGGGATAGGGGAACTCGGGCGCGAGACGGTAGTCGACGCTGACCACGACCGCGCCGACATGCTCGGCCATGCCCCAGGCATTGGCATCGCCGCTGTCGAGGCTGCCTTTCTTGAAGCCCCCGCCGTGGATGAACACCACGCAAGGCGCTGCCTCTTGTGTCTGGGCTTCGACCGGCCGATAGACGCGCACAGGCACCGAACCGTTGCGACCGGCGCCGGGACAAGCCAGTGCAATGTTCTCGACGATCATGCCCTGCGGATAGGGCCGCGACAGCTTCTTGCCGTAGTTGTTCCACTCTTCGCGCAGGACCTCTGCGTCAGTCGTGCGCGTCAGCGCCTCTTTCGCCGCGACGAGATCCCGCATGTCGGGATGAAGGGTAGAGATCTTCGACATCCTGAGTTCCCTCACTGCTCACTGGCTCGATTGCCGCCGATGGGTCTCACCACATGCTTTGCCGCGCCCGTTCCGGCCACTCCCGGTCATAGGTTTCACCGCCGACCCGATTCTCGCTGATCGCCGCGAGTATCTGCCCTGCACTGGGCAGATGATCGGGCGCGACGTGCCTGGCCGGGTTCCACAGATCGGCACGGATGACGGCGCGGGCACACTGGAAGTAAACCGTGTCGACCGCAATCACGATCACCGAGCGCGGCGGCTTGCCCTCCATTTCGAAGGACGCCAGAAGATCGGCGTCCGTGCTCAACCGCGCACGGCCGTTGACGCGCAGGGTGTTGCCGGCGCCGGGTATCAGGAACAGCAGCGCCACGCGCGGATCGCGGATGATGTTGCGCAGCGAGTCCGCGCGATTGTTGCCGCGCCGGTCGGGCATCATCAGCGTGCGCTCGTCGTGGACGCGGACGAACCCCGGCAAGTCGCCGCGCGGCGAACAATCGAGCCCTTCCGGACCTGCTGTCGCCAGGATCGCGAAGGGGGAAGCCTCGATCATGGTCCGATAGTGCGGCGTCACATTCGGGACCTCCTTGACGATGGAGGCCTCACGCGGCTGACCGTAGATGGCTTCGAGCTGTTGCGTCGTCGTGATCGTCGACATGTGCGGATCCAATGTGCGTGGAGCTGCGGCAATGGCAAATCAGTCTGGCATGGCGGCACGACGCTCGCCATCCCTGGGGTCGCGACAAGTCAGCCCACAACGGCAGTCCAATCGATTCCGGGAGCCAGATAGGGCGCCTCGCAATGGGTGGCGAAGGCCGGAATGGGAACGATCAGCGAGCGCCGGCCGGCGGTGAGCGACACGAAGGCCTGGAAATCGTAGGGCGTCGCCCCATCGCTGAACTGGTCCCAGATGTCGCGGTCGGCGGCGATGATCGACGGCGTCGTGGCAAACGTCATGGTGGCACTGCCCGTGGTCTTCCAGTGGCTCGACGCGGTGCGGATCACCTGTGCCACTTCGCCCTGCCCTTCGACGATCGGATTGGTGGCACCGCCGCCGCCGCCATATTTGTCCGGGTGGTCATAGAGCGAGACATAGTCGGCGCGTGCCAGGCCCTCAGCCAGGGCGCGACGCGCGCCTGCCCGATGCAGGAAATCGTCCTCGACGAAATAGACGGCGACGCCGCTGTCGAGCGCCACGGCCGCGTCGATTGCGTATCGCCAGGAGCCGGCATTGCCCAGGCGGGTCTTGCGGAGGTCAGCGCCGATCGCCCTGGCCGCGAGGCTGGCATCGACCATCGCCAGTGTCGGCTCGTCGCAATTGTCGGCGATGATGACGAGCTCGCCCGGCTGTGGCGCCAGGACCTCGAGGAAATTGGTCAGGCAGCGCTGTTTGTCGCCGACCCGCGTCTTCACGCGGCTCATGCTGCTGATGCGATAGAAGAAGACGATCGGCCGGTCGGGCACGGCCTCGTCCCGGCGCAGCGGCGCATGGGCCTGGGCGAAGGCGATGTCGGCGAGCCTGAGCCGGGCGATGTGCGTCGCGGGATGCGGCAGCGCCGCCTTGGCCAGGCGCTCGTAGATCTGGGCGGCCTCATCGAGCCGACCGGCACGGTGATGCGCCAGCGCCTCGTTGATCACCTCGCCGATCGGCCGCATGCCGCCCCACCGATTCGCTGCTGAAGGGCGTCAATCTAGCGCACTGCCGCCACGATAACCCGCACAAGCGGCAGACTTCATCCTAAGTTTTTGCTTCATGATAGACGCGCAAACCATTGATGCATATTGATCTCGCTAATTCGAAGGTATGGGCGCTGTGACCCCTGTCACAGGTCGTTGACGCGCGGCCCGGTAACCTCGGGATCAGACCAGAAGGTTGGCCGAAGCCTCGTGCCCGCTGGAGAAGCCACGGAGACGACGATGTCGAGCGCGTTCAAGCAAAGGGGCGAACACGATCCCGAGGAAGCCACCAGGGCACAGGTGCCGCCGCCGAATGGCGATGTCGGCGCGATCTGCGCGACGATACGAGACCTCTATAGCCGCGAAGCCCGACGGCTGATCGGTCGGGTGCTGTCAGACTATCTCGAGGCCGCCAAGCTCACGCCGATCGAGCTTCTGTACTCCGACAAGCATCTGACCACGCTTTCAGGCGCCGGTACAACGCTGCTTCAGGCGATCCAGAAGGCGGCGGCCCTGCAGGTGCGCGGCACGGAGCGCGGCGTTGGCGAGCGGATCAAGGAACTGTTCAAGCTGGTCGACGGTGCGTCACCCCGCACGCGGGACATCCTGACGCGGCCGAAACCTCTGGGCGTCCAGCCGTCTGACTTGGCTGCCTTGCTGGCTGCCGCAGCCGACGCGCCGGAGGCCGATCGCGACGACATGGCGAATGCCGCGATCGCCGCCCGCCTCGAGGGCTGTCGGAGCTGGGCCGAGAAGATCGAGCGGCTGGCGCGCGCCTGCGATGCCAATGCGGGCGAGCGGACCGTCGGATATGTCGATGCCGGCCTCGCCGAAGTTCTCAGCTTCAAACCCGCATTGGACGCCGTGCTCGGCCTCGCGGCGCGCGACGAAGGTCGGCCGCAGCTCCTGGCCGACCTGATCGGATCGTCGTCGGAGGGCGGCGCACTGGACAGCCACGCGCCCCGGACCGATGCCGGCCAAGCCCTCGCCCGGCTGCTCGCAGCCCACCCCTGCCACGGCGCTCGGGATGCGCTTGCCGATCACCTGGCCGATCTGCTCGATCGCATCGGCATGTCGGCATCGCCGTCGACCGAGGAGTTCGCCGCTCTCAGCCGGCTGTGCCGCTCGCTGCGGCGCACCCGGCACTGGGCCTGGAGCGCAGAGCTGGTTGCGGCCTTAGAACGGCGCTTTACCCGCGTCATCACCCGCGAATCGACAGCTGGACTGATCGGGCCGATGCCCGACGGCGGCACGGAGGCGGAGCGCATCGTCGACATTCACGACGACATCGTCGGCTCGCCGCCGCGGCAGGTCCTGCTCAACCATCTCGACGACCGCCTGACGCCGTCACGAATCAAGACGAGCCTCGCCCCGCCCAGCCGCGGACCCGTCGCCCATCTGCGCGCCATCGCGCGGTTGCATCAGCGAATCGCGCAGTCGGCCATTGAGAACGGCCGCCGTTCGCGCCTCTGTGCACGCCTGGAGCAGGCGCAGGACGAGCTGGTCCGCGCCAACGAGCTTCTCGCCAGCATGGAGCGGCAGGGAAGCACGGCCGACAAGGCCATGGCTCTGCTCGATCTGTGCCGGCCCGACGTGCTCGTCGCCAAGACCGTGCGCAACTGGGTCAAGCGTCAGGCGGTCAGCCACATGCAGCAGGCCGATTTCCTGCCTTGCTTCCTCGAGGGGGCCAAGACCGAGGCCGAAAAGACCCAGCGGCTGCTGGTGCTGCAGCAGCGGATGGCGCAGGCTGGAATGGTCGAGAAGTCCGCACAGGTCTGATTCCGCTATAGCCAGCGGCGGACGCGCGACTTGTAGTCCAGATAGGCGGCGCCGAACTTGCGTTCGAGGTAGCGCTCCTCACGCAGCACGACGCCCCAGTGGATCAACGCCAGAGCCGGCACGAGCAGCACGAGCATCCACGCATTGCCGGCAGCAAAGGCAATGCCGCCATGGATGAACGCGAAGGCGACATAGATGGGGTTGCGCGAGCGGGCGAAGACGCCATCCGTGACGAGCGCGGTGGTCGGCCTCCATGTCGGCACATTGGTACCCACCCGCATCATGCGCACGACGGCAGCGACGAAAATTCCGCCGCCAGCGGCGATGAGTGCAAGGCCGAGCGCGATCGCCACCTGGCGCGACACCGCTGCCGGCCATGAGAGGGGCCACACGGCCTCCAACGCGAAGCCCAGGGCGAGACCTGCACCATAAATCAGCGGTGGTCGCGCGACGACGCCAGGCAGGTCGCCGCGACCGGCCCCGTTGTCCGCCGGCGTCGTGCCGGTCATGGCCAGGATTTCCCGATCATCGTCGACATGGCCCGAGGTCAATGCCAGGCGCCGGGCGCGGCGCGACCATCCATCATGCGCCGCTGATCGGGCGACAGGCTGGCATGGAAGCGGGCAAAGGCCGGCCGGACCAGATGCAGCGTATCGAGCCCTGCCGTCAGCAGCGCTTCGCTGCGGGCCAGAAATGCTTGGATGTCCGAGGCGGTGCTTTCCATGCCGCCGGCACAGGCCAGCTCGAGCTGCGCCCGCCCCTGTTCGAGCGCCGACGTGACGTCCGACCAGGCCTGACGCTGCTCAGCGTTCAAGCTCAATCCGCGCGCGATATGCTCGACATGCTCGTGCCACCGCTGTGCGATGGCAGCGCAGCCGCCGATGCGCTCACGCCGCATCGCGCGCGCATGCCACCGGCTCGGACCGTAATCTGCCGCATGCCAGCCGTGGCCGGCCGACCAGGCTTGCATGTGATGTCCATGCCCCAGCCACGGCCTCGCGAGCCAGAGGATCCCAAGGCCGATACAAACCACGAGAACCGCGGTCAGCGTCGAGCCGGCTACGATTTGCTTCCACGTCATCGGCAAACTCCATCGCAAGCTGGCGCCTAGAGGCGCACGAGACGGGCCAATAGGTCCGATTTGAATCCGGGATCGATGCCGGAGCAGTAGGTCACGGTCGCAACGCCGGCCGAAATTGTCGGCGAATCGCCGACCAGGAGCCAGGCTCGTCGCAACAGGCGGCCGCCCTGCGTCTCGATCCAGGCGAACAGCGGCTGACACTGGAAGCGCCCGGGAGAGATCGCATATCCGACGGCCAGGCTGTCGAACGGGTGGAAGCCGTCGGCACCGAACCAATCGCGCCACACGGAAAGCCAGTCCCGGCTCGTCTCCGCCAGCCATCGCGCGATCGGCGCGCCGCCAGCCAGCCGGTCGAGATCCTCGCTGGCTATGGTGACCGCAGCCGCCAGTTCGAACGGCAGCAGCGTCACCTTCGCGCCGGCCTTGAGTACCGCCGCGAACGCCTCGGGATCGGTGCGCAGATTGAGATCATGCAGATGCATCACGCGGCTGGAGCCGGGAAAGAAAGCAGCACGACCGCCGCGCTGGCCGGCGACCGCGAGGATCCGCTCGATCTGGCCGACCCGCCACGGCGCCTGCTCCAAAGCGGCGGCGATGTTGTTCAGGGGACCGAGCGCAATGATCGTCAGACGCTCGCGCGCGAGTGCGTCGACCAGGGCGCGCGAGGCCGCCGATGGCTCGAGGCCCGGACGATCGGCGCCGCGGTGGACGGGCGCGTCGGGCAATCCCACCGCGCGGGCGCGGGCCATGACCTCCAAGGTCATCCGCTGGGCGTCTGCCAGCTTCACGTTGCCGAACACGGTGCCGACGCCGCGCACGGCCAGTTCCGGCGCGGCCAGGGCCTGCACCAGGGCCCAGCAATCGTCGACATCGGCGCTGTTGCGCACGCCGCAGGCCGCGTCCGTGTCGATCCAGACGGGCGTGGCCGCCGGCGCCTCACGCGCGCCCAGGTGCAATGCAAGCAAGGCCGCGACGAGCAGCTTGAGCCGCATCATGACACTCTCCTCATCGGTTGCGCTCGAGCTTGCCACGGAGCCGGCGCAGCACCGCCACCGCGGATTTGAGATCCCGCTCGCTCATGTCACGCGCCATCGCGTCTGCGAGGTCGAGAATGCGCTCGGTGATCTCGCCATACTTCGCGCTGCCCTTGGCGGTGAGCGACACCAGCTTCGACCGCTTGTGGCCGGGATTGTCGACGAACTCCACCAGCCCCGCTTCGGCCAGCTCGTTGACCATTTTCTGGATGCGCTGGCGCGCCACCGGGCGGGCGCGCGCGATCTGCGGCACCGTCTGGGGTCCGCCGACGGCGAGCCCGCGCATCAGGCCCCAGGTGCCGCCGCCCCAGGCGTTCACGGCGCCGAGGCGCTGTCCCGCCGCGCGAATCCGGAAGAACGTCGCAGCCGTTTCGACGATCAGGTCGAACATCGCCTCGCCGGCCGGGCTGTGTCGCTTCTTGATCGATCTCATAATGACAATCAGAATGTCATTATGACAATTAGATTGTCAAGCTGGATCGACGGATCCGTGCCCTGCTCCGGGATTGACAGCCTTGCACGGCGCGGCCGAACTTAGGCCGTTGTCGTCCGAAAGCCGCCCCACATGATCATCGCCGTCGTCGAGATCCCCATGCCTCGATCGCTCAGCCGCGCCGAGGCCGCGGCCATCTTCCGCGGCTATGGCCACAACTGGCACAAGGTGCCCGGCCTGATCCGCAAGTACTACACGCTGGGCGACCACCACGACACGGGCGGGGTCTTCCTGTGGCAGTCGCGCGCCGCGGCCGAGGCGGCCTATGCGGACCCCGCTTGGCACAAATTGATTCACGAGCGCTACGGCGCCGCGCCGAAGGTGACCTACTACGACATTCCCGTGATCGTCGACAACGAGTCCGGTCGGGTCGAGCACCAGGACGTACCGCTCGCCGCGGATTGAACAGGACGAGGCATCAGCCCATGACGGACCACAAGCTCCTCGAGCTCGGCAACATCGTCCTGCAGTCGGGGATGACGTTTCGCGGCGCGAAGCTCGCCTACAAGACCTATGGCGCGCTCAACGCCGACAAGTCGAACGCGATCGTGTTCAACACGCCGTTCGGCGCGCATCACACCGACATCGAGTTCTGGATCAAGCCAGGCCTGGCTCTCGATCCCGACAAATACTTCATCATCATCCCCAACATGTTCGGCAACGGGTTGAGCTCCTCGCCGTCGAACACGCCTTCGCCCTTCGACAAGGGGCGCTATCCTCACTTCACTCAGTACGACAACGTCACCATGCAGCACCGGCTGGTGACGGCCGAGCTCGGCATCCGCAAGCTGCTGCTCGCCGTCGGCTGGTCGATGGGCGGCCAGCAGGCCTATCACTGGGCCGCGCTGTTCCCCGAAATGGTCGAGCGGATGGTCTGCGTCTGCGGCGCGGCGAAGATTTCGCCGCACAATTTCGTGTTCCTCGAGGGCGTCAAGGCAGCGCTGACCGCCGACGCCGCTTATCGCGACGGCTGGTTCCACGAGCATCCGGTGCGCGGACTGCGCGCCATGGGACGCGTCTATGCCGGCTGGGCGCTCTCGCAATCCTTCTACCGCGAGGAGCTGTGGCGCCAGACCGGCGCGTCCTCGCTCGAGGACTTCCTCGTTGTCGGCTGGGAAGGCAACTTCCTGCGCCGCGACGCCAACAACATGCTGGCGCACATCTGGACCTGGCAGCATTGCGACGTCAGCAACAACGAGGTCTACAAGGGCGATTTCGCCGCCGCGCTCGGCGCGATCAAGGCGCGTGCCATCATCATGCCGGGCGAGACCGACCTCTATTTCCAGGTCGCCGACAATGCCGCCGAGGTCAAGCTGATGGCCAACGCCGAGCTGCGGCCGATCCCGTCGATCTGGGGTCACCGTGCGGGCAACAATAACGTCAACCAGACGGATTTCCGTTTCGTCAACGACGCGATCAAGCAGCTGCTGGAGCGCCCGGCGGACTAGCGGCGCGTCGCCGCCCACCACAATCCAGCAACAAGGGTGATTGAACCGTGAAAGCCGCCGTGTGCCGCGAGTTCGGCAAGCCGCTCGTCATCGAGGACATCGACATCGCCGCGCCAGGCCCCGGCGAGATCAAGGTCAAGATCGCGGCCTGCGCCGTGTGCCACAGCGACATCCACTTCATCGAGGGTGCCTGGGGCGGCAAGCTGCCGGCCGTCTACGGCCACGAGGCGGCGGGCGTGGTCGAGCAGGTCGGCGCCGGCGTCGCGCACATCAAGCCGGGCGACCACGTCGTCGTCACGCTGATTCGCTCCTGCGGCACCTGCTTCTTCTGCATCCAGGGCGAGCCGGTGCAGTGCGAGACCATGTTCGCGCTCGACCGCACCAGCCCGTTGACAACGGCCGACGGCAAGCCCGTGGTGCACGGGTTGCGGACGGGCGCCTTTGCCGAATATGCCGTCGTCCATGCTTCGCAGGCGGTTGCCATCGACAAGGACATGCCGCTCGACCGCGCGTCGCTGATCGCCTGCGGCGTGATCACGGGACTGGGTGCCGTGGTCAACACCGCTTCCGTCAAGGCCGGCAGCAGCGTCGTCGTGATCGGCACCGGCGGCGTCGGCCTCAACAGCATCCAGGGCGCGGCTTTGGCCGGCGCACATCCGGTCATTGCCGTCGACCTGTCCGACGCCAAGCTCGAGGCCGCGCGCCGGTTCGGCGCGACCCACACCGTCAACTCGTCGCGCGAGGACGTGCGCGCCGTCGTCAAGTCGCTGACCGACGGACGCCGCGCCGACTACGTGTTCATCACGGTCGGCGCCAAGGCGGCGATCGAGCAGGGCTTCAAGCTGATCCGCCGTGCCGGCAGCCTCGTCGTCGTCGGCATGCCTGCGACCGGCGTGCTGACCTCGTTCGACCCGAGCTGGTTCGCCAATGACAGCCAGCGCGTGCTGGGCTCCAAGATGGGCAGCTCGCGGATCGCGGTCGACATCCCCAAGCTCGTGCAGCTCTACCGCCAGGGCCGGCTCAAGCTCGACGAGCTGATCACCGCCCGCTACCCGCTCGACCGCATCAACGACGCGATCGCCGCCGTGACGCGTGGCGAAGCGTTGCGCAACGTGATTGTGTTTTGAATCGCCCAGGGGCCTCGCCCTGAGCTTGTCGAAAGACGGGGCCGACAGCGGCCAAACGCGGCGCACGCCTATGCCGTGGTAGTCGCTCTCACACTTCGTACCAGGGCGAACTGGGCTTCGCCCGAGGCTCAAGGTGAGGATTCGGGGTTCTGACCTACCCTTTGACCAACGGCTCCAGCTGTGCCGCCATCGCGAGCATGCGGTCGTCCTCGCCCTGCGGCGCGATGATCTGCACGCCGACCGGAAGTCCTTGCGGCCCGGTGTGACCCGGCAGGGTGACCGAGGGCACGTAGAGCAGCGTCCACATGCGGCTGAAGACGGGATCGCCGGTTGCGCCGAGGCCGACCGGCGCCTCGCCCGGCGCGCTCGGCGCCAGCAGGCAGTCGAAATTCTCGAACACGCCCGACATTTTCCGCCGCGCCGCCTCGGCGCGGTCGAGTGCCGCCCTGTACCCGGCAAACGGCATGGCAGCGCCCTGGTCGAGAATGGTCGCAAGCTGCCGGCTCAGTTGGACGGCATTTCGCGCATATTCGTCGGCGAGATTGCGCGTGGCTTCGAACGCCATGATCGCCTTGTGGGTCTCGACGAGCTGATCGAATTCCAGCGGCAATGTCGCCTCCGAGACCTTGTGTCCCGCCTTGGCAAAGCGCGCTGCGGCTTTCTCGACGGCTTCATGCGTCGCCGGCTGCGCCTCCTTCCACCATGGTGTGCGGCACAGCCCGATGCGCAACGTGCCGGACCTAGCCGGCGGCGATGCCGGCACGTCGGAGGCACCGAGCAGCACCGATCGGATGAGCTGCGTGTCGGCGACGCTGCGCGTGATCGTGCCCAAGGTGTCGAACGAGTTCGACAGGCTCTTGATGCCGGCCAGGCTGAACGCGCCGAAGGTCGGCTTGTAGCCCACGACGCCGCAGAACGAAGACGGCCGCGTCACCGAAGCGGCCGTCTGGGTGCCGAACGCGATCGGCACCATGCGATCGCCCACGGCCGCGGCGGACCCGCTCGACGAGCCACCGGGCGTGTGCTTGGGATTGAGCGGATGCGCCGTCTTGCCGGGAAAGAAGACGGCGAACTCGGTCGTCACGGTCTTGCCGAGCACGATGCCGCCGGCGCGCCGCACCAGCGCCACGCATGCGGCATCCCAACCCGGACGATGACCGGAGTAGATCGGCGAGCCATAGCCCGTCGGCATGTCAACCGTATCGATCAGATCCTTGACGCCGATCGGCACGCCGGCCAGCGGGCTGGCGACCTCGCCGCGGTCGACCCGGCGCGCGGCCGCCAGCGCGCCGTCGCGGTCGAGATGAGTCCAGGCGCCGACCACGCTCTCGCGCTGGGCGATGCGGTCGAGACAGGATTGCACCAGCGCCTCGGCGCTGAGTTTCTTGTCGCGGATGGCGCGCGCCGCTTCGGCCGCGCCGAGCTCGTTGTGCGAGGCCATCGCTGACTTACTTTCCGTGCGTGAGCCAAGTCTCCGAATAGGCGAGGAACGCCGTGTTGAAGCGCCTGCCCATGAAGTCGCGCAATGTTGCCTGGCCGGCGAGCTTCTTGCCGTTGACCGAGATCGAGCCACGCTGGGCCGCCTGGAACACGCTGTACATCTGGTGCTGACCGGTCGCCGACTGCGGCGGCTGCACGTCGGCTGCGATCGGATCGCCGAGTTCCTCCCAGCGCAGCTCGATCGTCGTGCCACCGCCGGTCAGAACCTCGACGTAGTAGTCCTTGCCGCGCGCGAAGGTCTCGCTCTTGCCGAGCGGCAGATAGGTCATGGCCGCGAGGCCCGGCATGTCGCGGAAGCTGGCGAACTTCGACACGAAGTTCTTGACCAGGTAGCGCATCAGCGGCTCGTTGTCGCCGATGCAGATGTTGTTGCCGGCCTCGCCCACCGCCTCGCGCGGGCTGCCGAGCACGATGGCGCCGATGCCGCGCCCGTGGGGCGACAGCACGACGCGGAAGAACGTGCTGAGCGAGAGCCAGGGCGCGTTCTCGTTCTCGCGCAGATAGATCCCGGGGTTCTCGCCCGACCAGTCGACGGTGCCTGAATTGAACGGTGCGGCCATTGACGTCTCTCCTCCCACTTTTCGCTTCAGTTCAGTTTGTGATCAGAACGCCGTGCTCGGGACGCCAGCCGATCGTCACTTCGGCCGCGTCCGACAAATCGCTCGGCCTCATCTCGACCAGCAGCTCGACCTCGCCCGGAACGGCGACGCGGACGTGGCTGAGATTGCCGGTGAACAGCCGGCTGACGATCCGGCCCGCCACGGTGTTCATGTCGCCGGCATCCTCCGCGCGGTGGATGACGCGCAGGTTTTCCGGCCGGATCGACACAGTGACACGGCTGTCGCTTCCGAAACTGGCAGAAGCGGCCATCCGGGCCCGGATGCGACCGACCGGCGTGTCGATCAGCGCGAAGCCGTCCTGCTGGCCGCTCAGCGTGCCGCGCAGGAAATTGATCTTGCCGACGAAGTTGGCGACGAACTCGGTCCTCGGCGCGCCATAGATGTTGGACGGCGTGTCGAGCTGCTCGATGCGGCCGGCGTTCATCACGGCGATGCGGTCGCTGAGGCTCATCGCCTCGCCCTGGTCGTGCGTGACATAGACCGTGGTGATCTGCAGCTTGTCCTGCAGCGCGCGCAGCTCTTCCTGCATCGCCTCGCGCAGCTTAAGGTCGAGCGCACCGAGCGGCTCGTCCATCAGCAGCACGCGCGGCGGATGGGCGATGGCACGCGCCAGCGCCACGCGCTGCTGCTGCCCGCCGGACAGCTCCGACGGATAGCGCTCCTCGACGCCGGGCAGGCGGATCAGGTCGAGCAGCTCGCCGATGCGCTTGCGGCGATCGGCGGTCGGCACGCGACGCTCGACCAGGCTGAAGGCGATGTTGTCGGCGATCGTCAGGTGCGGAAACAGGGCATAGTCCTGAAACACCATGCCGATGTCGCGTTTCTGCGGCGGCAGACCGGTGACGTCCTCCGCACCGATCAGAATCCGACCCTCGGTCGGATCGATGAAGCCCGCGATCATGCGCAAGGTCGTGGTCTTGCCGCAGCCGGACGGCCCGAGCAGGGTCAGGAACTCGCCCTCGTGAATGTGCAGATCGACGCGTTCCACCGCCACGACCTGGCCGTAGCGCTTGACCACGCCCTCAAGCTTCAGCTCAGACACCGCCGACCCCGCTCAATGGTCCCTCCCCGCGCAGTGCGCCAGGGAGGATCCGCCAATCAGGCTTGCTTGGAGAAAACGAAACATCGTCGATCAAAGTCACCTCGAGATCATGCGATTCCACTGGTCGATCCACTGGCTCAGATTGATCTTGTCGGGATCGAGCCGGACCATGTTGGCAATCTTGTCCGAGTCGAGCACGGTCAGATCCTTGACCACGGGCACCGTGGCCAAGCGCGGAAACACCTTGGGATTGACCGCAATCTGCCCGGTCTTGATCGACATGTGGTACTGAACGTCCTCGCTGAGCAGCGTATTGACGTAGAACTCGGCAGCCTCCTTCACCTTGGTGCCACGAACGACACCGAGGAAGCCTTCTTTGACCAGCCCGCGCTTCTGACCGTACTGCGGCGGCACCGTCACGACAGGTACGCCGGCATAGGCCGTGCGAATGGCCCAGCCGGCGTGCGCCACCGCGACCCAGATGTCGCCCGATTTGAAGCCGGTGATGACGTCGGCGCCAACCTTCCAGAACTTGAGCGCATCGATCTCCTTGATGAGCTTGAGCCCCGGCTCGACGTTCCGCTCGTCGCCACCGGCCGCCAGCGCGAAGCCGCCGAGGCCCTCGATGCCACCGCCCGAGGTGATGTCGGGGATCATGATGCGACCGGCAAGGCGCCTGTCGCGCAGGTCGGTCAGCGTCTTGGGCGGCGTCAGCCCCAGTTCCTTGAACTTGTCCGCGTTGTAGAAGATCATCTCTTGGGTAGTCCAGTGCGCCACCACGTGCTTACGACGCTCATCGGACCGGAGCGCCGATGCGTTGGGAATATTGGCGTAGTTGAGCTCATCGAGCGCGTTGCGGCCGAGCACCTCGGGCAACATAGAGCCAAGGATCTCGAAGGTGTCCATCGGCACGTCGCGGCCGCGCGCCGCAATGATCTTTGCGAAATTGTCCTGCGGACTCCCAATCACGTAGTCGACTTTGGCGCCGAGCTTTTCCAGCTCGACCGCGGCCGTCTCCTTCTGCGCATCACGATTCGTGCCGCCCCAAGTGCCGACTCTGAGGGTCACGCCGTCAAAGCGTTTGCCCTGCGCCGCGGCGCTGTCGGTCACACCGAGCGCCGCCAGTGCAACCAGGCAAAGCGACATCCACCGCATGTTCTCCCCTCCCCGTTCAGGCCGCGCCCGAGCGCAGCAATGCATTGAGGCCGATCAGGCGTTCCGCACCCACAAGCAGCAGCAGCGAAAACGCGGTCACCAGCGTGGCTGACGCCAAGGCGCTTGGATTGAAATCGTGCTCCATCGAGTGGAATAGCTCGACAGGGTAGGTCACGCTGCCCGGCGCCGCAAGGAACAGCGAGACCGGCACGTCGATGAAGGACACGACGAATGCATAGAGCGCGCCGGTATAGACGCCCGGCATGATCAGCGGCAGGGTCACGCGGCAGAACGTGCGCCAGCGTGACGCGCCGAGGATCACAGCGGCTTCCTCGAGCCGCACATTGAAGCGCTGGAGCACCGCCGAAACGCTGCCGGTCACAAAGGGCGTCACGAGGAAGATGTGCGCGATCAGAAGACCCGCGAAACTGCCGACCAGGTCGATCCTGCTGTAATCGGCCATGAGATAGTAGAGCTGCATGAACGCGATGCCGATCACCACCGTCGGAATCTGCAGCGGGGCGCGCAGCAACGCCGCGATCAACGGCGTCCCGGCCAGTCCACCACGCACGAGCCCGAAGGCGGCAGGTATCCCGATCGCGCAAGCGGCGAGCGCCGCCGCCACGCCCAGCACCAGGCTGAGCGCCAGCGCCTCGTACTGCACCGCGGGAATGCGCGCGTACCATTCGAGCGTCCAGCGCTGGGGTGGGAACTGCACGTAGGATATGACGACGCCGCCCGTGTCGGCGCCGCTGAACGAGGCGCCGACCACGACGACGATCGGCGCCAGCAGAAAGACGTAGGCAAGCGCAAACCACAGCACCGTGGCGCCGCTCCTGATCATGTCGCGAGACATGCGTAGACCGCTCATGCCACAACGCGCCGCCCGATGCGGAAGCGACGCAGCACGAAGATTCCGAAGAGATTGATCAGCAGCACCGAGAACAGCAGGATCGCCGAGATCGTCCCGGCCATGCCGTACTTGACCTCGAACAGGATGGTGCGCTGGATCAGCACGGGCAGGGTCAGCACCCGACCGCCGCCGAGCAGCGCCGCCGAGGTGAAGGCGCCCATGCACATGTTGAACACCGTGAGGAATCCGACCGCAATTCCAGGCAGGCAAATCGGCAGGATGACACGCAGAAAGACGCGCCGGCGCGAGGCGCCGTGGATCTCGGCGGCCTCCTCGACCGAGCGCGGCACGGTGCGCGCGACCGCATACATCAGCAGAACGGCAAAGCCGATGGTGAAATACATCAGACCGACGACGACGCCCGCCGGCGTGCCGATCAGATTGATCGGCTTTGCGACGATCCCGGCGCCGAGAAGGAGGCGATTGACCGGGCCGTCAGCATTGAAGATGACGATCAACCCGAAAATCTTGATGACGATGGTGACGAAGGTCGAGAGCAGGATGCCGAGCATCAGCACGCCCGCCCAGCGCGAGCGCATACGCGCCAGCACGTAGGCGATCGGAAAGCCGACGACGATGGTCAGCACCGCTGCAATGCCGGAGACCATGACCGTGAGCCAAAGCACCCGGAGATAGAAATCGTCGGTCAGCACGCGAATGTAATTGTGCAGGCTCCAGGCCGGCGCCATTCGTCCAAAGCCGAGATCGGCGTGCAGGCTGCTTTCCAGGAAGACCGACTGGGAAGCGACCAGCAGCACGAGGCTGACCGCGAGCGGCACGACCAGAAACAGCGACCAGCGAGTGTTCATGTCTGGATCGCGCGTCAGACGCTCCGGACGTCCTGGCCGGAATCACACGTTCAGCGGCGCCAGCTTTTCCTCGATTGCCTTGCGACGCTCGCCGTCGGGCAGATTCTGGGTTGCCTCGTAGGCATCGGCGATGCGCTTCGACGTGTCGAGGATGAGCTGGCGGTCGTCCTGGTTGCGCCTGGGAATGTGCAGCACCGTGTCACCCGCATGGGTCGGCGTCGGCATGCCGTTCCTGGTCCGCCACACCTCCGGCGCGTTGCCCTTCTGCACCGTGCGGATGTCGTTGCGGATGCGCCGGCGCAACTGGGCAACGAACTGGTCGGTCCAGCCCAGATGCTCTCGCGCATGGCTGTTGATCGGCCCCTGCCCCGCCCAGGCGTCGTAGTCGCTCGGCTTGGCTTGGCGCATCTCATAGGGTCGGTGCACGCTCTGGCCGTAAAAGTCGACCTTTTCCCAGCCGATCTCGTCGCGCTTGGTGCGGCCTTCCGGATCGTCGCGCCTGTTCACATTGCGCCAGGCGATGACGAAGGTGTTGGTGTCGTCGATCGGTACGACCCAGCGCGTCAGGCTCGAGCGGCCGAAATAGCGGATCTGCTCGCCGCGCTCGAACAACCCGCCGTTCTGCGAGAAGTTGGGCACGAGGTGGTCGTGGATACGCACCCAGATGTTGTTCCCGCTGCGCCGCGCATTCGTGTAGTAGAAGCCGAACTCGCGGTCATGCAGGTCGATGACCGGCAGCTCGCCCCACACGTCCTCGAACTGCGTGCCGCTCATGCGCGTGTGCAGGAAGGGCGTGTGGTAGGGATCCATCGAGTTCTCGCTGACCTGCAGCCAGTTGCAGGGCGAGTGGATCTGCCAGGGCAGCATCTCGTTGTCGGGCAGTTCCATCATGTCAAGACGCGGGAACTCGGGCTTGAGCTCGGGCGGTCCGAAATAGGCGAAGATCAGGCCCTTGTACTCGACGACCGGATAGGCGCCCTGGCACACGGTATCCTTGATGCGGCTGGTCGGCGGCTCGCCCGGCGTCTCGAGGATGCGGCCGTCGCAATCGTACATCCACGCGTGATAGGCGCAGCGGATGCCGCGCTCGGCGATGATGCCGTATTCGAGCGACATGCCGCGATGGCTGCAGTAGCGGTCCATCAGGCCGAGCCGGCCGCTGAGGTCGCGAAAGAGAATGAGATCCTCGCCGAGGATACGCAGCGCCAGCGGCGTCACGCCGACGCGCTCGGTCATCATGATCGGCTGCCAGAAGCGGCGCAGGTACTCGCCGCAGGGCGTCCCCTTGCTCACCCGGGCGAGTTCATCGTCGACCGGCCGATCGGCAGGCTTGTAGTAACCCCCGAACGGCTGGTTGGCCGGCTTTCCCGTCGATGTGGCGCTCATTCCTTCGTCCTCCGAACCGTTCCGACCCTCGCTGAGCTGCAGAGTCGCGCCAGCCAGTTGTGAATATTCCGTGTATTTATATCGATGCCCCCGGGCTCATGCAATCTAGCGCAAGGTCGCGTTTTCGTCCCAGCAATGCTCCGTGCGAAGGCCGGATTTCCTTTGTGCATAATGCATGTATTCAGCTAAGGTGCGATAAATCTGGGCAGATTCAGCCCTGTTTGCAGCCCGGAGGCGGCGGCCGTGGTCGAGCGTGGAAATTCATTGGCGCAGCGAGACATCGGGGCGCATCTGCATCCTTTCACCAATCTCAAGCAGCATGAGGCGGACGGGCCGCTGGTAATGGATCGCGGCGAGGGCATTTACGTCTTTGACGATACCGGCCGGCGCTACATTGAAGCGATGTCGGGATTGTGGTGCACCTCGCTCGGCTTCGGCGAACAACGCCTGGTTGCGGCGGCAAGCCGACAGATGGCGCGGCTGCCCTTCAACCACACGTTTCGCGGCCGCAGTCATGAATCGATCATCGAGCTTGCCGACCGGCTCGTCGCCATGGCGCCGGGGAAAATGTCGAAGGCGTTCTTCGCCAATTCCGGGTCCGAGGCGAACGACACCGCGATCAAGCTGATCTGGTACTACAACAACGCGATCGGCCGGCCGGCCAAGCGCAAGATCATCTCGCGCCACAAGGCCTATCACGGCACCACGGTCGCAACCGCGAGCCTGACCGGCTTCGACGATTTTCACGCCGATTTCAACATTCCGCTGCCGGGCATCCTCTATGCCGGCTGCCCGCACCATTGGCGTCATGCCAAGGCAGGCGAAAGCGAAGATGAGTTCGCCGACCGCCTCGCCCGCGAGCTCGACGAGCTGATCCAGCGCGAAGGCGCCGGCACGGTTGCCGCCTTCATCGCCGAGCCGGTGATGGGCGTCGGCGGTGTCATCGTCCCGCCGCGGAGTTATTTCCCGAAGATCCAGGCCGTGCTGCGCCGGCATGACGTGCTGATGATCGCCGACGAGGTGATCTGCGCCTTCGGCCGCACGGGCCAAATGTTCGGTTCGCAGACCCTCGGCATCGAGCCCGACATGGTCACCATGGCCAAGTCGCTGTCCTCGGCCTATGTCCCGATCTCGGCCCTGCTGATCAGCGAGCCGATCTATCGCACGCTGGTCAGCCAGAGCGTCAAATTGGGCCTGTTCGCCCATGGCTACACCTATTCCGGTCATCCCGTTGGGGCCGCGGTCGCGCTCGAGGCGCTCAACATCTATCGCGAACGGGACATCGTCGCCCATGTGCGCAAGGTCGGCGCGCGCTTGCAGAACGGGCTGCGCGCGCTCGCCGATCGGCCGATCGTCGGTGAAGTCCGCGGGCTCGGCCTGATGGCGGCGATCGAGCTCGTCGCCGACAAGGCGAGCAAGACCCCGTTTGCGGCCGACAAGCGTGTCGCCGCCTTTCTCGCGCGCGCCGCCCAGGACCAGGGTGTCATCATTCGTCCGATCGACCAGTGCGTCGTCATGGCCCCACCGCTGATCATCACCGAGTCGGAGATCGACGACCTGCTCGGCCGCCTCGCCCGTGCGCTCGACGAAACGGCTGCGGCATTCCACCCCGGCCTTGCGCGTGGCGCGGCATGAAGAAGTACCAGCACTATATCGACGGCGCCTGGCGCGACCCGCTATCGGGAGTCTGGTTCGAAACCTTCGATCCCTATCGCGGCGAGGCCTGGGCCCTGATGCCGCGCGGCAACGGCGCCGACGTCGATGCCGCCGTCGAGGCCGCACATCGTGCTTTCGCAACGGGCGATTGGCCGGCGCTGACGCCGACGCAGCGCGGCGCACTGCTGCGCCGGCTGGCCGATCTGATCGGCGAGCACGCCGAGGAACTCTCGGCGATCGAGGTGCGCGACGTCGGCAAGCGCACGGCCGAATCTCTGCCGCAGATCCAGTATTTGCCACAGAGCTTCTATTACTATGCCGGCCTGGCCGACAAGATCGCGGGCACGGTCGTGCCGCTCGACCGCCATGACGTGTTCAACTTCACGCGGCACGAGCCGCTCGGCGTGATTGCGGCCATCCTGCCATGGAATTCGCCGTTGATGCTGACCGCGTGGAAGCTGGCGCCGGCGCTCGCCGCCGGCAATACGGTCGTGCTGAAACCGAGCGAGCACGGTTCGGCCTCCGTGCTGGAACTGATGCGCCTGGTGGAGCGCGCGGGCTTTCCCAAGGGCGTCGTCAACGTCGTGACCGGTTTCGGCGCCGAGACGGGCGGACTGCTGACTGTCCATCCGAAAGTCGCCAAGATCAGCTTCACCGGATCGGAGTCGAGCGGTCGCCGGATCGCCGAGACGGCGGCGCGCGATCTCAAGCGCGTCACGCTCGAACTCGGCGGAAAGTCGCCGCAGATCGTCTTTCCCGATGCCGATCTGGACGATGCAGCCCACGGCGTCATGGCCGGCATATTCGCGTCGAACGGGCAGAGCTGCGTCGCCGGCTCCCGCCTGCTGCTGCAGAATGCAATCCACGACCAGTTCGTTGACAAGCTGATCGGCCAGATGCGGGGCCTGCGCATGGGCGACCCGGCCGATCCGCGGACCCAGATCGGGCCGATCGCCAACAAGCCGCAATTCGACAAGATCATCGACTATATCGGCATCGCCAAGAGCGAAGGCGCCACCTGCGTGCTGGGCGGCAGGGCAGCCCGTCACAACACCGGCGGCTGGTTCGTCGAACCCACTATCTTCACGGGCGTCAGCAACGCCATGCGCATTGCGCGCGAGGAGGTGTTCGGCCCGGTTCTCGCGGTCATGCGGTTCGGCAACGAGGACGAGGCCGTGAACATCGCCAACGACACGTGCTATGGCCTCGCCGCCGGCGCCTGGACCGGCGATCACCGCCGCGCGCTGTCGCTGTCGCGACGGCTTGCCGCAGGCACCGTCTATCTCAATCACTACAGATCAGTCTCGACTCTCTCGCCCGTCGGGGGCTACAAGCACAGCGGTTACGGTCGCGAGAACGGGGTCGAAGGCATGATGGCCTACCTGCAAACCAAGAGCGTCTGGATGGGCACCGCCGATATCCCCAACCCCTTCCCGCCGGCAAAATAAGCCCCACTTAGTGCGGCATGACGATTCCGACGCTGCAGGTCCGCGTTCGCCAGGTCACCTGGGAAGCAGAGGACATCAGTTCCTTCGAGTTCGTCTCGCCGAAGGGCGACGAGTTGCCGTCCTTCTCGGCAGGCTCCCACGTCGACGTCCATTTGCCAGGCGGCATGGTCCGCCAATACTCGCTTTGCAATCCGCCGACCGAGCGCCATCGCTACGTCGTCGCCGTGCTCAACGAGAAGTCCGGCCGCGGCGGTTCGCGCTCGATGCACCAGAATGTGCGACCGGGCGACCTCATCACCATCTCCGCGCCGCGCAACAACTTCCCGTTGCATCCTGAGGCGGGCCGCCACCTGCTGATCGCGGGCGGCATCGGCATCACGCCGCTGCTGGCCATGGTCCACCAGCTCAACGCGATCGGAGCGAACTACGAGCTGTATTACTGCACACGGACGCCGGAGAAGACCGCCTTCCGCGACGCACTCGCCCGCATCGCGGGCACGCGTGTCCACCTGCACCATGACGGCGGAGATCCGAGCCGCGGCCTCGATCTCAAAGCGCTGCTCTGGACCCATGAGATGGGGACCCATGTCTATTGCTGCGGCCCCACCGGCCTCATGTCGGCAGTCAAGACAGCGGCCGCTCATTGGCCGCAAAGCAATGTGCATTACGAGTATTTCGCACCGCTGGCGGCACCGGCCGGCACTGCGCCCGCCAGCGTCGACGATACCTTCGAGGTGCGACTCGCCAAGTCGGGCAAGACCTTCACCGTGACGCCCGACAAGTCCATCCTGCAAGCGCTACGCGACGCCGGCGGCGATCAGGACAGTTCCTGCGAGTCCGGCACCTGCGGCACCTGCGCGACCGTGTATCTCGAGGGCGAGCCTGACCACCGCGACTACGTCCTCGGCGACGACGAGCACAAGAAGTTCATCATGGTCTGCGTGTCGCGCTGCAAGAGTCCGGTGCTGGTGCTGGACCTGTAGAATTCCTCCGCCGCACGCGGTGCGGGGACGAGAGAATTCAGCCCCGCATCGTCTCCAGTTCGCGCAGCGCTGCCTTGATGTGCAGGCGGCGCGCTTCGCCCGTCAGCTTGTCGCCCGAGCGGTAGATCTCGGCCATGCGCCGGCTCACGCGATCACACAGATCGCGGTCGTCGTTCGACGGCGGAATGGCGAGCACCGTATCGCCCGCATAGGTGTTGACCGGGACGCCGTCGACCGAGGGCTGCAATGGTCTTTCTCCCTCCTGGAACTTCTTGATCGCTGCCTTGAGCTTGCGGCGCAGGCTGGCCACACCCTGGTCGCTGTGGCCGAGATTCTCGCGCGCATGGACCGTGATCGGTCCCTGCCCGCCCCAGGCCTCATAGTCGCCTGGATTGCTCTGCTTGAGCTCATAGGGCCGATGGCCGGTCTGACCGTAGAAGTCCACGCTGTCGTAGCCGCACTGCGACTTGTCGCCCCGGCCGAGCGGATCGGTTTCCTTGTTGAAATGGCGCCAAGCGATGACGATGCAGTTTGTGTCGTCGACCGGCACCACCCAGCGCGTCAGGCCACAGCGCGCGAAATAGACCGATTGGTCGCCCTCCGTCCACATGCCGCCATTCTGCGAGAAATTGGGCAGCAGATGGTCGTGCACGCGGATCCACAGCATCCGGCCGACGCGGCGCGCCGTCGTATAGAAGAAGCCAGCCTCGCGCTCGTGATAGTTGATCACGCCGATATGGGCGAAATTGTCCTGGAACTGCACGCCCGTGACGCGCGCGTGCAGGAACGGCACGTGATAGGGATCGACCGAGTTCTCGCTGACCTGCAGCCAGTTCACCGGCGACGGCACCATATAGGGCACCATCTCGTCATCGGGCCAATCCCAGGTGTCGAGCACGGGCAGCGGCGGCTGCTCGGCCGGTGGGCCGAAATACGCAAAGATCATGTTCTTGTATTCGACGACCGGGTAGGCGCCCTGGCGCACCCGCTCGCGAATCCGGCTGTTGGCCGGCTCGGCCGGCGTCTCGAGGATCGTGCCGTCGATGTCGTATTTCCAGCCGTGGTAGCAGCAACGGATGCCGTCGGTCTCGATCACACCGAATTCGAGCGAGGCGTTGCGGTGGCTGCAATTCAGATGCAGTAGGCCGAGCCGTCCGCTCTTGTCGCGGAACAGCACGAGATTCTCGCCGAAACGCCGCAGGCGCACGGGCCGGTCGGCGACCATCGACGAGATCGCGATCGGATGCCAGAAGCGGCGCATGTACTCGCCGCAGGGCGTGCCAGGCCCGATGCGATGGAGCAGATCGTCAGGCTCCAGCGTGCCCAGTTTGTTGCGGGCGTGCCCGTCGAAGCGCCCCTGGGGCATCTTGATTTCGACTGTCATATCGGCGCCGTCACATCACGAAAGGGCGGCAGGCGCCAGCGCGGCGCCTGCCCACTATCCTGCATCAAGCAGCCTGCAAACGATCCACCATTCTCTGCCGTTCCGCCAGGAACCACGGGTGCTCGGTGCCCTGGATGAACAGCTTGGAGACGGCATCGCCGGGGAAGGATGCGGCGAAGAAGCTCTTGTACGCATCGCCATAGTGCTGCTCGGCGCCGGTGACCACGCTGTTGTAGCCGACATTGTTGGTCATCAGCCCGCCAATCTTGGGCTGCAGGGTCCAGTTGATCAACGCATAGGCCTGCTCGACGTTCTTGGCGTTCTTGCTGAGCGCATGGACGTCCATCACGGTGAGCGCGCCTTCCTTGGGCGCGATGAACTTGAACGGGTTCTTTTCCTTGATCAGCCCGTACATGATGCTGTCCCAAGCCATGCCGACCGTGCAGCCATTCTGCAGAAACGCTGCCTTCTGCTCGGCGCCCTTCAGCCAGAGCTGCTGGATCTGCTTCTTGTTGGCGATGGCATGGTCGAGCGCCTGGCCATAGGCCCGTTTCATCAGGGCCTCATCGCCGAAGGCGCGCAGCATCGTGCCTGGCTCGAGCTTTCCCGTATCCTCCATCCAGAGCCCGGTGGCGAGCAGCAGCGTGCGTGCCCGCGCCGTCACCTTGCCCTGATACTTGGGGTCCCAGAGAATGCCGTAGGAGGTTTGTCCGGGCACGCCTGGCACGCTGTCATGGAGCGCAAGGGACTCTGTCGACCAGGTGAAGGGCACGGCATAGATTTTTCCATCGCGCCGCGCACCCAGGCGATCAGCGCGCTCCGCCAGATCCGGACGGACATTGCCGTAGTTCTTGACGCGCTTGATATCGACCGGCTGGTAGAGATCATAGTCCACGCCCGCGCTGATCCAGGCAAGGCCGGGCGAGACGAGATCGATGCCTTGTCCGCGCGAGGCGCGCATCTTGTTCAGCGCCTCCTCGTTGCCGGTGAAGATCTGCATCGTCAGCTTGATGCCGGTATCCTTCGTGAACTGCTCGATGAAGGGCTTCGGCTCGTAATCGTCCCAGGTGAACCAGACCAGTTCACCCGAGCTCGATCGCGCGTCGCGGACGAACCATGGAGCAGCCGCGGCGACGCCGCCGGCCGCCGCCGAGCGCATCAGAAAACCGCGACGGGTAAAACGCCGCGCAGCGGCCAAGGTCAGTTTTGCAGTCTTGTTGCGTGTAAATTCGTGCGCCATGTGCTTTCCCCTTCTTGCGATCGCTCGGCGGTCCCTGAGTCGCTCAACCCGCGTGGAACGGAGCCGTCGTAACCACGCTATCCTGGATACACCAAAAATTCAAATTGCCGAAAGCACCGAAAAACCTGAAATTCGCATCGATGGAGCAGTTACATGCGTGCTTCGGCCGGCCTGCGCTGGCCAAGTCGCGCAAAATCATCGATACTTATTAATTCTGACGAAATACTAATAATCCGAAGGCCCCGACATGAAGGTCCGCAAGCTCAACGTCACCAAGCTACCGGTGCGCCAGCCCAAGGGACGCGGCGCGCAGTTCGTCCACACGGCATTGCGCCAGAAGATCCTGTCGCTTGAGCTTCGCCCGGGCGCCAAGCTCGACGAAGCGGCGCTGGTGCAGAGCTTCGGAGTCTCCCGCACGCCGGTGCGCGAGGCGATCATCCGGCTGGCGGCCGACGGGTTGGTCTTCATCCTGCCCAATCGCGGTGCTCAGGTGGCGCCGCTCGATCTCAGCGAGACTGCGCAGTTCTTCGAGGCTTTCGAGCTGAACCAACGCGTGGTCAATCACCTGGCCGCGCTGCGTCGCACGGAAGCCGATCTCGATCGCATCCGGCGCGCGCGCGACGAGTTCGATTCCGCGGTCAAGCGCGACGATCCGACCGGTCTCGTCAGCGCGAATTTCGACCTGCACATGGCGATCGCCCAGGCGGCGCGCAACACGCATGTCGAGACCACGCTGCGGCGGCTGCTCGAGCACGGCATGCGGCTTTGCTGGATCTGGTACAAGGACTTCCCCCAGCCGCTGGTGCGCAAGGACATGGACAATTCCTGTCAGGAGCACGATGACATGGTGGCTGCCATCGAGGCGCGCGACGCGGGCCGCGCCGACGCGCTCGGCAAGGTCCACACCGACAGCTTCCGCGTGCGCATCAAGGACTATCTCGACCAGAGCCTGTCCTCGCAGATCAGTTTTCCTCTGGCGGCCAAGGCGTAGACGTCCGGGCAGCATCCACCATGACATAGGCCGGCCGGTAGGGGCCCGCGCGAATGCGCGTTCCCCGGCGGAACAAAGTTTGACCTGCCGGCTTGGCGCGGCGAGCCGTGCCGTCCATGCTGCGCCCCACGACTGTCAACGACATGTCCAGCCAAACTCTTCCCCCCGACCCCATTGAAAGGATCGGCATTGCCGGTTTGGCGCGCGCGGTGCGCGCCGGCAAGACGACCTTCGCTGCCATCGCCGACGACTATCTCGCCCGCATTGCCATGCTCGACGGCACGATCAAGGCATTCGTGCAGGTCGACGCCGGCGGCGCGCGGCGCACGGCGCGCGCGCTCGATGGCATGCTCGCCGCCGGACACGACATGGGCCCGCTGATGGGCATGCCGGTCGCCGTCAAGGACCTGCTGACGGTCAAGGGCATGCCGGTCACCGCGGGCTCGCGCGTCGACATATCCGACCTCGTGCAGCCCGAGGGCAGCTTCGTCGCCCGGCTGCGCCGCGCCGGTTGCGTCATCCTGGGCAAGACGCGCACGACCGAGTTCGCCTCGGGCGGCTACAACTTCACGCACACCACGCCGCTCAACCCGTGGAGCACGCCCGACGATCCGCTCATGCCCGGCGGGTCGAGCAACGGTTCGGCCACCGCCCTCGCCGCCGGCCTCGCGGCCCTCTCGATCGGCTCGGACACCGGCGGCTCGGTGCGCATCCCGGCCGCCTATTGCGGACTGGTCGGCTTCAAGTCGAGCGTCGGCCGCTGGCCGATTGACGGCGTCTTCCCGCTGTCGCCCACGCTCGACACGATCGGCTTCTTCAGCCGCGATATGGCAGACGCCGCCATCATTATCGGCGCGCTCGACGGCGTCGAGATTCCCGGGCGGAAGCCGCGCGGACTGCGACTTGCCAAGCCGACGACCTTCTTTCTCGACGATGTCGACCCGGCCGTGCTCGACGCCTTCAACCGCACGCTCGCCTCGCTCGAGACAGCAGGCGCCACCGTCGTGCCGATCGAGGTACCCGAGGCGGCCGAGATCACCGAGGTCTCTGGCGTGCTCGTTCCGGTCGAGCTGCTGGCGACCCTGGGACGCGACCGAGTCAGGGCCAACGAATCCGTGTTCGATCCGCCGGTCATCAAGCGACTGCTGTCGATCTGGGATGTCACCGGCGATGCCTACGCGCGCATCGCCTGGCGCCGGCGCGAGCTGGTCGCCATCGCGCGCGCCAAGATGGACGGCTTCGATGCCTGGATTTCGCCAACCGCACCCTATCCGACGCCGCGCGTCGCATCGGTCACGACCATGGAGCAGCACGCCGACTGGAACACGCGCAGCAGCCGCTGCACGCGGCCGGGCAATCTCTTTGACCAGTGCGGCATTTCGCTGCCGATGGCCAATCCGAATGGACCGCCCTTCGGGCTGCAGCTCTGCGCCGCCAACGGCAGCGACGAGGAGCTGATCGCGGTGGCTGCTGCCGTCGAATCCGTAATCGGAGCCGGCAAGCGGCCCGACCTTTCGCGCCTGATCTAGTCGAAATCCTGCGGCTGATATTTGAAGAAGCCGCCGGCCAGATTCATCTCCGAGGCGAAGCTGAGCTGCGTCATATCTGTCATCCGCATCGGGTACAACACGCCGTCCAGGTGGTCGCATTCGTGCTGCAGGATCATGGCGTGAAAGCCTGTCGCCTCGCGCTCGACCAGCTTGCCGTCGAGGCCGTGGAAGCGGACGCCGACGCGGCGGTGGCGCGGCACGCGGCCATAGAGGCCGGGCAGCGACAGGCACCGCTCCCAGATCTCGGAGGTTTCGGGCCCGAGCGGCGTGATCACCGGATTGACCATGAGAGTCCACGGCACCGGCTGCGTCCTGGCACCGGCCGGGATCCGATCGGGCGGAATGCGATAGAGCACGACGCGCAAGGGAATGCCGATCTGCGGCGCGGCAATGCCGCAGGAATTGATCGGCACCAGCGTATCCTCCATGTCCTGGCGCAGGCCTGCGATTGTCGCCGTCGTCGGGTCATCGACCTCGCTCGAGCGGCCGCGCAGGATCGGATGTCCCATTCGCAAAATGTCGCGCACGGGCATGGTGCCCTCCTTTCTTCGCATGCCGATCACCATATCATGCACCAACAGGCAGCCGGCACGCCGATCACCAGGCCGTGTCTTGCGCCTCGACCGACCCCGTGGCACCTATGGGGCATGGATTTGAACCTCGCTCGCGAATGAGGCTGTCATGTGGTTCACGAAGATGATGAAAGCCGAGATGCCGCAGGCCGATAAGGCGCTGCCGGGGCGCATTGCGCCGATGCCGGTGCCCAAGGCCCACCACGTCAACGGCCATTCTCTGGCGCCACCCTTCCCTGCGGGAATGGAGCAGGCCATGTTCGGGCTCGGCTGTTTCTGGGGCGCTGAACGCAAGTTCTGGCAGGCGCCAGGCGTCTACACGACGGCAGTCGGCTATGCCGGAGGCTATACGCCCAACGCCAACTACGAGGAAGTCTGCTCCGGCTTGACCGGGCACAACGAGGTCGTGCTGGTCGTGTTCGATCCCAAGCAGATCAGCTACGACGCGCTGCTCAAGCTGTTCTGGGAGAGCCACGACCCGACCCAGGGCATGCGCCAGGGCAACGACGTGGGCACGCAGTATCGCTCAGGCATCTATTGCACCAGCGCGGAGCAGAAGCGCCAGGCCGAGGCATCGAAGGCCGCCTATCAGCGCGTGCTGGGCAAGGCCGGCTACGGCCCGATCACCACGGAGATCCTCGACGCGCCGCCTTTCTATTATGCCGAGGACTACCATCAGCAATACCTCGCCAAGAATCCCAACGGCTATTGCGGCCTCGGCGGCACGGGCGTCGCGTGCCCGGTCGGCGTGGCGGCGGCGGCGCAGTAGCTGGAGCATGTTGATTTTAGGTTGGTGCATACCCTGAATTCCTGAAGTAGGCTGCGCATTCCTCGGCGGTGTAGCTGCCGAGGAGTTCGGCGATTGCCGCGCAGATCGCCTCGACGGTGCGAGCCTGCGCCTTGCGCAGAAGGT
>VGDO01000018.1 GCA_016869645.1 Alphaproteobacteria bacterium
CGCCCGCCTCGGTCGGCGTGGCGAGGCCGCCGAAGATCGAGCCGAGCACGACGAGGATGAGAAACGCGGGTGGCAGGAAGCTGCGCAGGATCATGCGCAAGAACTCCGCCGAGTCCTTCGGGCCGAAATCGACCGCGAGCGGCGGCGCCACCTCCGGACGGAGAGACGCGAAGATCCCGATGTAGATGATGTAGATTCCCGACAGGATCAGGCCCGGCAGGATCGCCGAGGTGAACAGGGTTCCGACCGAGACGGACATGAGATCGCCCATGATCACGAGCATGATGCTGGGCGGGATGAGGATGCCGAGCGTGCCGGACGACGCGATGGTGCCGACCGACAACTCCTTCTGGTAGCCGCGCTCGAGCATGGTCGGGAGCGCGATGAGCGTCAGCATGATGACGGACGCGCCGACGATGCCGGTGGTGGCGGCCATGATGGTGCCCATGATCACCACCGACATGGCGAGACCGCCGGGAATTCGCCGGGTCAGCACCTGGAGCGCCTTGAGCAGCTCGTCGGCGACGCCCGATCGCTCCAGCATGGTGCCCATGAAAATGAACATCGGGATGGCCAGCAGCGCCGGGTTCTGCACGGCCTGGCCCCAGATGCGCGGGATGAGCGCGAAGAACTGCACGGGCTGGAACACGTCGAACATGATGCCCAGCGCGCCGAAGCCCAGCGCGACGCCGCCCAGTACGAAGGCGACGGGGTAGCCGACGAACATGATCATCGTCAGCACGGCGAACATGAGCACGGAGAGATGGTCGCCGATCCAGTCGTACATCGCCGCCTCCTCAGTGGCTCGTGCCGCGGGAGGGCGCACCACGCACGGCCAGCTCGGCGGGGCCGAACAGGAACACCAGCCGCCGCAACAGCACGGAGACGACGCTGGCGCTCACCAGCACCAGCCCGACGAACAGGCACGACTTGATGATCCAGCGGTACGGCAGACCGTTGGGCGCGTCCGACCGCTCGCCCTGCATGAAAGACAGCTCGGCGAAGCCGAAGGCGAACCATGTCGCGACGATGCAATAGGGAACGGCGAAGACGACGATGCCGATGATCTCGAGCAAGGCCAGGTGGCGCGGCGGCAGATGCGCCGTGAAGACGTCGATCCGAACATGGACGTTGCGGATGTAGGCGTAGCCGAGCCAGAAGATGAACAGCGCGCCGTGCAGGTGCCATTCGAGCTCCTGGATCGGCGTCGATCCGAAGCCCGGAATCTGGAAGCCGACCTTGCGCGTGACGATATCCCAGGCGATCACGCCGATGAGAGCGAAAAACAGCCACCCGGTTGTGCGCGCAATGCGCTCGAGCACTCCATCGATCACATCGCTGGCTAGCAGAAGCACGCCCATAGCAAGCTCCCCCTGCGAGGGCCGCCCCGGCGACCCGCTGATGTTCAACTGAAGTCTGTCAGGATGCCGCCGGGCGGGCGCGAGCCCGACCCGCGCCCGCCCGGCTGCCGCGAACCGTCAGCGCAGGTAGGCGCGCTCGCGCCAGATCGAGTAGTCGGCGCGGAACTGCTTGAGCGAGTCCCAGGCCTTCTTGAACTCGGGGCTCTTCTGGGCCTGCTCGTTCGCCACCTCTTCCCAGGCCTTCTTGTAGGCGTCGAGGAAGGACTTGTCCCAGGTCATGAAGTTGACGCCTTTGTCTTTCAGCTCCTTGAGTGCGGCGAACTGGGCGTACTCGGAGAGCGCGAAGCCATTGAGAACGGCGCTGTCGCACGATGCCGTGACCTGCGCCTTCTGCGCTTCCGACAGCGAATCCCACTTGGCCTTGTTCCAGATCATGTCGCCGAATGTCGACTGCTGGTGCCAGCCCGGAAAGTAGTAGTACTTGGCGACCTGATGGAAGCCGAGCGTCAGGTCCATCGACGGCATCGAGAATTCGGTGGCGTCGATCGTGCCGAGCTGGAGCGCCTGGTAGATCTCGCCGGCCTGCAGGAGCTGGGTCGCGACGCCGAGCTTCTGCATGACGTTGGCGCCGAGACCGAAAAAGCGCATCTTCAGCCCCTTGAGGTCGTCGAGCGTCTTGATCTCCTTGCGGAACCAGCCGGACGCCTCGGGCGCGATCAGGTTGCACAGCATGGAATGAATGCCGTACTTGGCATAGAGCGCCTGAAGCAGCTTCTCGCCGCCGCCATGCTTCATCCACGCCAGATACTCGCCGCCATCCGGCCCGAAGGGCACCGTCGAGTAGACGGCGAATGCGATGTCCTTGCCGGTCCAGAAGCCGGGCGTCGCCCAGGCCGAATCGAGCGCGCCTGAGGATACGGCATCGAATGCCTGGCTGGCGGGCACGAGGGCGCCCGGCTCGAAGAATCGAATGTCGACGGTGCCGCCGGTGACCTTCTTGATGGTCTCGACCGTGTATTGCGCATTCGGCCCGAGTACGCCCACGGTCGACGCAAAATTGGACTGCATTTGGACGCGAATTCGCTTGTCCTGCGCCGTCGCGTCAGCGCCCGGCAGGGCCATCACCATCAACACCAGTCCGAAAAAGCTTGCACGAAGCCACATGGATGCCTCCCTTTGATTGACGCCTGTGCGGGAAAGTTGGGCTTGTGTCGGCGCAGCCAGACGGCCGATGTACGCCGAGGCCGGACCGTGTCGGCCGGCCGTCGCTTGTCACTCCCCCCTGTCCGATGCCCGGCTCAGCCGGCGCATCCTTGTCTTGTCGGTATTGCAACCGAGGGCGGCAGTCTGCGCCTATTTCCTTTGCGAGTCAAAAAATTGCGTTGGCCGCCGGGTCTCGAAGGCGTGGCTTGGCGGTCTCGAGGGCCTTGCCGAACCAGACGATTCGGACCGATTCATGGAGGACAAACGCCCGCGGCCGCCATCGACGGGGAGGATGGGGCGACGGTCAACCCGGCGTGCGTGCCGCGCGCGACGCCGGATCGTGCCGGACAGCGACCGCTAGGTGAGAGCGGCGCAGGCCTTGGCGATACGGCTGAGCGCGTCCTTGAGCGTCTCGTCGCTCGCCGCGTAGGACACGCGGAAATAGGGCGACATGCCGAATCCAGCGCCGAACACGAGGCCGACGCCGGCGTCTTCCAGCAGGTAGAGCACGAAGTCCTCGTCCGAATTGATCACTTTGCCGTCGGGCCGCGTCTTGCCGATCATGGCGGCGCAGGACGGGTACACGTAGAAGGCGCCCTCGGGCTTGTGGCAGGTGATGCCGGGAATGGCATTGAGCGCGCCGACGACGAACTCGCGTCGCCGCTCGAAGGCTGCCTTGTTCCGGGCGATGAAATCCTGCGGACCGGTCAGCGCCTCGACCGCCGCATACTGGCTGATCGAAGTGGGATTGGTCGTCGAATGCGACTGGATGGCCGACATGGCCTTGATGACGTCCTTGGGCCCGCCGGCATAGCCGATGCGCCAGCCGGTCATGCAGTAGGTCTTGCTGACGCCGTTCATGGTCAGCGTGCGCGGGTAGAGCTCGGGCTCGATCTGCGCCGGCGTGGAGAAGGTGAAGTTGCCGTAGACCAGGTGCTCATAGATGTCGTCGGTCAGCACCATGACGTGGGGGTGCCGCTTGAGCACCTCGGTGATGCGCTTGAGCTCGTCGCGGCTGTAGGCCGCACCCGACGGATTGGAAGGCGAGTTGAGGATGACCCACTTGGTCTTGGGCGTGATTGCCTTGTCGAGATCCTCGGGCGACAGCTTGAAACCGCGGTCGGCGCGACACGGCACGATGACCGGCTCGCCGTCGCACAGCATGACCATCTCCGGATAGGAGACCCAGTAGGGCGCCGGGATGATCACCTCGTCGCCGGGGCTCAAGGTGGCCAGCATGGCGTTGAAGATGACATGCTTGCCGCCGACGCTGACGATGATCTGATCGGCATTGTAGTCGAGACCGTTCTCGCGCTTGAACTTGGCCGAGATCGCTTCCTTGAGCGCGGGAATACCGTCGACCGGCGTGTACTTGGTCTGGCCCGCCCTGATCGACTTGATCGCGGCTTCCTTGATATTGTCGGGCGTGTCGAAGTCGGGCTCGCCGGCGACGAGGCCGATGATGTTCTTGCCCTGGGCACGCAGCTCCGCGACGCGGCCGAATAGGGAGACGGTCGGCGACGGTTTCACCCGGCCGAGTCGTTGGGCGATCTTTGACATTAGGCTTCCTTGGTTTCCAGGAGTGGGCGCGGGCGGACCGCCGCCGGCCTCGCGATCTTATCGTCGTCGGGCCCGACGTCAATTCAACCCTGTCATGCGATCCGATGGGGGCGGGAGTGTCCGAACCGGCCACACCTCGGCAGTTCGGTCAGCCGATCGCAATCTTGAAGATCATGGCGACGCCGTTCATGCAGTAGCGCAGGCCCGTCGGCTTCGGTCCGTCCTCGAAGACGTGACCGAGATGCCCGCCGCATCGGCTGCAATGAACCTCCGTGCGGACCATGAACAGACTCCTGTCCTCGGTCGTGCCGATCGCATTCTCAAGCGGCGCCCAGAAGCTCGGCCAGCCGGTGCCGCTGTCGAACTTGGTCGCCGACGAGAAGAGGTCGAGCGAACATCCGGCACAGGCGTAAGTGCCGCGCCGCTTCTCGTCGTTCAGCGGGCTCGAGAAGGGCCGCTCGGTCCCTGCCCGGCGCAGCACGGAGAATTGCGCGGGCGTCAGGCGCTTGCGCCATTCCTCCTCGCTGTAGGAAACGGGAAAAGCTTTGCCGGTGTGCGGGCCGGCCGCCCACAGGGCGGGGCCCGCCGCCGCCGCGAGAGCCGCGGCGCTGGCCGTGAGGAGCAATCGGCGATTGATCATGACACGTCTCCGACCGGTCAATCCGGGTGGCGCCATACGATTGATATATGTTCCCGATGCCGTGGAACGTCAATTCACAGCCGCGTCAGCGCCAGCCCGCCGCTAATTGACATCACAGGTTGATCGACGCGTAATCTCCGCCGTCCCCTCGCCGCGGAATCCGCGGCCGTTTCCGCCGCATTTAAATGCAACACCGGAGGACCCGTTCGTTATGGCTATCTTGACGTGGCTGCACACGGTCTATGGCGACAAGTTGATCAACGGCATTCGCGCCGGCCTGCCGGGCGAGGAGATCCGTGTGCATCCCGATGTCGGCAATCCCGACGACATCGACATCTGCATCATCTTCCGCATGCCGCACGGCTATCTGAAGCCGTTCAAGAACCTCAAGTTGATCTCGAGCACGGGCGCCGGGATCGACCACTACCTGCTCGATCCCGATCTGCCGCGGCACATCCCGATGGTGCGCGTGGTCGATGCCGATTTCGGCGCGCGCATGGCGGAGTATGTGCTGAGCTGGGTGCTCGCTTACCACCGCGAGATCCCCCATTTTCTCGCCAACCAGAAGACTCACACCTGGGCCTACAAGCCGATCCGCTCGGCGCACGAGGTGCGCGTCGGCGTGATGGGGCTGGGGCAGATGGGCACCCCGACAGTCGAGCGCCTCGCCTATCTCGGCTATGCGACCAGCGGCTGGGCCAAGAGCAAGCACGAGATCAAGGGCGTCAAGTGCTACGCCGGCTGGGACGAGTTCCCCAGATTCCTCGGCGACCTCGAGATTCTCGTCAACCTGCTACCGCTGACAAACGAAACGAGGGGGATTCTCTCGAAGACGACCTTCGATCAGATGCCGAAGGACAGCGTGATGATCACGGCGGCGCGCGGTGGGCATCTGATCGAGCAGGATCTGATCGAGGCACTCGACAGCGGACGCTTGCGCCACGCCACGGTCGATGCCTTTCCGAAGGAGCCGCTACCCAAGGATCATCCGCTTTGGGACCATCCCAAGGTGTTCGTGACGCCGCATTGCTCGTCGACGCCGAGCCCCGAGACGATCGTCAATGCCTTCGTCGAGAACGTCCGCCGCTTCCGCTCCGGCCGACCGCTGCTCAACCAGGTCGATCACGCCAAGGGGCATTGATTGCAGGTCGAGCACCCGTGCAGGCCGCGCGCTGGTAGGGGCTCAGCATGTTGAGCCCGTACAGGTTTCGCGTATACGAGGCATTTCTCGCCTATCCGGTCGGCCAGGAGATCCATACCGCCGCGTCGGGCCGCGTGGCGGCGCTTCACGAAGTCTTTCTCGCGATCGAGGATCGATCGGCCGATCTGACCGGTCTCGGCGAGGTGCGCGCCAACATCGAATTCATCACGGGCACGCCGGAAGCCGACGTGGCGCCGTCCGCGATCGGCTTGCTCAAGGAGATGGCGCGCGCTGCAAGCCCGACCGACCTGGCCGCGCGCTTCGCCGATGCGAGCCAGCGGTTCCCTCGCATCGCTCGCGCGCTGGTCGAGAACGCGCTGGTCGACCTGGAGGCGAAGCGGAAGGGCGTCACCGCAGCCGAGTACTTGGGCGGCGCATGGCGGGCTGGCGTGCCGTGCAACCAGTGCGTCTTCTGGGGCAGCGACGCCGACATGCGCGACAACCTCGAGCTCTATCTCGCGTTGGGCTTCCGCAAGATCAAGCTGCGGGTCGGCATCGGATCGATCGAGGACGACGAACGGCGGCTCTCCTGGATACGCGGGCGCTGCGGCGCGGATTTCGCGCTCGCGGTCGATGCCAACGGCGCCTGGGCCGTCGACGACGCGCTGCAGAACATCGAGCGGCTGCGCCGGTACGGCATCACCTATGTCGAGCAGCCCACGCACAAGGGCGACTGGCCGGCGCTCGAGCGCGTTGCGCGCGATTCCGGCATCGACGTCATGATCGACGAGGGATTGCAGACCGACGAGGACGTGGCCCGCGTGTGCGCCAATGGCGGACGCATCTCGGCCCATCTCAAGATCGCCAAGGCCGGCGGGGCGGCGGCGGTCGTCGCCATCGGCCGCGCGTTCGACCGCCATGGCGTCTCCTATGTCATGGGACAGATGAACGAGGGGGCGCTGGCGACGGCCATCGCGGTACACGCAGGCATGGCGCTCGAGCCGCGGCTCGGCGAACTCTACGGCGCCCTCGGCATCGTCAACGATCCCGGCACCGGCGTCACCTACCGTGACGGCGCGGTGAGCGTGCCGGATCAGGCCGGTGTCGGCGTGTCCCTCCGGCCAGACATCCTCGCCCTGCTCTGGGACAGCGCGGCATAGACGCGTCCCGCAATCCGACGCAGCCGGGATGAGCTGGGCATCTGCTCCGCCGGCAGCGGTCGCTTCTCCTTCTTCGGCATCGGCTCGCGGACCAGCGTGATCGTGCGGGCGTGCAGCTCGAACAGCGATGACCGATGCCCGATGCTGACAATAGCGGCTTCAGGCAGCCGTTCGCGCACCAGCTTATACATGGCCGCCTCGGTCTCCTCGTCGAGCGCCGAGGTCGCCTCGTCGAGGAACAGCCATGCCGGTCTGTGCAGCAGGACGCGCGCGAAGGCGACGCGCTGCTGCTCGCCGAGCGAGAGGGTCTGCGCCCAGTAGTGGACCTCGTCGATCTGATCGACAAGGTGAGCGAGACCGCAAATGGTCACGGTTTCGACGACTTCTTCCTCGGCGAAATCGTCGGTCGGACTCGGATAGCATACGGCCGCTCGCAGCGACCCGATTGGAAGGTAGGGCTTCTGCGGCAGGAAGAGGACTTGGCCGCTGTGCGGCAGCTCGATCGTGCCTTGCCCAAAGCGCCAGAGCTGGGCGATCGCGCGGAACAAGGTGCTCTTGCCCGATCCCGATGCGCCGGTGATCAGCACCGACTCTCCAGGTTTGACCGAAAACTTGAGAGCCTTGATCAACCGGTCTCCGTCGGGAAGGTTGAGGTCGACGTCGCTGACCACCAGCTCGTCGCCCTTGCCATCGACGACGGATATCCCATTGGTGGTGCGCCGTTGCTCGTGGAAGTCCTCGAGCGAAGCGCGGAATGTCGTCAACCGGTTGACCGTCGCCTTCCACAGAGCCAGCGTCGTGTAGGCGTCAATGAACCACGACAAGGCTCCCTGCACTTGGGTGAATGCCTGCGACGTCTGCATCAGGCCGCCGAGCTGAAGCTGGCCCGAAAAGTAGCGTGGCGCTGCCGCCAGGAACGGAAACACGATGGCTGCCTGGGTGTAACCTGCGGTCAGCCAGGTCAGACGCTTCTGCGCGCGCATGATGTTCCACCAATTGCGCGCGACATGCGCGAAACGATCGCCAAACACCAATTTTTCGTCAGTCTCGCCGCGGTAGAGAGCAACGCCCTCGGCGTTCTCGCGAAAACGAATCAACGAGAAGCGGAAATCGGCCTCATAGCGCTGCTGCATGTAGTTGAGCGTCACAAGCGGCCGGCCGATGCGCTGGGTCAGGTAGGTCCCGGCGATGGCGTAGATGAGGGCGAACCACACCATGTATCCGGGCACGGCTACGATCGTGTCGAAGATCGGCACTTCGAGGGTACCAGACAGTCCCCACAGGATCGTCGTGAACGACACGAGCGTGACGACGGATTCGAGCAGGCCGAGCGTGAGCGTGATCGTGTGCATGATGAACTGGTCGACATCCTCGGCGATGCGCTGGTCGGGATTGTCGGTTCGCGCGCCGTGGACCTGGAGATTGTAGTAGGCGCCGTATTCGAGCCATTCGTCGATCAGGCGGTTGGTCAGCCAGGTGCGCCAGCGAATGCGCAGCATCTGACGCAGATAGATCTGATAGACCGCGACGATGATGGCCGCGGTGGCCAGGCCGCAGAAAACAGCAAGCTGATAATAGAAGGCGTCAAGGTCGCGCGCTTCCAGCGCGTTATAAAAAGTGCCGTTCCACGCATTGAACAGCACGCTGATATAGACGTTGCTGAGGCTCAGGCTGACGATCACCGCCAATAGGACGGTTGCCGACCAGCGCTGCTCGGACATCCAGTAGGGCAGGACAAACTGCCGGAAAATCGATTGGTAGGAGCGGGTCATTTTTGCCCTCGCAGCCTGTCTTGGGTGGGGTTGTCACGCATGACGTGGTGGACGAACGAGTGGGCGGAAAACCGCGGCGCCATGCGGCGGCAGGAAAAGTCGGACATCCGCCAGAAAAACGCGTCGGAGGAGCACTTCGTTCCCGCGCCACGCAGCCATCAGTCCGCCGGGCTCCCTCGGCGCGGCCAATAGTAGTTGGCGACGCTCGCGGCATTGGCGGCGAGCAGCACCGAAAATGCCACGACATAAGCCGTCGCCGGATAGGCGCCGGTCGCCGCCTTCGGCCAGAGCCCGATGATCACGCCGAGCAGCCATTGGACGGCGAAGGCGCCGCCGAGTGAGACGAGATTGATGCCGGTGAGCGCGCGTCCGACCAGGGAAGCGGGGAAATTCTGGGCCGTCAGCGCGAAGGACAGCACGGTCAGGTTGCCAAAGGCGCCGATCGCGAGCCAGATCCAGCCGGCGGGCAACGGCGCGCGCAGCACGAGCGTCGCCTCGACCACGAGGAAGGCAATGAAGCCCCAGCCCATGGCGCGGCCGAGCGGAACGCCGCGCCGGCTGAGCCAATCGCCGGCAATGCCCACGGAGATCGTGCCGATTGTGAACGAGATCGCCATGTAGAGCATGATCGACAGGACCTCGGGACGGGACAAGCCGTCGACATCCGACAGCCAATAGGGCGTCCAGAGGCCCATCACGCCGAACACCGCGGCGAAGTGCATGGCGACGGCGGGCGTCAGGCGCCAGAAATAGGCAGAGCGGTAGACTTGGCCGAGCTCCGCGATCTGCACGCGCCAGCTTGTGCTTGCCGTAGAGGGAGGATCGGGCGGAACGACGAAGAAGATCAGGATCGATGACAGCGCAATCACGGCGGCAAAGCACATGAACATGTTGCGCCAGCCGAGCAGCACCAGCACGTGCTCGATCGGCTCCGACGCCGTGAGGATGCCGATGCCGCCGATCACCAGGAAGGCGCTGTTGACCAGCGGCATCCGCTCTTGCGGAAACCAGCGCACCATCGCCTTCAATGCCGACATCAGGCCACCTGAAACACCCATCCCGATCAGGCCGCGAGCGACGGTCAGCCAGATCGCGTCCTGTCCGAACGCGAAGGCGAAGGCGCCGACCGCCGCGATCAGCAGCACGCAGGCCTGCGTCAAGCGCGGGCCGTAGCGGTCGAGCAGGATGCCGAGCGGAAGCTGAAAGGCGGCGAAGGCAATGAAATAGGCTGCGGTCAACAGTCCGAGATTGGCGGCCGTGAGGCCGATCTCCTCGCTCAGAACCGGCCCGATCACGGCGTTGATCGACCGAACGAGCACGGACATGTAGTAGCCGAGCGCAAACGGCGTCAGCACGACAAGAATGCGCCAGAGCAGCCCGCGCGCGCCTGATGGAGCCGGTGTGACGACCTCGCTCATGCCCCGCGACGGGCCGGGCGCGTCAAGCCGCCAGCTCGGGAAAATCAGCCGGCGTTCCGCGCGGCTTGCCTTTGAGCCGGCCGATCACATCGCCGACGGTCGACGCGTCGGCCATCGCGTTGAGTGCATGCCACGCCGCGCCGGATGCCCGCGGAGTCATGACGTAGCTGGCGCATTCACGGAATTTGCGCGCGCGTTCGTCGGTCGAGAGCGGCTTGCGCGGATCGCCGCGCGGCACCGTCACCAGCCGCTGCAGCTTGCGACCGTCGCGCAGCGCCACGGAGACTTCGGACGGCAGGCTGTCGGCTGACGGCGCCTGGGCGAGATTGGCGCGCTCTTCGAAGACGACGCGCTCGACCAGGCGCTTGATCCTTTGGTCACCGGTCCATGTTTGCGAGAAGTGGCGCAATCCGGGCTGGCCATCGACGGCGGCGACGGACAGGCAGAACTGCATGCTGAACTTGCCCTCGAGCCCGGTCTGCGGCCGGCTGTGCAGGAGCATCTGCGGCGCCATCGGATGAGACGCGCAGTGAATCGCTTCCACGTCGTCGGCCCCGAAGCGCGCCTCGTTGCGCAGCTCGAGCATGGCGTCGATCGCGCAATGGGTGGCGCCGCAGGCCGGATAGAGCTTGAGCAGCATACCCGGGTCCTCGACATCCCAGGGCTTGCCCAAGCTGTCGGCCAGCTCCTGTGGCGTGGGCTTGGCGCGCGCGCTCAGCGCGTCGAACCAGCCGAAGCGGCCTTCGAGTGCCGTGATGTCCGCTGTGAAGCCGCCGGAAGCGAGCTCGGCCGCCATGACGCCGGCGCGCGCGGCATTGCCGGCGTGGAACGGCTTGGTCATCGAGCCGAAGTTGCGGCGCAATCCGGCGCCCTGCGAAGCCGCGATGCCGAGCGCCATCGCAGTGCGGCGCGCGTCGAGGCCGAGCAGCTTGGCGGCGGCGGCCGCAGCGCCGATCACGCCGATGGCGCTGGTTGCGTGCCAGCCCTTCTCGTAGAGCGCCGGATTGGCCCAGCGGCCCAGCTTGCCGCAGATCTCGATGCCGAGCGCGAAGGCGGCAATGAGCTCACGGCCGCTGCGCCCCTTGGCTTCGGCGACCGCCAACGCGGCTGGCAGGATCGCGACCGAGGGATGGCCCATCAGGGACCAGTTGATGTCGTCATAGTCGAGCGCGTGACCGGCGACGCCATTGATCAGCGCCGCGCTCTGCATCGACACGCGCTTGGTCGTGCCGATCACGCTCGCATTTCCGCGCGCGCCGGCGCCGGCAACGACATCGAGCATGATCCGCGTCGTCTCGGTGGCAGCGCCAGCCAGCATGCAGCCCAGGCAATCGACCGCGGCAATCTGCGCACTCGCGATGGCATCGGCTGGAATCCGCGCCACGTCGTTGCGCTCGATGAATGTGGCGAGCACGGATGAAAGCGACATCGTCGACCACTCCTGGTGCCGTGCGGCCGCGATCGGCCCGGATGCGCTGGATCGTCGCCCGCGTTCGCCGACGGTGTCAACGGCGGGTGGCGCGCACTGCGAAATCAGGCAGGTGACCGGCCCCGGCGACGCTGGCATGATCGGCGCCCGCATGGGCGTCCGGTCGCGGCGCCGCCTCGGCATGGAGCATGGCGCGATGAATGGAGCGGAAAGCCTGGTGCGCACCTTGGTGGCGGGCGGCGTCGACGTCTGCTTTGCCAACCCGGGCACCTCGGAGATGCACTTCGTCGCCGCGCTCGATCGGGTCGACGGCATGCGCTGCGTGCTCGGGCTGGCCGAGACCGTGGTGACGGGTGCGGCCGACGGCTATGCGCGCATGACGGGTCGGCCGGCTTCGACGCTGCTCCACCTCGGTCCTGGTCTCGCCAACGGCTTGTCCAACATGCACAACGCCGGACGCGCGCGCTCGCCCATGGTCAACATCGTCGGCGATCACGCGACCTATCACCGCAACTACGATGCGCCGCTGACCTCCGACATCGAAGGCGCGGCGCGGCCCTTCTCCCATTGGGTCAAGACCTCGCCGAGCGCGCGCACGGTGGCCGCCGATGGCGCCGCAGCGGTTGCCGCGGCGATGACGCCGCCGGGGCAGATCGCGACACTCATTCTGCCGGCCGACACGGCGTGGAACGAGGCGGATGGAATCGCCAAGCTACCGCCGGTGCCGGGACGCGCTCCCGTCGGCTCGGCCGCGATTGCCGAGGCGGTGCGCATCCTGCGCCTCAAGGAGCCGACGCTGCTCCTGCTCGGCGGGCTCGCCGTGCGCAGCGCGGGTCTCGAACTCGCCGCGCGCATCGCCGCCGCGACCGGCGCCCAGTTGCTGGCGCAGACCTCGAACCCGCGCATCGAGCGTGGCGCCGGACGGGTCTCGGTCGAGCGCGTGCCGTTCCCGGTCGACCAGGCGCTGGCCGCGCTCAAGGAGTTCCGCCACGTCATTCTGATCGGCGCCAAGGCGCCGGTCGCGTTCTTCGCCTATCCCAACAAGCCGAGCGTGCTGACGCCGGAGAATTGCGCCATCCACACGCTGGCGCGAGTCGAAGAGGACGTGCTGCACGCGCTCGCCTGGCTCGCCGACGAGGTGGGCGCCGCCAAAACCGCGGTGGCAACCGAGGCACTGGCGCCGCCGCCGGTGCCGACGGGCGAGATCACGCTGCAGAAACTCGGTCAGGCGCTGGGTGCCCTGCTGCCGGAGCACGCCATCGTCGTCGACGAGGCGGTGACCAGCGGGCGCAGCTTCTTCCCGCTGACGCGCAATGCGCCGCCGCATGACTGGATGCAGAACATGGGCGGATCGATCGGGCTGGGGCTGCCGCTCGGCACCGGCGCCGCGGTCGCCTGTCCCGACCGCAAGGTCATCTGCCTGCAGGCCGACGGCAGCGCCATGTACTCGTTGCAGGGCATGTGGACCCAGGCGCGCGAGGGGCTCGACGTCACCATCGTGCTGTTCAACAACAAGTCCTACGCGATCCTGCGCAACGAGCTCGCCAATGTCGGGGCGCGCAATCCGGGCCGCAAGGCGCTCGACATGCTCGACCTCGGGCGGCCCGACATCGACTGGCTCGACCTCGCGCGCGGCATGGGCGTGCCGGGCCAGCGCGCGACAAGCATGGAGGAGTTCGCGGCCGCCTTCGGGCGCGGCGTGGCGAGCCCCGGGCCCTACATGGTCGAGGTCATGCTCTAGGCCGATTGGGGCATAGGGCCGAAAACCTCTTCCAACCCCTTGAAATCCGGTTGGCTCTTGGTATACCATATGACAATATTTCCATGTCGGATCATGGAGAAAGCTCGTGGCGCTGACCATTCGCAAGCTCGTCACTTTCATCGATGAAACGCGGCTCGAGGGCGGTCGGCCGGCCAATCCGCCGCTGCGCCTGATCGGCGCCGCGGCCGTGATCCGCAATCCCTGGGCGGGCCGGGGCTTCGTCGAGAATCTGCGTCCGGAGATCCTCGAGATCGCGCCGCTGCTCGGCCAGGAGCTGGTCGCAGCGATCCTGTCGCAGGCCGGCTCTGGCGACAGCGTCGAGGCCTATGGCAAGGCGGCCGTGGTCGGCACCATGGGCGAAGTCGAACACGCCTCGGCGATGATCCACACGCTCCGCTTCGGCAACCTCTATCGCGATGCCGTCGGCGCCAAAAGCTATCTCTCGTTCAGCAATGTGCGTGGCGGTCCGGGCAACGTGATTTCGATACCGATGATGCATAAGCACGATGCCGGCATGCGCTCGCACTACCTGACGCTGCAGTACTCCATTTCCGACGCGCCGGCGCCCGACGAGATCGTCGTGGCACTGGGTGCGGCGACCGGCGGGCGGCCGAACGCGCGCATCGGCGACCGCTACCAGGACATGGCGGAGCTGAAAGAATCGAAGGAGAAGGAGAGGGCGCCGGCCTGAAGGTGGCACGCAACAACGAGGTTCGAGCGATGATCGCATCCGGCGAATTCAGACAGGCGATGGGCCGCTTCGCGACCGGCGTCACGGTCGTGACGACTCAACAGGACGACGGGACCATCACCGGGTTGACGGCGAACGCCTTCTCGGCCCTGTCGCTCGACCCGCCGCTGATCCTCGTTTGCGTCGGTTACAATGCCGGCAGCTACGCGGTGCTGCGCCAGGCCGAGCGTTTCGTCGTGCACATACTCGCTGCCGACCAGACCGAGGTCGCACGCTGCTTCGCGAGCTCGGGTGCCGACAAGGCGAGCTGCGGTCAGTGGCAGGTCAGCGCGCGCGGCAATCCGGTCCTCGAAGGCTGCCTCGCCGTGATCGAATGCCGGCGCAGCGCGGAGCACGAAGGCGGGGATCATGCGATCCTGATCGGCGCGGTCGAGGCGACGTCCTTCCCTGCCGACGATGCGGCGCCGCTGACCTACTATCGCGGCCAGCTCAATGCGCTCGGTCGCATCGATGGCGGAGCGGTGGCCGGCGCGGGCAAGTGATCCGGCCGGGCATGGCCCGGGCTTCAGCTCTCCAAATGCCTGAGCACCAGGCGCGCGATCGTCTCGGGTGCCTCGATCAGCACGCTGTGGCGCAGCCCGGGCAGGATCTCGAGCACGGAACCGGCGATTGCGTCGTGCATGTAGCGCGCCATGCGCGTGTTGGAGCCGATGTCGTGCTCGCCCGTGACGATGAGGGTCTTGTGCCGCACCGCCGGCAGCCGCGGCCCGATCTCGCTTTCGGCGAAGACCTGATAGGCGGCCGCGTAGGAAGCGTGGTCGTTGGCGATCAGTTCGCTCAGGCGCTGGGCGACGCGCTCGGGGTTGGCGCGCTTGAACTCCTCGGTGAACCAGCGGTTCTCGGCTGCGGCGACCACCGCGGCGATGCCCTGCTCGCGCACGATCCTGGCGCGCTCGATCATGCGCGCGCGCTCTTCCTCCGTCCGGCATGCGACCGCGCTGATGAAGGCGACGGTATCGACGCGGTCGGGGTGGTCGAGCACGAAGGCCTGGGCGATCATGCCGCCAAGGGAGAAACCGACGAGATGTGCCTTTGCGACCGACTCCGCGTCCATCACGGCGGTCACGTCGTCGAGTAGGTCCTGAAGGCTGCAGCTCGTGATTCGACTCGACTGTCCGTGGCCGCGCAGATCAAGGCGGATCACCCGGTAGCGCGGCACAAGAAACGGCACCACGCCGTCCCAGCTCCGCAGATCGGCGCCGACGCCATGGACCAGCACAACCGGCGGGCCGGCTCCTTCCATCATGTAGTGGATGTCGACTCCGTTTCGCCTGACGTTCACGCGGGTTCCTCTAGAACGATTGCATCACACTGACTTATAGTAGGCGGCACCAACAAAGGGCGACAAGCGCCAGGGGCCCTGACGCGGACACCGTCGCCGCAATCGGGTCGCGGCGTCGAACGAGTAGCCAGGAGTGGGAGCCGAGCGGATGGTACGAGCAGCGGGGGCAAGCATTCGGGTCGTCAAGGAAAGCCCGAGTCTGCGCGAATTGACGACGCAGACATTGCGCGATGCGATCCTCAAGATGCACTTCAAGCCCGGCCAGCGTCTGGTCGAGCGGCAGCTTTGCGAGGAGACCGGCGTCAGCCGGACCTGCGTGCGCGAGGCCCTGCAGCATCTCGAGTCGGAGGGGCTGGTCGAACGCGTGGCCAATCGCGGTCTGTTCGTCGCATCGGTGTCGGCCGAAGAGGCGCGCCAGATTTACGAGGTGCGCGCGGCTCTCGAATCGGAATTTGCCAGGCTGTTCGTCGAGCGCGCCACCGACCGCGACCTCGAGGCGCTGCAGGCGGCCCTGACGCGGCTCGAGAAGGCCATCGATCGCAAGCCCGTGATCGCCTACGTCGAAGCGCTCGACGGTTTCTACGAGGTCATCCTGCGCGGTGCCAACAACGAGGTGGCGCGCGCGACGCTGCGCACGCTGGGCGCGCGGATCAGCTACCTGCGCGCGCTCACGACCCAGGCGTCACCGCCTGGCCGCGAGCAGGAGACCGCGTCGCTGATGCGCGGCATCTACGAGGCGGCGGCCAAGCGCGACGGCACCAGCATCGCCGCGCGCTGTCGCGCCTTCGTCGAGCGCTCGGCCAAGTTCGCCGTTCAGGTTCTCAAGGATCAGGAGGCCAAGGCGCCGGCAGCCTAGCTGCAATCGGTCGCGGCCGGGGCTCCCGTCGACGGCCGCGCCGACCAGGACAGATGCCGCCGCGCCCGCGATTCTCCGCACTTCCACTTGCCGTCGTGTCGCTCGACCGGCCGGGCTTCGGACGCATCGGTTTCACGCCATGCCCCGGCTTTGGGTTGGGCGGGCTGATCGCCGATCTCCAGGCGATCCGTTCGTGGGGTGCTGCTGCGCTCGTCACTCTGATGGAGTCCGAAGAACTCGAGCATCTCGATGTCCTCGAGCTCGGCCCCCGTGCGATGGCGAGCGGTCTGGAATGGCATCATCTGCCGATCCCCGACATGTGCGCGCCCGATGCCGCGTTCGAAGCCCTATGGCGGCGCGTCGGCCCCGCCCTGCATCGTCATCTCGCCGCCAGCCGCGATGTGGCCGTGCATTGTCGCGGCGGCTTCGGGCGCAGCGGCACGATCGCAGCGCGGCTGCTCGTCGAGCACGGCGTGCCCGCCGAGGAGGCGATCCGCCATGTCAGGCTGGCGCGACCGGGCGCCATCGAAACGACCGTGCAGGAAGACCACATCCGCGCATTGAAATGCGATTAGGTGGACCCGCGCTCGTCGTCGGAAGGCGGCGGATTCCTGGACAGCTCTGGCATGCCATACTACCATCATACGTCGACACGGCCGCACGACGACCATGGCCAGCAAGAACGCGACCAGCGCCATTCGAGTCATCAAGGATAAGCGAAGCCTGCGCGAGCTGACGACGCAGGCGTTGCGCGACGCGATCCTCAAGATGGATTTCCTGCCCGGCCAGCGCCTGGTCGAGCGGCACTTGTGCGAGCTGACGGGCGTCAGCCGCACCAGCGTGCGGGAGGCGATCCAGCATCTCGAATCCGAAGGGCTGGTCGAGCGGATCGGCAATCGCAGTCTGCGCGTCGCTTCCGTGACGGTCGAAGAGGCGCGCCAGGTCTATCAAGTGCGGGCGGCGCTCGAATCCGAATTCATGCGCCTGTTCGTCGAGCGTGCCACGGACAAGGACATCCGCGCGCTGAGGGACGCGCTCGCGCGGACGGCGCGGACCCTCAGGAGCCGCTCACTTGTCGCCTATGTGCAGGCCCTGGATTTCTTCTTCGAGGTCATCCTGCGCGGGGCGCGCAACGATGTCGCGGTCGCGACGCTGCGCACGCTGCGCACGCGCATCAGCTATCTGCGCTCGATGACCACCGAGGCGTCGACCGTCGAGCGCGAGCGCGAGACGGTCGAGCGCATGCGCGACATCGTCACGGCGGTGGCGGGACGCGACGGGCACAGGGCGGCCAAGCTGTGCCGCGCCTTCGTCGATCGCTCGACAAAATTCGCCATCGAGGTGCTGCAGACCCAGGAGCGGCGCCTGCGGCTGGCCGATGGCCGCGCGCGATGACGAGGCCGGCGGGAAAGGACGATGGTGTGAACGTGTGGTCTGACTGCGGAGGACGGCAACGATGAAGCGCAACGCCATTGCCCTGGCGTCGAGCCGGGGCGCGCGCAGCAAGATGAGCAAGGCCGAATGGACAGCGCGCGTCGACCTCGCTGCCGCCTATCGGATCGGCGCCATCTTCGGTTGGAGCAATCTCATCTACAATCACGTGACCTTGCGTGTGCCCGGCGAGCCGAACCACTTTCTCGTCAAGGTTAACGACCTGATGTTCGAGGAGGTGACGGCGTCGTCGCTCGCCAAGCTCGATCTGGACGGCAAGCCGGTCGGCGAGGACCAGAACGTCAACGTCACGGGTTTCAACATCCACACTGCCGTGTTGCGCGCACGCCCCGACGTCAACGCCGTCTATCACGTCCACACCGACGCCGGCACGGCCATGTCGGCACACAAGAAAGGGCTGCTGCCGATGTCGCAGGCGTCGATGCAGTTCTACAACCGGCTCGCCTACCACGACTACGAAGGATTGTCCGACGACGAGGGTGAGCGCGAGCGGATCGCGCGGGCCATGGGCGGCAAGAAGGCGATGATCATGCGCAACCACGGCCTGCTGACTTGCGGCGAATCGATCGGCCGGGCGCTGGTTCTCATGAAATACCTCGTCACCTCGTGCGAGACCCAACTCCGTCTCGAGGCGACCGGCGCGGACATCATCCTGCCGCCGCCCGAGATGTGCGAGCACGCGGCGCGCCAATGGGAGACGTTCGATCCGATCAACGCAGACGCCGAATGGCGTGCGCTCGTGCGGCTGGCCGACCGTCACGATCCATCGTTCCGGAATTGAGAGGTTTCGATGGTTCAGGCCACCGACTTGAGCTACCACGTCGCCGCGGTGCCGACCGGCAAGGAGGGCCAGTATCGCCGCATCGATGTGCGGCCGCTGACCGGCGCCATGGGTGCCGAGGTCCACGGAGTCGACCTGTCGCGCCCGCTCGACGCGGACACGGTCGCCGAGATCAAGCGCGCCTTCCTCGACTATCTCGCGATCTTCTTCCGTGACCAGAAGCTGACGCCCGCCGCCTTCGCCGCCTTCGCGCGGCACTTCGGACCGATCGATCCGCACCATCTGCTGCGCGGCATGGCCGAGCAGCCCGAAGTGCTGGAGATCGTGCGCGAGCAGAACGATCCACATGTCTTCGCCGAGGGCTGGCACGCCGACGTGACCTGGCAGGAGCGGCCGGCGCTCGGCACCATGCTCTATGGCGTGGAGATTCCCGATTTCGGCGGCGACACGCTCTTCGCCAACCAGTATCTCGCCTATGACAGTCTGTCCCCGGGCATGAAGAGAATGCTGGAAAGCGTCAAGGCCGTGCATGCGGCAGCCATGGCCTATGGCTCGCAGGAGCTGGCCGAACGCACGTCGAAGCCCGAAAAGCTGATGATGGACCGCAAGAAGGCAGCGCAGGGCAAGTCGGCGCACCCCGTGGTGCGCACCCACCCCGAGACCAAGCGCAAGGCGCTGTTCGTCAACCAGGGCTGGACCTCCCATCTGGAAGACATGTCGGCCGCGGAGTGCCAGCCGGTGCTGCAATTCCTCTACAACCATTCGATCCGGCCCGAATTCACCTGCCGCTTTCGCTGGGCGCCGGGATCGCTCGCGTTCTGGGACAATCGCTGCACGCTGCACACGCCGATCGACGACTATTTCGGCAAGCGCCGCCACCTCTGGCGCGTGACCGTGGCGGGCGACCGCCCGTATTGAATGGCACCTTGATTTCACGGGTCGGCAGCGGCATTTTGCCCCGCAACCGGCGGCGTTGACTTTGCTGTATACCGTCATATTGTAGGACAAATTTCGCGACCGGACGCAGCCGCCGCACGCGGGTGATGAAGCGTGCGCGATCATGCAACGAGGAGCCCTGACATGGGAAATCTGCGCGGCAAATACGCCATTGTCGGCGTCGGCGAGACCAAGGTCGGCAAGCTGCCCGGCATCGGCACGCTGACGCTGCACGTCGAGGCCTGCAAGAAGGCGATCGACGATGCCGGTCTCAAGGTCTCCGAGATCGACGGGCTGCTGACCAATCAGCCGCTGCACGACCCGTTTCGCACCTATTCGGTCGTCGTCGCGCACTCCATGGGCATCAAGCCCGACTATTCGCTCGACCTCGGCCTCGGGGGTGCCACGCCGGTGGCGATGGCGCAGCATGCAGCCATGGCGATCGACGCGGGTCTCGCGACCGCGGTCGTGTGCGTCCATGCGCGCAACCAGGCCTCGCTTCACCTGCTGCCCAAGCAGGGCATGGGCGTGACGCGCGCCTATCACGGCGGCGTGCGCGATGGCTGCGAGGATTTCGAGGACCCCTATGGCGTGATGAGCGGGCCGGGACACCATTCCTTCGCCGCCGCCCGCCACATGCATGAATTCGGCACGACGAGCAAGCAGCTCGGCGCGGTTGCCGTCGCGACGCGCAAGCATGCCAACATGAACCCCTCCGCGACCATGTATTCCAAGAAGCTCACGCTCGAGGATCATCAGAAGTCGCGCATGATCATCGAGCCGTTGCGCCTGCCCGACTGCTCGCTGATGTCGGATGGCGGCGCTGCCTTCGTCGTGACCTCGGCCGAGCGCGCCCGGAACCTCAAGAAGAAGCCCGTCTACATCATGGGCATGGGCAACCATCAGCCCTTCGCCAGCGTGATGGACGCCGAGACGCTGACGACCTTGGGCGGCGCCGTCTCGTCGAAGATGGCCTACAAGATGGCCGGCCTCGGTCCCAAGGACATGGACTTCGCGCAGATCTACGACTGCTTCACCATCACGACGCTGATCACGCTCGAAGACTACGGTTTCTGCAAGAAGGGCGAGGGCGGCGCCTTCGTCGAGGGCGGGCGCATCGAGATCGGCGGCGAGCTGCCGGTCAACACCCATGGCGGGCTGCTGTCGCACGCCCATCTCGAGGGCATGACCCATGTCACCGAGGCGGTGAAGCAGCTGCGCGGCGGCGACGTCGAACCGGAGCGCCAGGTCAAGGATGCCGAGGTCGGCGTGGTCAGCGGCCATGGCGGTTACGCCTCGACCCATGCGAGCCTCGTGCTCAGCAACCGCCCTTCTTGATCAGCACCGTCATGAGCAACTGTCGGCCCAGGATCGAAACATGAGCACTCAGTCGCAATACAAGTACACCAAGCCGCTGCCGGAGATGGATCCGGAGGACAGGCCCTATTGGCAGAGCGCCAAGGAGCACGCGCTCAAGGTGCAGCGCTGCGACGATTGCGGCGCGTGGAACTTCCCGCCCCGTCCGCTGTGCCGTAAGTGCCAGTCGGCCAAGCTCATCTGGACCAAGGTGTCAGGCCGCGGCCATGTCTATTCGTCCACCACCCAGCATCATCCGATCCTGCCGAGCTACACCAAGGACGACCTGCCCTACAACGTGTCGATCGTCGAGCTCGAGGAAGGCGTGCGCGTCATCAGCAACGTCGTCGGCTGTCCGCCCGACCAAGTGAAGATCGGCATGCCCGTCGAAATCGTCTACGACGACGTGACCGATCAGGTTACGCTGCCGAAGTACAAGCCGCGCGCCAACTGAACGACCAGGAACGACGCGCCGGCGCGGCACCGCCCCGGGGGGCCGGGCATGGATTTCGAACTGCCGCTTGAAGTAAGGATGCTGCGCGACCTCGTACGGCGCTTCGTCGACGACGAGCTCATCCCGATCGAGATGCAGGTTCCCGAGGGCGACGAGCTGCCCGTCGCGTATCTCAAGCCGCTCCAGGACAAGGCGCGCAAGCTGGGCCTCTGGCATCTGAACGTGCCGAAGGCGCTGGGCGGCATGGGGCTCGGCCTGCTCGAGGCCTGTGTCGTCCAGGAGGAAGTCGCGCGCAGCAAGGCGATCCCGTTCCGACTCAACGAGCTGTTCGGCCCCTATGTCGACCCGGTGCTGCTGGACGCCTGCAACGAGGAGCAGAAGCAGCGTTTTCTGCTGCCCGCGCTCAAGGGCGACATCCGCGTCTGCTTCGCGCAGACCGAGCCTGACGCCGGCGCCGACCCCGCGAGCATGCGCACCCGCGCCGTGCGCGATGGCGACTCGTACGTGGTCAATGGCACCAAGCGCTTCATCAGCTTTGCCGGTATCGCCGACTGGGCCGAGGTGCTCTGCGTCACCGACCCGAACAAGCGCGGCCGCGGCGGCATCACCTGCCTGATGATCGATCTCAACGCGCCCGGGGTGTCGCGACCGAAACGCTGGCAAACCATGATGGGAGACACGCCCGGCGAGATCGTGTTCGACGATGTCCGCGTGCCGGTCACGGACCGGCTGGGCGCGGAGGGGCAGGGCTTCAACCTGGGTCAGCGCTATCTGACCGCCGGCCGCGTTTCGGGCCAGGCGGCGTGGTCGCTCGGCGTGGCGCAGCGCTCGCTCGACATGGCGATCGACTACGCCAAGGTCCGCGTGACCTTCGGACAGCCGCTCGCCGAGCGGCAGGCGATCCAGTTCATGGTCGCGGACTCCGCGATGGAGCTGCGCACCGCGCGGCTGCTGGTCTACGAGACAGCGTGGAAATTCGATCGCGGCGACGACATCAGAAACGAATCCTACATGGCCAAGCTCGTTTGCACCGAGATGGCCGGCCGCATCGTCGACCGGGCGCTCCAGATCCTGGGGGGCATCGGCCTGACCAAGGATCTGCCGATCGAGTACTTCTATCGCCAGATCCGCAGCCTGCGCATCACGGAGGGCGCTTCCGAGGTGCTGCGCTGGCGCCTCGGCCGCAACCTGATGCGCGAACGGAGCTAGGAGCAGACCCGATGGCCGAGATCGACCGCGCCGAGCCGTTCGTCGAGCTGATCTTCGCCAAGCGCGACGGCATCGCGACGGTGACGATGAACCGCCCGAAGGCGCTCAACGCGCGCAACAGGCTCCTGCGCCATGAGCTGATACGTGCCTTCGCCATGATCGACGGCGACCCGGAGATCGTCGTCGCGATCCTGACCGGCGCGGGCGACCGCGCCTTCTCGGTCGGCCTGGATCTCAAGGAAGCGGCGACCGATGAGGAGACGCCGCTCCAGGCGCGCGAGAGCTGGACCAGGTTCAGCGACGCGGCGGCGCTCGATCGGGTCGCCAAGCCGGTCATCGGCGCGATCAACGGCTACGCGCTGGGCGGCGGCCTCGAGCTCGTGCTGTGCTGCGACATCCGGATCGCGGCCGAGACCGCGCAGTTCGGCTTGCCCGAAGCGACGCGCGGCCTGATGCCCGGCAGCGGCGGCACGCAGCGCCTGCCACGCCTGATCGGACCGTCGCGCGCGCTCGAGCTGATGATGACCGGCGAGCGCATCGGCGCCGCCGAGGCCTACCGCATTGGTCTCGTCAACCAGGTCGTGCCGCTCGCCGAGCTCATGATCGCTGCCGAGGGGATGGCGCGCAAGATCACGAGTGGCGCACCGGTTGCCTTGCGTCTCATCAAGGAGGCCGTGCGCAAGGGCATGGACCTGCCGCTCGCCCAGGGCCTGGCCCTCGAGACCGATCTCTCGACCCTCGTGTCGCTGACCGAGGACTACAAGGAAGGCATCAATGCCTTCGTCGAGAAGCGCGCGCCGAAGTGGCGCAACCGCTGAGCTCTGTCCAGCGTCCGAGTTCTTGGCCGAGGCACCCTATGGCCGCGCAGCGACGACCGCGCGGTCGAAGGCAGCCAGGGTCGCGTCGACCGTCGCATCGTCGTGCGCGTCGGACAAGAACCACGCGCCGCGTTCGAGGGCGCGCACGCCGTTGGTGAGCAGCGCCGTCGTCAGCCGGACATAGGCAGCCTTGTCGGTCGCCAGCTGATCGCGGTAGTCGCCGATCGGCTCGCGTCGGCCGAGCGAGACGTGGAAGATCCCGGGCAGGCCTTGGACGCGTCCGGCGATCTGCCGGTCGCGCAGGATGCGTTCGAAGCCCTCCATGAGCCGCCGGCCGCGCGCCTCGATGCGGGCGTAGATCGACCCGTCGAGCAGCGAGTTGAGCGTTGCCGCCGTCGCTGCCATGCACAGCGGGTGGGCATTGTAGGTGCCACCGTGCATGACCTTCCCGGTGACCATCAGGTCCATGATGTCGGCGCGGCCCGCAACCGCCGAGACAGGCATGCCGTTGGCAATCGCCTTGCCATAGACCGCCAGGTCGGGCGTGACGCCGAGCAGCGCCTGCGCGCCACCCGCCGCGACGCGAAAGCCGGTGATCACCTCGTCGAAAATGAGGACCGTGCCGGTCTCTGAGCAAAGCTTGCGCACGCCGTCGAGATAGCCTGGCTTGGGTGCGATCACGCTGGTGTTGCACATGATCGGTTCCATGATCACGCCGGCCACGTCGCCGCGCCGCAGCCGCGTCGCCAGCCGGTCGAGATCGTTCCACACGACGATGTCGAGGGTCGCGCCAGCATTCGGATCCTGGCCGTTCGAGCCCGGCACGTGCGCCGGCGCGTCGCGCTCGCCCATCTCGCTGGCTTGCGGCGCCACGCTCCACACCACGTTGTCCAGCCAGCCGTGATAGTGCCCCTCGAACTTGACGATCGTCGGCCGGCCGGTGGCGGCGCGCGCCAGGCGGATCGCCGCCTGCACCGCCTCCGAGCCAGAGCAGCTGAAACGGACGCGCTCGGCGCACGGAACGAGGCGTTTGACCAGGGTCGCCGCCTCGTACTCGATCTCGGTCTGCGCTGCGAACAGGATTCCGCTCTCGAGTTGCGCCTTGATGGCGTCGATCACCGGTCGCGGATTGTGGCCGAGGATCATCGGCCCCATGCCGAGATAGTAGTCGATCAGCCGGTTGCCATCGGCGTCGAACAGATACGGGCCCTCGCCGCGCTCGACGACCAGGGGCGTGGGCGAAATGCCGAGCCGGAAATTGCTGTTCACGCCGCCGGGGGCGAGCGACTTCGCTTCCGCGATGCGCCGCGCCGAGGCGGCGAACGTCATGGTCATCGTGCTTTCTCCAGTGCTTTCGAGGCGGGTCGCCACGGTGGATCGATCGGAAAGACAGGCCGCCGGATGCGGCGATAGGGAAGGGTCGTGAGGTCGCTGGGGCACGGCCCCGGTGTCGCCACCCAGTAGCTCGCTCCGGCGATCCGCTCATAGGCGCGGCGATGCGCGACGGCGGCCTTGACGCCGATGAACGCCATGTCCTCGGGGACGATGCCCTGCGAGCGCAGCTGGCCGAGGTCGAAGGGCGGCGTCTTCTTCGAGGTCAGTAGGATGTGCGTCCCGTCGGCGCGCACCGTGGCGCATGGCCCCATCTCGATGAAGATGCCGTGCGAGGCGGCGAGATGGCTGCGCCGGTCCTCGAGCGTGAACCGTCCGTCGGAGCGCGACACGAACTCGATCTCGGTCTCGACCGGACCGGGATCGAGGCGGCTCCGCTTGCCGCCGATCCGCAGGCGCATCCGCGCTCCGGGCGCGGCGTCGGCCAGCGCCTGCACCGATTCCGGATCGGCGATCACGACGGCTGCGCGCTCGAGGCGGCGGGCGAGAAAGGCGCGCAGAATCGACGTGCAATCGCCCGGTGCGCCGCCGCCGATGTTGTCCGCGGGCTCGACCAGCAGGGCGGGACCTGCGGGGCGACGGACGATCGCGGCGTCGATCGCGGCGTCGAGCGACCATTCGCGCGGCACCCCGTCCTCGCGCAGGCGTTCGGCGATGGCAGCGAGGTCGGCGAGATGGCGGTCCGTCGTCGCATCCGGCCCGGTGGTCACGACGCTCACCGATACGCCGGTGTCAGGCGTGTCGGCGAAGGCGTAGCCGCCGACGACATTGACCGCCCAGATCTCGGGCGAATCCTTCTCGATCCGCCGCGCGCATTCGTTCATGGCGTGCATCGGTCCGTCGGCGGTGCCGGTGCCGGTCGGCGGCCAGACGATGGGCAGCGTGCGCGTCCGCATTCTCGGACGCACGCCCGTGTCGAGCGCGCGGGCCAGCAATTCCGCCGACAGCGCGGCTGCGTCGAAGGCGTCGGCGTGCGGGTTCTCGCGATATCCGACCAAGCCGTCGGCGAGGCGCGCCATGCGCGGCGTGAACGTCGCGTGCAGGTCGAAGACGCCGAACAGCGGCAGCGCCGCCGCGCCGGGAAGCGCCCGCAGGCGTTCGAGAAGATCGCCCTCGGGATCGACCGAGCCGGTCGTGACCATGGCACCGTGCAACGCCAGCCACATGCCGTCCAGACCGTCGGACAGCGCGTCGCGCGCCGTCCGCCCGAGTTCTGCCCAATACGCCTCGAACACCGCATGATCGACGGTCCCGGACGGCATGGCAAAGGCCTCGAGCGCCGGCACGACCGTCCAACCGCGCCGCGCCGCAACGTGCAGAAATCCGTCGACCGTCGAGCCGTCGCCGCGGCGGGCCAGAAGCTCCGCCCCGCGGCGGATGCGCATCTGCGATGCAGTGGTGATCTCGTCGAGGAAGGTGTGGGTCTCGTGAAACAGTCCGGCCAGAAGGATCCGCTTGCTCACGGCGCGCGCACTCCGGTGCGCGCGGACATGGCGCGCCGCGCGTCGTCAAGCGTCTCGACCAGGATCGCGCCGATGCGCGCGCGCGTGTCCGGCGTCATGCGCGCAAGTGGACCGGCCACGCTCACCGCCGCGATCGCCTCACCGGACGCGTCGCGCACCGGCGCGCCGACGCAGGCTGCGCCGAGTTCATTTTCCTCGACCTCGGTGGCGAAGCCATTGAGCAGGCACTCGGCCAGGATCGCCTCGATCTTCGCCGGATCGACTGTCGTGTGCGGCGTGAGTTGCGTCAGGGGGGCGAGCGTCAGGATCTGGCTGCGCACCGCCGGCGGCCGCCAGGCGAGAAGGGCGCGACCGCACGCCGTCGAGTGATAGAAGGCGCGTGTGCCGGAGTAGGAGGTCACACGCAGCGACTGCGAGCCCTCGATACTGTCGACAATGAGCACGTCGGTCGGACAGGGCAGCGCAAGATTGACCGTTTCGCGCGTCGCCATGCAGAGCCGCATCAGATACGGTCGCATCCAGCCGACCAAATCGGTACGCCGTTCGACGGCCCGGCCGTAGACAAGAAATTGCAGTCCGAGCCGGTAGGCGCCGCTCGCCGCGTCGTGCTCGACCATGTCGACGTCGACCAAGGCGGTGACGAGGTTGAACGCGGTCGTCTTGACCAATCCGGTCCGCGCCGCAATGTCGCGCAACGCCACCCAGCCGCCGTCGGCCATCGCCAGGACCTCGATGATCGCGTTGGCGCGGGCGATCGATTGGATGCGAGCCTTGCGCGGATGGGCATGGGTGGGTGAAACGGGCTCGTTCATCGGCAGGCTCCCAGCTATCGTCGTACAATGTAGAACAGTAGCGACGCTGGCGATTGCCGCAGTAGACATGGACACTGACGGGATTGCAACTGGAGCGTGGAAATGCAGCTTTTGCGTTGACAAGACCAACAGGCCATCCGACTATTTTTTCAGATGGGGTCGTTCCATGATATGGGACGATGTGGTTGCGGGTCATAGTGTGGGGTCGCCGGGATGCGCATGTTCGTCGCCTCGTTCGCGACCGAGACCAACACGTTCGCGCCATTGCCGGTCGACCGCGCCGCCTTCGAGCGCGCCTTCTACGCCCGCCCGGGCGAGCACCCCGATACGCCGACGCTGTGTTCCGCGCCGCTGATCGCGGCGCGCCGGCGCGCGGCGCGCGACGGCTTCACGCTGATCGAGGGCACGTGCACCTTTGCCGAGCCGGCGGGACTGGTGTCGCGCCAGGCTTTCGAAAGCATTCGCGACGAGATCCTGGGTCAACTCCGTGCCGCTCTACCGGTCGACGTCGCCTTGTTCGGTCTGCACGGCGCGATGGTCGCCGACGGCTACGACGATTGCGAAGGCGATCTGCTCGCGCGGGCGCGCGAAGTCGTCGGTCCGAAAGTCGTGGTCGGCTGCGAACACGATCTGCATTGCCACCTGACACCCAAGCGCGTCGCGGCGTGCGATCTGGTCGTGCTGTTCAAGGAGTTTCCGCACACCGATTTCTTGGCGCGCGCCGAGGACCTCGTCGATCTCGCGCTGCGCACCGTCAAGGGGGAGATTCGCCCGGTCATCGGACTTTACGACTGCCGCACGCTCGGCGGTGGCTTCATGACCAATCGGCCCGAGGGTCGTGCCTTCGTCGACCGCATTCAGGCGATGGAGGGCAATGACGGCATCCTATCGATCTCGGTCGGACACGGCTTTTCCGCGGGCGACGTCCCGGAGGTGGGGACGAAGGTTCTGGTTATCGCCGACGGCGACAGGAAGAAGGCAGAGGCTCTGGCCGAGAAGTTGGGGCGCGAAGTGCTGTTGTTTCAGCGCGCCGCGGCGCCGCCGCACTACAAGCCCGATGAGGCCGTTGCCTTCGCGCTCGGCCAGCCCGGCCGGCCGATCGTCTTCGGCGACCGCTGGGACAGCCCGGGCGGCGGCGTGCCGGGCGACAGCACGATCATGATCGAGACGCTGCTCAAGCATCCCGATATCCCGTCGGCGATCGGCGTCACGTGGGATCCGATCGCCGTCGAACTATGCCGCGCCGCCGGCGTCGGCGGCAATCTCTGGCTGCGCATCGGCGGCAAGGCGATGCCGGTATCTGGTCCTCCGCTCGACGCCCATGTCGTGGTCAAAGCGCTGTCGCCAGACCTTGTCATCCCCTTCGAACAAAGCCGTGTGTCGATGGGCGCAGCGGCGGCAGTGGCGATCGGCGATGTCGACATCGTCCTCGGCAGCAAGCGATCGCAGACCTTTAGTCCACCGGCGTTCTCCGACATGGGAATCGATCTGTCGAGGAAGAAGATCGTGGTCGTCAAGTCGTCCAATCACTTCTCGGCGGCGTTTTCGAAGGTTGCCGCTTCGATCCACTATCTCGATTCGGGTGGTCCGTTTCCCTACGACCCGCTCAGGGTGACCTACCGCAAAGTCCGGCGACCGATTGCGCCCCTCGACGCGGTCATGGGATGTGCATGATGCGTCTCGGCCTCATTCATGTCTCGCAGGAGACCAACGACTTCAACCCGCAGCTGACGACATTGCGCGACTACGAGGCGTTTGGGCTCTACGAAGGCGCCGAGATCGCGGCACGCATGGCGAATGCCGGGCAGATCGGCGGCCATTATCGCGGCGTCGCGGAGACCGGCGCGGACGTCGAGACCGTGCCCATCATCCGCGCCCACGCCGTGGCCGGCGGTCGCATCGACCTCGCGGCGCACCGCTTTTTCCTCGACAAGATTCGCGCCGGCCTCGAGGCCGCCGGGCCGCTCGACGGGCTGGCCTTGCAGCTCCACGGCGCGTGCGCCGCCGAGGGCATCGACGACGTCGAGGGCGTGCAGGCGGCGCTGTGCCGCGATCTGCTCGGCCCCAAGGTCCCGATCGTCCTCGGCCTGGATCATCACGGCAACGTCACGCGGCAGATGGTCGAGGCGGTGGACGCCATCGTCGGCCATCGCACGCAGCCGCACGATCCATTCGACACCGGGCGGATCGGCGCGGCGCTGCTCGTCCGGCTGGTCCGCGACCGTATCCGGCCGGCGATGGCATTCCGCAAGATTCCACTCGTCACGCACCAGGAGCAATTCCTGACTCGGCAGGGTCCGATGAAGGTCTGGTTCGACCGTGCCCGCGCCATGGAGCGCGACCCGCGCGTGCTGCAGGCGGCACCGTTTCCCATGCAGCCCTGGCTCGACGTCGACGAAGGCGGTTGGACGGCGGTGGTCGTCACCGACGGCGACCGCGCTCTGGCCGAGCGGCTGGCCGACGAACTGGCCGATCTCGCTTGGTCGCTTCGCGACGATTTCTTGGTGCGCGAGGCGGTGGGCATCGATGAGGCCGTGCGCATGGCGGACGCCGAACCGAAGGGCGTCGTCGTGCTGAGCGACACCGGCGACACCGTTTTCGGCGGCGCGGCCGGCGACAGCAATCTCCTTCTCGATGCGATGCTTCGGCTGAAGGTGCGCGGCCCGGCCCTCGTGCCCATGGTCGCGCCCAGGGCGGCGGTGCGCCTGACGGAGGCGGGCGAAGGCGCGCGGGTGACGCTGCCCCTGGGCGGCGAAACCGCAACCGCGTTCTTTCGTCCCCTGGAGGTCACGGGCACGGTACGCCGGCTGCATGGCGGCAAGGTTCCGGTGAGCGGCTATCAGGACAGCGAGATCGACATGGGCCGCACGGCCTTGTTCGAGGTCGGACCGGCCCTCGTGCTGGTCAGCGAACTGCGCGGCGTCGGCGGCAATCTGCCCGACGTTTACCGGCCGTTCGGCGTCGAGCCGCGCGACTGCCGGATCGCAGTCCTCAAGACCGCGTCGAATTTTCAGTACTTCGCGCCGATGACCTCGCGCGTCATTCGCGCCGACACGCGCGGGCCCGGCCAGTCGGACGTGTTCACCCTGCCCTGGTCTAGACTGCCGCGTCCGATCTATCCTTTGGAAAAGATCGCCGACCGCAGCACACCCCGCGCGTCGCGTGGAGTGGCTGCGCAATCGGCAAGAACCGCTCGCAACTAGGAGGCCACGATGAAATTGAGGTTCCTCAACGCGCCGCGCCTGTTTGGCGCAGTGGCGCTCGGCTTGGCGGCGGTATTCGCCGCGCAGCCCACGCCCGCCCAGCAGATCTCCGGCGGTACGCTTCGGGTCGCCATCCTGGCCGACATCGCCAACTACGACCCGCACCAGTTCTCGTTCATCAACGCATCGCTGATCAAGAATCTCTACGACAACCTGCTCGAATATTCGCCCGACGGCAAAATCGTCCCGGCGCTGGCCGAGTCCTTCCAGATCGCGCCGGACAGCAGGTCGGTGACGCTCAAGCTGCGCAACGACGTGAAATTTCACAGCGGCGCGCCGCTCACCGCCGAAGCGGTGGCAGCCAATCTCAAGAAAGCCGCCGATCCCAAGCTCGGCAAGAACGTCTATCCGACGATGTCGTTCGTCGACAATTGGACGGTCGTCGATCCGCTCACGGTTCGGCTCAACTTCAAGGGCCCGGCGCCGGAGCGGCAGATCACCGATCTTCTCCAGTTCATCTCAATCATCGACCCTGCGGGCATCGAAACGGTCGAGCAGAAACCGGCGGGCAGCGGCGCCTACATGCTCGCCGAACGCGTGGTCGGTCAGCGCATCCGCCTCACAGCCAACCCCAACTACTGGCGCAAGGGCGAGCCTGTGTCGAAGGAAGTGGTGTTCACCATCTTCTCGCAGGACGCGGCGGCCACGGCGGCCCTCGAGTCGGGCGGTGCGGACATCATCTATGCGGGCACCGCGCGCAGCGCCTCGCGGCTGCGCGCGGCCGGATATAACGTGCTCCAGGGACCCGGCCCGCTGGTCCAGGTGTTCCGCATCAACACGACGCGCGGTCCGTTCCGCAACGAGAAGTTCCGCCAGGCGTTCAACTATCTGATCGACCGCGAGGGCGTGCTGCGCGCCGGCTATGCCGGCCTGGGCGAGGTGGTGGCGCTCCCCTGGGCCCTGTCGAGCCCGGCGCACGACCCGTCCTACGCACAGACCTACGCATTCAACCTCGACAAGGGAAAGGAGCTGCTGGCCCAGTCGGGATTGAGCCAGGCCGAGATGAGCAACTGGAAGCTGGTCGTCGATGCCGGCAATCAGCCGGTCGTCGCCATCAGCCAGGTGGTCCAGAGCACGTTGAAGCGCGCCGGCATCGACGTGCAACTCGACCTCAAGGAGGGCGCCGAACTGGTCGACGCCATGCTCAAGGGCCGCTTCGACGCCATCTTCGGCGGCGTCGGCAACATCCAGAAATTCCCCTCGCGCGTGACCACCAACAGCATCTACCGCACGACGGCCAACCCGGTGCTGGGCGATCCGCACCCGCATCCGAAGTACCTGGCGGCGATCGAGAAGGTGAATACCACTCTCGGGTCGGGACCGGCGGTCAAGGCCGCCTACGATGAACTCAACAAGGTGCTCGTCGAATCGGCCTTCGGCATTCCCACCAACACCTACAACGCGGGCCTGATCGTCACGGCCAAGAATGTCGCGGGCTTCACGCTCGACATCGACGACATGCTGGTGCTGCGCACGGTTGGCTTCCGCCGCTGAGGCGTACGGTCGAACCTTCGCCGACGATGCCTGACCCGGTCCTGACGATACGCTCACTGTCGGTGACGTTCGTCGGGCCGGGCGGGATCGTGCCGGCGGTGCGCGGCGTCGATCTCGAAGTCCACGAGAACGAAGTCGTCGGAATCGTCGGCGAATCGGGATCCGGCAAGAGCGTCACGGCGCTCGCCGTCGCCGGCTTGCTGCCGCCATCGGCGCGAGTGACGGGGTCGATCGTGCTCGCCGGTCGCGAAGTGGTCGGCGCGCCGCGCGAGGCGCTGCGCCTGATGCGCGGCCAGGACATCGGCGTCATCTTTCAGGATCCGACGACGACCCTGAATCCTCTCATGCCGGTCGGGTCCCAGGTGGTCGAGGGCGAATTGGCGCACGGGCGGCTGCGCGTCGACGAGGCGTGGCCGCGCGCCGTCGAGCTTCTCCGCGAGGTCGAGATCGCTGATCCGGCCGGACGCGCCGCGCAGTACCCGCACCAGTTCTCGGGCGGCATGCGCCAGCGCGCCGTCATCGCCATGGCCATGGCGGGACGGCCGAAGCTGATCGTCGCCGACGAGCCGACCACGGCGCTCGACGTGACCGTTCAGGCGCAGGTCCTGGCGCTGCTCGCCCGTCGGCAGGCGGCCACCGGCGCGGCGGCGATCCTGATCAGCCACGACTTGGGCCTGGTCGCAGAGGTCGCCCACCGCGTTGCCGTGATGTACGGCGGACGCATCGTCGAGACAGGCTCCGCGCACGATATTTTCAAGCGGCCACGCCACCCCTATACGGCGGCGCTGCTCAAGAGCGCGCCGCGCATCGAGGCGGCAGAGGGCCGTCTCGATCCGATTCCCGGCCAGCCGCCGACACCGACCGACCTGCCCGCGGGATGCTCTTTTCATCCGCGCTGCGCCATCGGTGCCCATCGCCCCCGTTGCCGCGCCGAGGAACCGCCATTCCGGTCGGTGGCCGCTCATGGCGTCGCCTGCCACTTTGCCGAGGAGGTCGCGGCGCCGGCGACGATCGATGCGCCCGCCGCGGCCCGCCGCCCCTCGGTCGGCCAGGGCGAGGCCTTGCTCGAGGTCGAGGGACTGAAGATCCACTTCCCGATCAAGGCCGGCCTCCTGCGGCGCGTGATCCGCACGGTGCGCGCCGTCGACGGAGTGAGCCTGCGCATCGCGCCGGGCGAGACGTTGGGCCTGGTCGGGGAATCGGGATGCGGCAAGACGACGACCGGCCGCGCCATCATGGGACTGATTCCGGTCACCGGGGGGTCGATCCGGTTTCGTGGTCGCGCGATCGAGAATGCGGGGCGTGACGTCCTGCGGGAGGCGCGGCGCGAGATGCAGTACGTGTTCCAGGATCCGTACTCCTCGCTCAACCCCATGCTCGCGGTCGGCGATGCGGTTGCCGAGCCGCTGCGCATCCACGGCTGCTACGACGAGATGGGCGGCGCGCGCTGGATCGCCCGGCTGTTCGAGATGGTCGGCCTGTCGCCGAGCGTCGCCCATCGCCAGCCGCGCGAGTTCTCCGGCGGCCAGAAGCAGCGCATCGGCATCGCCCGTGCGCTGGCGCTCAAGCCCAGGCTGCTGATCCTCGACGAGCCGGTGGCATCGCTCGACGTGTCAATCCAGGCGCAGATCGTCAACCTGCTGCAGGATCTGCAGCGCGAACTCGGTCTCGCCTATCTGTTCATTGCGCACGATCTGTCCGTCGTGAAGCACATGTCGGACCGCGTTGCGGTCATGTATCTGGGCCGGATCGTCGAGCAGAGCGACAAGGCGACGCTCTACGCCTCACCCCTGCATCCCTATACGCAGGCGCTCCTGTCGGCGGTTCCGGCCCCCGATCCGTCCGGTCGGCGCCGGCGCATCGTTCTCGCGGGCGAGATTCCCAATCCCGCCTCGCCGCCTTCGGGCTGCCACTTTCACCCGCGCTGCTTCCGCGCCGGCCCGCGCTGCGCCGTCGAGCCGCCGACCTTCGAGCCGCAGCCCGGATCGCCGACCTTGCGCGCATGCCACTTCGCCGGCCCGCTCGAAGCGACGCGTGGCGCTGCGGGGGCCGCCTCTTGAGTGCGCTCGGCAGCGCGGCGGAGATCGGCAAGCGTATCGTCGTCCGCAAGACGGCGGCGCTGAGTTTGGCTTATCTCGTCGCGGTCGCGTTGGCGGCGGCGTTCGCCACGACGGTGGGGTTCGACCCGTTGTCGCAGAATCTGGCGCGCATGCTCGAAGGGCCGTCGCGCGACTATCTCTTCGGCACCGACGAGCTCGGGCGCGACATCCTGGCCCGCGTCGTCTACGGCGCGCGCACGTCGCTGATCACGGCCGCAGGCGCTGTGACGCTGGCCGCGTCGGTCGGCGTACCGATGGGCTTGGTGGCCGGCTTTTTCGGCGGCTGGCGCGACGCCGTCCTGATGCGGATCGTCGATCTGAAACTGGCTTTGCCGAGCATTCTTCTCGCGCTGGCTCTCATCGCCGTTCTGGGCCGCAGCCAGGTGGCGGCCCTGACGGCGGTCGGCCTCACCGGCGTGCCGACATTCGCGCGCGTGGCGCGCGCCCAGGTCTTGTCGTTGCGGCGCCGCGACTTCGTCACCGCCGTCGAGGCGTTCGGGGCTTCGTCGCCCTACCTCATGTTCCGCACCATCCTGCCCAATTCGTGGAGCCCGATCCTGACGCAGATGGTGGTGCTGTCCTCGGTGGCGATTCTCCTCGAGGCGTCGCTCGCCTTTCTCGGCGTCGGCATTCCGCCGCCGACGCCGAGCTGGGGCGAGATGCTGCGCACCGGCAAGGAGTACCTGTACGAATCGCCGACCTACGCCATCCTTCCCGGTCTGATGCTGACCTTGACCATCCTGTCCTTCGACACGCTCGGCCGCGCGCTGTCCGCGGTGCTCGAGGGGCGTGAAGACGCGCCCGTGCGGCGCGGCGCGGGGCCGGCATGATCGGCTACGTGGCGCGACGGCTGATGCAGCTCCTGCCGGTCCTGTTGACCGCATCGGCGCTCATCTTCGGGATGATGTACGCAGTGCCGGGGGGGCCGGTGGGCGTGCTGGTCGGCGAGAACGCCACGCCTGAGCAGATCGAGAAGGTGACCAAGGAATTCGGCCTCGATCGGCCGGTGCTCGTGCAATATGCCGACTGGCTCGGCCGCGCCATGACAGGCGATCTCGGACATTCGCTTCACAGCCGCGAGCCGGTGGCCAAGCTGATCGGCGAACGGTTGCCGGCGACAATCCAACTGGCGCTGACCGCAACCGTCATCGGATTGCTGCTCGGCGTGCCTCTGGCCGTCGCCAGCGCCCTGACCCAAGGCTCGTGGTTCGACCGCGGCTTGAGCGGCTGGAGCGCGCTGGCGCTCGGGGTGCCGACATTCTGGGTCGGGATCCTTCTCATCCTGCTGTTCGCCGTCCAATTGCGCCTCCTGCCCGCCGCCTCCGGCTACGTTCCATTCTGGGACTCGCCATGGCAGATGCTGCGCAACACGATCCTGCCGGCCTCGACCCTCGGTCTTTACGTCTCGGGCATATTTGCCCGTTTCCTGCGCGGCTCGCTGATCGCCGAACTCAATGCCGATTACGTGCGGACAGCGCGCTCCAAGGGCTTGGTCGAATCGGCGATCGTGGTGCGCCACGTGATGCGCAATGCGCTGCTGCCTTTCGTCACGATCGTCGGCATCATGCTGGCCGGCTTCATCGGCGGGGCGGTCGTGACCGAGGCGGTTTTTACCTATCCCGGAATGGGTCGCCTCGTCATCCAGGCGATCGGTTCGCGCGATTATCCGTTGATCCAGGGCTGCATCCTCGTGATCCTGGTTGGGTACATGTTGATCAACCTCGCCGTCGATGTTCTCTACGTGTACATCGACCCGCGGATCGACTATGGCTGATCGCACGCCGTGACCGCCGCCATGCCTCTCTCGCCCGCATCGCTATTCGACCTTGACGGACAGGTCGCCTTGGTCACGGGATCGTCGCGCGGTCTTGGCTGGGCGATTGCCCAGGCCCTGGCCGGGGCCGGCGCGCTGGTTGTTCTCAACGCACGCGGCGTCGACGCGTTGGCCCCGCGCAGGGACGCGCTTGTCGGCGCCGGACTGAAGGCCGAGACCATGGCGTTCGACGCAGGCGACCCGGCTGCCGCCACGGCGGCTGTCGCCGCGATCGCCAGCCGCTTCGGCCGGCTCGACATCCTGGTCAACAATGCCGCCGGTTCGGTGCGCAAACCGGCGCTCGAGCTGACCGACGAAGACTGGTCGCGCACGATCGAGGCGAGCCTGACATCCGGCTTCCGCCTGGCGCGCGCGGCGGGCCGGATCATGACGCGCGCCCGCTATGGCCGTATCGTGTTCACGTCGTCGATCAACTCGATGGTCGTGCGTCCCGGCATGGTCGGATATGCGACGGCCAAGACCGGCATGCTCGGGCTGGTGCGTTCGCTCGCCGTCGAATTTGCAGCCGATGGCGTGACCGTCAACGCCATTGCGCCGGGCTACTTCCCGACCGAGGGCAATGCCGCCACCCGCCGCTCCGATCCGGGTTTCGAGGCGCGCATCGCAACGCGCACGCCGATGGGCCGCTGGGGCCGCCCCGAGGAACTCGGGCCGGCGTGCCTCTATCTGTGCTCGCGTGCGTCCAGTTTCACCACGGGAACCGTGCTCACGGTCGATGGTGGATTGACGGTAGCCATTGGGTCGGAGCCGACATGAACATCCAGGCGGACACTCTCGAACGGGCGGTGCGAGCGATCTTCCGGGCGGCGGGGTCGCAGCCGCGCGAGTGCGAATTGGCGGCCCGGCACCTTGTCGAGGCGAATCTGCGCGGCCACGATTCGCACGGCGTCGGTATGCTGCCGGGCTACATGGCGGCGATCCGGGCGGGCGATCTGCGGCTCAACGCCATCCTCAAGGTCGATCGGGACGACGGTCATCTCCTGGTCTGCGACGGCGGGCAGGGCGTCGGCCAGGTCATGGCGCACGACGCCATGCGCCTGGGCATCGAACGCGCCACGGCGAATGGAACGACGATCGTCGCTCTGCGCGACAGCTATCACATCGGTCGCATCGGCCACTGGGCGGAGCAGTGCGCTGAAGCGGGCTTGGTCTCGATCCACTTCGTCAACGTGCCGGCACACGCGGCCGTGGCGCCGTTCCTCGGCGGTCAGGCACGTCTCGGCACCAATCCGTTCGCCGCAGGCTTTCCGCGCTCCGGCGGCGTGCCGATCATCGTCGACTTCGCCACCAGCCGGTGGGCGGTGGGCAAGGTGCGTGTCGCTTGGAAAAAGGGGGAGCAGGCGCCGCCGGGCTATCTGCTCGATGCGAAGGGCGAACCAACGACCGATCCGGCAACGATCTTCTCGACGCCGGCCGGAGCGCTACTGCCATTCGGCGAGCACAAGGGCTACGGATTGGCGCTGGCGTGCGAACTGCTGGCCGGGGCGCTGCTCGGCGGCTTCACCCAGACGGGTGCACCGTCGAAACGCATCACCAATTCGATGCTGTCGGTCATCCTTTCGCCGGACGCGCTCGGCGGCCGTGCCGCGTTCGAATCGCGCCTCGAGAGTCTCGCCGGCTGGGTCACGTCGGAGAAGCTGACCGGCAGGCGCGTGCTCCTGCCCGGCGATCCGGAGCGCGAGCGGCGCGCGACGAATCTGCGGGACGGTATCCATATCGATGAGTCAACCTGGGACGAGATCTGCGCCGCCGCGAAGTCGGTCGGCGTCGACGATCGGACCCTGGTGGATCAACCGTGACCCCGTCCGCGCTAGAGGTCTTCGCCCGGGAGGTCAGCCCATGACCACGGGCCGCGGCTTCAGCTTGACGTTGATCGACTTGATCTGCGTGTAGCTCACGAGCTCGTCGAGGCTGCCCTCGCGTCCGATCCCGCTCTGCTTGAAGCCGCCATAGGGCGAGCCTTGCGCCCACGAGATCGTACCATTGACCTCGACGTATCCGGCGTCGAGCGCCTCGGCGGTGCGGTGCGCAGCATCGAGGTTCTCGGTCATGATCACGGCGGTCAACCCATAGGGCAGCTCGTTGGCGATCTGGATCATGCGGTCGTAGTCGTCCCATTCGATGACCGTAATGATCGGCCCGAAGATCTCGTCGCGCGCAATGCTCATGGACGGAGTTGCATCGCCGAACACGGCCGGGGTGAGGAAAAGTCCGCGGCTCATCGCCGGATCAGTCGGTCTGGTGCCGCCAACCAGCAGCTTGGCGCCCTGCGCGCGCCCGGAATCGAGATAAGCGAGGCAGCGGTCGTAGAGCGCCCTGTAGGAGATCGCGCCCATCTCGGCCGCCGGGTCGAGCGGCATCGCCACGCGGATCCTGCCGACCTTCTCCACCAAGCGGTCGAGGAAGCGGGCCTTGACCGATTTGTGCACGAGAATGCGCGAGGTCGAGGCGCAGGAATGCGATTGCCACTTGAAGTTCATGCCGGCGATCGCCGCCTCGACCGAGGCGCCGACATCGGCATCGGGAAAGATGATCAGCGGGTTCTTGCCGCCGAGCTCCAAAGTGACCGGTACCAGCCGCTCGGCCGCCATGGCCATGACGGCGCGGCCGGCCGCCGTGCTGCCGATGAGCGATATGCGGTTGATGCCAGGATGGCGGATGAGCGGCACCGAGCATCGCTCGTTGTCACCGGTCACGATCGAGATGACGCCCGCCGGCAGGATGTCGGCCGCCAATTCGGCGAAGGCGAGCGCCGACATGGGCGTGTGCGGCGAGGGCTTGAGGATCACGGCGTTGCCGGTCAGCAGCGGTGCCGCCAGTGCGGTCGCCAGGCTTGCGATCGGGTGATTGAAGGGCAGCAGGCGCGCCACGACGCCATAGGGCTGGCGGCGCGTGTAGTGCAGGTTGCCGTCGAGGTGGGTGACCTCGCCCTTGATCTCGTGGCCGATGCTGGCGAAGTACTCGATGCCGTCGGACGACCATACTGCATCGCTGCGCATCGCCATGTAGACATTGCCGGTATCCAGCGTGTCGAGCAGGCCGAGCATCGCCGCGTTGTCGCGCAGCTTGGCGGCGAGCTTGAGCACGCCGGCCCGGCGCTCGCCATAGGAGAGCCTGGCCCATTGGGGCTGCGCCGCGGCGGCGGCGCGCACGGCGAGGTCGATGTCGTCGGGCCCGGCATTGGGCAGGTCGGCCAGATGCTCGCTGGTCGCCGGGTTGGTCGTGGCCAGGGTCTTGCCGTCCGATGCCTTGCTGAGCTGTCCGGCAATGAGCATCCGGAAGTCGCGGCGGAGCGCCGCACTGATGTCAGGCGTCTGGACGCTGTCCGGCATGGCACTCCCTCGTCGCGGCACGGCCGCACCGCAGAGTTTGCATGATTGTCATATGGTATACAATGTGTCTATTGATCCGTGCGGCATCCCAGGGAGTTAGGCATTACCCGGGATTCCGCTAAACTCGCTGCCGGGTCTGACTGGGGAGGGCGAACATGTTGACCGTGGTCGTTCGGCGGCTGCTGCTGGCCGTGCCGAATGTCATCCTGATCACGGTGCTGCTGTTCTTTGCCGTGTCGGGCCTGCTCGGCAGCCCCGCGGCACTCATGCTGGGCGAGGACGCCAACCGCGAGACCATCGCCGAGCTCAATGCCAGCATGGGTTTCGATCGGCCGCTCATCGTGCAGTACCTCGACTGGATGGGCCGCGCGCTGCAAGGCGATTTCGGCCGCTCCTACACGACCCAGGAGCGCGTGGCCGACGCGATCCTGCCGCGCGTGCTGCCGACCTTGGAGCTGGCCTTTCTCGCCATCCTCGTCGCCACGCTCGGCGCCACGGTGCTCAACAGCCTCGCGGTCGGGCGCCGCGTCGTGCAGCCCGTGATCCAGATCTTGAGCGTGCTCGGCATCACCATGCCGAACTTCATGATCGGCATATCGCTCATCTTCCTCTTCTCGGTCGAGCTGGGTTGGCTGCCGAGCACGGGCTGGTCGCCCTGGTCCGACGGCGTGATCGCGCACTTCGTCCACATCCTCATGCCCGTGCTCACGCTCTCGGCCTTCTATTTCGGCTCGTTCAGCCTGGTCTATCGCGCCGAATACGAGGCGGTGCGGCGACGGCTCTATGTCCAGGTCGCGCGCGCCAAGGGATTGTCGGCGACCGGCGTGTCGTTCAAGCACGTGCTGCCCAACTCGATCCTGCCCGTCATCACCTATATCGGCATTTCGCTCGGCCATCTCGCCGGCGGGGCGGTGGTCACCGAGAGCGTCTTCTCGGTGCCGGGCCTGGGCAGCCTGTTCGTCAACGCCATTCTCGGCCGGGATTTCCCGGTCATGCTCGCGGTCAGTATGTTCATCATCGTCGGCGTGGTCATCGCCAATCTGCTGGCCGACCTGGTCTACACCCTCGTCAATCCGCAGATCCGGTTGGATTGATCCCATGCGTCTCGAGCCGCGCGCGCTGCTTGGCTGGACCATCATTGCGGTTGCGGGCGCCGTCGCGGCGGCGGCTCCCTGGATCGCGACTCACGATCCGACCCAGACCGGCGTCATGTTCCTGCGCGGGCCTTCGGCTGTCCACTTGCTCGGCACCGACGAGCTCGGCCGCGACATCTTCAGCCGACTGGTGTTCGGCGCGCGAACCTCGCTCGCCATCGGCTTCGGCGCCTCGATCGTCGCGACGGTGCTCGGCGTGCCGATCGGGCTAATGGCCGGCTATGTCGGCGGCCGCCTTGATCTCGCCCTGGTGCAGCTCATCGATCTCTTCATCGCCCTGCCCAGCCTGGTGCTTGCGCTGATCATCACGGCGATGGTCGGACCGTCGATGCAGAATTTGGTGCTCATCCTCGGCTTCGTCATGTGGCCGACGGTGGCGCGGCTGGTGCGTGGCCAGGCCCTGGCGGTCCGCACGTCGGTTTTCGTCGAGGCCGCCGTCGCCGTCGGCGGCACGTCCACCTGGATCATCCAGCGCCATATCTGGCCCAACATCCGCCGGGTCGTGGCGGCCCAGTTCGCCATCACGGTCGCGTTTGCCATATTCACCTCGGCGAGCCTGAGCTTCCTCGGTCTCGGCATTCCGCCGCCGACGCCGGACTGGGGCGGCATGGTGCGCGGCGGCTTCTCCTATCTCGCGCTCAATCCGGTCATGAGCCTGGCGCCCGGTGCGGCGGTGGCGGCCTCCGTGCTCGGCTTCTACCTCGTCGGCTCCTCCGGAGAGGAGCGCTGAATGGAGGACGATTTCGACCAGGACGTCCTGCTCGACGTGCGCCGCCTCTCGGTCACTTTTGCCGGAGGCGTTCGCGCGCTGCGCGGCGTGTCCTTCCAGGTCCGCGCGGGCGAGGTCGTGGCGCTGGTCGGCGAGTCCGGCTCGGGAAAGTCGACCAGCGGTCTGGCCGTGATGGGGCTGATCGAGCGCGACCGCGGTGCGGAGGTTTCCGGCGAGATCCGCCTGCGCGGCAAGGACGGCGACGAGAAGGAGATCACGGGACTCTCCGAGCGCGAACTCCGGGCGTTGCGCGGCAACGACGTCGCGATGATCTTCCAGGAGCCGATGTCCTCGCTCAATCCGATCTACGCGATCGGCTCGCAGATCTGCGAGGCGATCCGTATCCATCGCTCGGTCTCGCGCGCCGAGGCGGCGCGCGATGCGCGCGAGGCGCTCGATCTGCTCGGCATTCCCAATCCTGACCGCTGCATGGTGAGCTATCCGCACCAGCTCTCGGGCGGCATGCGCCAGCGCGTCATGATCGCCATGGCGCTCGCGTGCCGACCGCGGATGCTGATTGCCGACGAGCCGACGACGGCGCTCGATGTCACGATCCAGGCGCAGATCATCGCGCATCTGAAGCGGCTGCAGCGGCAGACCGGCATGGCGATCCTGTTCATCACCCACAATCTCGGGCTGGTCGCCGAGATCGCCGACCGCGCCATGGTGATGTATGCCGGCGAGATCGTCGAATCGGGCCCGGTCGCCGACATCTTCGGCGCCCCGCGTATGCCCTACACGCGCGCGCTGCTGCAATCGCTGCCGCGGCTCGGCGTCACGCGCGCGAGCGGCACGCGTATCGAGGCGATTCCCGGCAATGTGCCGAGTTCGGCACGCTGGCCCAGCGGCTGCGCCTTTCATCCCCGCTGCCGCTACGTGGTCGCCGGCCGTTGCGATGCCAGCGAGCCCATGCTCGAGGCTTGTGACACGGGCCGTCATCGGGTGCGCTGCCTGCGCTGGCGCGAGCTGGAAAAGGTCGCATCATGAGCGCGGCCGAATCGGGCACGGTCGAGGAACCGCTTCTCCAGGTCGAGCGCCTGCGCACCTGGTTCCCGATCCGGCGCGGCGTCATTCCGCGCCCCGTCGGCGCCGTCAAGGCGGTCGACGACGTCTCGTTCACCGTGCATCGTCGCGAGGTGCTCGGCCTCGCCGGCGAGTCCGGCTCGGGCAAGACCACGATCGGGCGTTCCATCCTCCGGCTGATCGAGCCGACCGATGGCCGGGTCGTGTTCGGCGGCGCGGATGTCACCGCGCTGGGGCGGCACGAGCTGCGCCTGTTCCGCCGCAAGGCGCAGATCGTGTTCCAGGATCCGTTCGCAGCGCTCGATCCCGTCATGACCATCGAGGAGATCCTGGGCGAGCCGCTCCAGGTGCAGGGCCTGGCGAAAGGAAGGCAGGAACGCCGCGACCGCGTCGTGCGGCTGCTCGAAAGCGTATCGCTGTCGACCGACTTTCTCTCGCGCCGGCCGCACGAGATGTCGGGCGGCCAGCGCCAGCGCATCGTCATTGCGCGCGCGCTCGCCGTCGAGCCCGAGTTCATCGTGGCCGACGAGCCGGTCTCGGCACTCGACGTCTCGATCCAGGCGCAGATCATCAACCTGCTGCAGGACCTGCGCGATCGCTTCAAGCTCGCGATGCTGTTCATCTCGCACGACATCGCGGTCATGGAGTACTTGTCCGACCGCATCGCGGTCATTTATCTCGGCCGACTGATGGAGATCGGCCCGGCGACCGAAATCTGCCGAGCGCCAAAGCATCCCTATACGCTGGCGCTCCTGTCGGCCGTGCCGGATCCCGATCCGTCGCGCCGCCGCACGCGCATCGTGCTCGAGGGCGACGTGCCCAACCCGGCCGATCCGCCCTCGGGCTGCGTGTTCCGCACGCGCTGCCCCTATGCGCTGCCGGCGTGTGCCGGAGAGCGGCCGGCGCTCAGGCCGGTCGGCCCCGACCGCTTCGTCGCGTGCATCCGCGACGATGTTCTGTGATTGCCAAGGAGCGGAATCATGCGCGGGCGCATCATGCACGTGACGGTGAAGAAGGAGCTTCTCGACGAGGCGCTTAAGGTCTGGCCGACATACACGCCTAACTTCTTTGGCCGCGGCTTGATCGCAAGTTTCATGATGGTCGACCGCGACACCTGCCAGGTGCGGTCGGTCACGATCTGGGACAGCCAGGAATCCATCACCAAGAACGAGAACCGCCCGGAGCTGGCGCCGATGTTCGCCTCCTTCGAGAAGTACTATGCCGACAAGCCCTACTGGCTCTATTTCGATCTGCCGGCCTGGTGGATCGACAGCGAGCGCATCAAAGAGCTGATCTGAGGATCGCGTCCGCGAGCTTCTCGGCCAGCATGATGACCGGCGCATTGATGTTTCCGCTGGTGATGGCGGGCATGATAGAGGCGTCGACGACGCGGAGATTGTCGAGGCCGCGGACGCGGCCATCGGGATCGACCACGGCCTCTTCGTCGCTGCCCATGCGGCAGGTGCCGCACGGGTGATGGGTCGATTTGGCCGTCGCCCTGATATAGCGTTCGAGCTCGGCATCGCTGTTCGCGTCCCGACCCGGAAACAACTCCGGTCCAAGACACCGCTCGAACGATTTCTGGCATAAAATCTCGCGAGTCCGGCGAATGCCGTTGATGAGCGGCGCGAGGTCGGCCGGCTCCTTCAGATAGTTAAAGCGCAGCACGGGGGCGACGCCGGGATCGGCCGAGGCGAGCGTGACCGTGCCGCGGCTGCGTGGCTGCAGCACCATGATCGAAAGCTGGAAGCCGTGGGATACGTTCATTCCCGTGCCGGTCGCGCCCGCCACCAGGGGCATGAAGCAGATCTGCGCATCCGGGCGCGACGCCTCCGGCCCGCTGCGGATATAGCCTGCCACCTCGAAATGGTTGGTGGCGCCCCAGCCGCGCTTGAACAACAGCCAATTGAGAAAGATCGGGACCTGCCGGTGAAACTGCAGCGCCGGCGTCACGGTGATGGGCAGCGGGCAGGCATGGCGTAGCGGCGCGTCGACATGGTCCTGCAGGTTGCGCCCGACGCCGGGCAGGTCGCGCAGCACATCGATGCCGAGCCGCCGGAGCTCGTCGGCCGGACCGATGCCGGACTGGAGCAGGAGCTTCGGCGTGTTGATCGCGCCGGCGCTGAGGATGATCTCGCGGTCCGCGCGGCTCGTGTGCGCCGCGCCGCGCGCGGTGAATGTCACCGACCTGGCCCTGTTGCCCTCGACACCGATCCTGAGCGCGTGACATCGCGTCAGCACCTTGAGATTGCCGCGATCGCCGATCGGCCTCAGATAGGCACGCGACGTGCTCTCGCGTCGTCCGCGATGGATCGTCTGATCCATCGGGCCGAAGCCCTCCTGGTCGGGGCCATTCGTGTCGGGGGAGAGCTTGTGGCCGGCGTCGCGGCACGCTCGGAGAAACGCCTCGTTCAGCGGATTGGAGTAGGCCGGTGCCGTCACATGCAGCGGGCCGGTCGTCCCGCGCCATGGACTGGACGGGCCGACGAAGGTTTCCAGTCGCTTGAAGTAGGGCAGGCAGTCCGCGTAGCCCCAGCCATGGGCGCCGAGGCGCGTCCACTCCTCGTAGTCCTCGGCCTGGCCGCGCACGAAGGCCATGGCGTTGATCGACGATGAGCCGCCCAGGACCAGGCCGCGCGGGCAGGGGATCTCGCGGTCGCCCAGATACGGTTCGGGCTGCGACACGTAGCGCCAATCGAAGCGCCTGGAGCCGATCGCGAAGGTGAAGGCGGCGGGCATGGCAACGAAGGGATGCAGATCCGTCGGGCCGGCCTCGAGCAGCAGAACGCGGACAGACGGATCGGCGGACAGGCGGTTGGCGAGCACGCAACCGGCCGAGCCCGCGCCGACGATGATGTAGTCGTAGCTAGGCGGCATCGCGATGGATCGCGCCCCACATCTCAGCGACTGGCCCCGACGGCGGATTGGTGGTGGCATTCGACGCGCCGATCTTCAGTCGGGCTCCGCGATGGCGGGGCGTCGCGCTCGCAGACGCCGGCGATGGCGAGGCGACAGCGTGGCGTGAAGGCGCAGCCGTCCAATCCGGCGGAGACCATTGCCTGCCCTTGGGTGCTGCGATCCAGTTGCGCCAGGCCGTCCAACCACCCGGGTTTGACCCGCGGCACGGATTTCAACAGGAGTTCGGTATAGGGATGAACGGGCGCGCCCATCACTGCTTCCGTTTCGCCCTCTTCGACCACGCGCCCGGCATACATCACGGCGATGCGATCGGCGAAGCTTGCGACGGTCGAGATGTCGTGACTGATGAAGACGAGGGAAATGGCCAGTCTCGACTGCAATTCGCGGAGAAGATCGAGCACGGCCGCCGTGACGATCGTGTCGAGGGCGGAGGTCACCTCGTCGCACAGCAGGACGTCCGGGCTGGCCGCAAGCGCGCGTGCGAGATTGACCCGCTGCTTCTCGCCGCCGGAAAGCTGACGAGGCAGACGGTCGACGTAGTCGGCCGGCAGCTTGACCATGGCCAGCAACTCGCGCACCCGCTCGCGCCGCTGCTTCGCCGTCAGGTCGAAATAGAACTGGAGAGGGCGCCCGAGGATCTCGCCGACGTGCGACTTTGGGTTGAAGGCCACGTCGGGCATCTGCGTGACGAGCTGGATGCGTCGCTGCGTGTCGCGCCTGCGATCGGCGACATGCGGCGCCAAGGGGGCACCGGCGAGGCGCAGCTCGCCCTGGTAGGGCCGCAGCAGGCCGCAGATGGTGCGCGCGAGGGTGCTCTTGCCGCAACCGGATTCGCCCACGATGCCGACGACCTGCCCGCGACCGATCCGAAGGTCGACGCCGCGCAGCACGGGATTGATCGGGGAACGGCGCGACGCCCGTCCATAAGCGGCGTGCACGTCGATCAACTCGAGCTGTGTCGCCGGCCGGGGCGCCGGTTTCGCCGTGCCGCGGGATCGAACCGCATCGGCCGGTGCGCGCGCGGCAGCGGCCATGAGCTGGCGCGTATAGGCCGCCTGGGGACGGAAGATGATCGCGTCGGCAGGTCCTTCTTCCACCACTTCCCCGCCGCGCAGCACGATGATCCGATCGGCGAGCTGGCTCACCACGGCGAGATCGTGGGTCACGTAGACGGCCGAGGTGTGGTGCTCTCGGATGAGCCGCTTGAACGCGCGCAGCACCTCGACCTGCGTCGTCACGTCGATCGCCGTCGTCGGCTCGTCGAGCACCAGGAGTTCCGGCCCGCAGCCCATGGCCATGGCCGCCATCAGCCTCTGAAGCTGTCCGCCGCTGACCTGGTGGGGATACTTGTCGAGAAGGATCTCGGGATAGGGCAGGTCGAGCTCCCGGCAGAGGGACTCGGCGCGTGTGCGTGCTTCCCCGACCGGCATGTGGAGATGATGAACCGGTGCCTCGGTCAGCTGCAGACCCAGCTTCAGCGACGCGTTGAAGGAAGCAGCGGCGCTCTGTGCGATGTAGGCAATGCGCCGCGCGCGGCAGCGCCGCCGTTCTTCGGCATCCATGGACAGGAGGTCGTTCGATTCGATCAAGACCTGCCCGCTGACGATACGGCAGCCGGGCCGGGCATAGCCCATGGCCGCGAGACCGATCGTCGACTTTCCGGCGCCGGATTCGCCGATCAATCCCACGACTTCGCCGCGCTGAAGCTCGAGCGAGACTCCTTTGACCACCGGCATCCAGCCGGCCCCGGGGTGCCAGCCTTCGACCCGCAGATCCGATATGCGCAGCAGCGGGCTCACCGGCGCATCTCCTCGGAGATATCGCGGTTCGACTGGGCAAGCCGCCAGTCGACGATGAGATTGAGGGCAATGTTCAAGCTGAAGATGGCGAACGCCGGCGCCAGCGTGGCGACGGCGCCAAAATTGATGCCCGAGAGGTTCTCGCGGACCATCATGCCCCAGTCCGCACTTGGCGGTTGAATGCCGAGCCCGAGGAAGCTGAGCGAGGCGAGCAGAAGGATGGTGAGGTTGAACCGCGTGCCGAGATCGGTCAGAAGCAGAGGCATCACGTTCGGCAGAATCTCGCGCCACATGATCCACCACTTGTTTTCGCCGCGCGCAATGGAGATCTCGACGAACTCCATGGCATAGACGTCGAGCGCGCCGGCGCGCGCAATGCGGAACACGCGCGTGGCCTCGATCACGCCCACCGTGCAGACCAGAACGGGGATGCTCGTGCCGAGTGCCGTGATCACCACGAGCGCCAGCATGATCGCCGGGATGGACAGCATGATCTCGTTGGCCCGGCTGAGACTTGCGTCGACCCATGGCCGGCTCAACGCCGCAATGAAGGCGGCGAGCGTGCCGATCACGAAAGCGAGCGCGATGGCGCCCAGCGCCAGGCCGAGCGTCATGCGCGCCCCATGAACCAGGCGCGAAAGCACGTCGCGACCGAGATAGTCGCTGCCGAGCAATCCGACCTCACCCGGTCGCGCGAAGCTGTCGCGCGACACGATTTCGCCGACGCCGTAGGGCGCGATGGCGGGCGCAAACATGGCGACGAGAATCCAGACGCCTACGATCGCGAAGCCGATCCAAGCCATCCATGCGCTTGCGTCGGCAGGCGCCGACTCGATCGTTTCGCCGTTGCCGGGCGGGCGAACGTCCGCTGAGGCTGTCATCGCGGGTACCTGCGGCGCGGATTGGCCACCAGCGCAAGCAGGTCGGCCGTGAGATTGAGCGCCACGAACGCGAAACAGAAGATCATTGCGCAAGCCTGCACGACGGGAATGTCGCGTGTTCCGACGGCGTCGACCAGCAGCTTGGCCATGCCCGGGTAGTTGAACACGACCTCGACGATCACGACGCCGGTGACGAGGTAGGCGAGATTGAGCGCGATGACCGTGATGATCGGGGGCAGCGCGATCGGCAGAGCGTGAAGGAGAACGATGCGGGCGCGTGGCATGCCTTTCAGGATCGCCATCTCGATGGCCGGCGAGGTGAGTGCCGTCAGCAGCGCCGATCTCGTCATGCGCGCCATCGGCGCGATCACTGCCACGGTCAGCGTCAACACCGGCAGCGTCATCGACCGGAAATGGTCGACGAATCCTTGCGGCTCGCTGGCGAACGACACTGCCGGCAGCCATCTCAGGTTGACGGCAAAAAGGATGACGAGCAGTGTCCCGACGAGAAATTCCGGTCCGGACAGGAAGACCATGGTGGCGCCCGAGGTCAGGCGGTCGAACCAGGATCCCGCCCGCATCGCCGCCAGCAGGCCGAGCACGACGGAGATCGGCACGGCGACGAGAGCCGTGACGCCGGCGAGCCGCAATGTATAGGGCAGCCGCTCGCCGATCATCGTGGCAATCGACTGGCCTGATCCGAGCGACTTGCCGAGATCGCCGGAAGCCAACGAGAAGAGCCAGGTGACGTAGCGCTCCGGCACGGGGCGATCGAGGTTGAGCTGCTGACGGATCGCTGCAACGTCGACATTGGCGGCCCCTTGCCCGAGCACCGCGGTCACCACATCACCCGGGAGAATCTCGGTGCCGGCGAAGACGACCAGGGAAATGGCGGGAATGGTCAGCAGACCGGTCGCGACCCGCTGGGCCAGGAGCCTGATCACGATGCTTGGCCGGCGGAAAGGCTCCGGCTCCGTGCACTCGAAGAAGTGTGTAGCACCACCATTGCCGGTATTAGACCACGGTCAGCCGGCGGAACACTCGCCAGACCGCATGAGCGCGCGCCCCCTGGGCGAGGCATCGAATCCGCACGCCCCGAGAGAAGGGCGGCAGGCGCATTGTCGCCCGCCGCCACCGGAAATCTACGCCATCCAGATGGTCTCGGAGAGGCGTGCGCCGCCCGCCTCCGAGATCGCATGCGGCTGATAGCCTTGCAGCTTGGCCGACCGTGCATCGAGATAGTCCATGAAGATCGGCAGGATCGTGCCGCCCTCGTCGGCCACGATGCGCTGCACGTCGCAGTATATCTCCTTCCGCTTGGCTTGGTCATTGATCGACCGCCCGGCCTTGAGCAGCTGGTCGACCTTGTCGCTGCGGAAGCGGGTCTCGTTCCATCGTGCATCGGACATGTGATTGACGCTCAGGATCATGTCGGCGGTCGGACGGCCCTGGAACGTCGACATGTGGAACGGCCGCTTCATCCAGACATTGCCCCAATAGCCTTCGACCGGCTCGCGCCTGATCTCGAAATTGAGGCCGATCTTCGCCGCGCTTTGCTGGAAATGGACGGCGATGTCCGGTCCTTCGCCGCCCATCGCTTCGGAAGTGTGGAGCAGAAGCTTCGCCTGCTCCAGGCCGGACTTCTTCAGATGGAACTTCGCCTTGTCGGGGTCGTAGGCGCGCTGGGGCATGTCACGGCAGTAGAACGGATCGACCGGCGGAACCGGGTGATCGTTGGCGAGCGTGCCGAAGCCCTTGCGGACATCGCGCAGGATGCCCTCGCGGTCGATCGAATACTTGAGCGCCAGGCGGAGGTCGAGGTTGTCGAAGGGCGCCTGGTCAACCATCATCGGCAGCGTGATGAAGCGCGTGCCCTTGCCGGCCGCCATCTTCACCTGATCCGAGCGCTCGATCAGCGAGATCTGCCGGGGATCGACGCGCGTGATGAATTCGACGTCGCCGGCCAGGAGCGCATTCATGCGCGCCTGCGAATTGGGAATGCCGAACGTTTCCAGTTCGTCGAGATAAGGCAGGCCGGACTTCCAGTAGTTGGGATTGCGCTCGGCCGTCATGCGCACGCCGGGACGGAACGACTTGAGCTTGAACGGACCGGTCCCGACCAGATTCGGGAAATCGGTGAAGCCTTCGGGAACCACGATGGGATCCATGTAGCCGAGACACATCGGCAGATCCGCGTTCGGTTCCTTCATCTCGATGCGGACCGTCAGCGGCCCGTCGCTCTTGATGTCCTGGACCGCCGCGAAAAGATATGTGGCGATCGACTGATTGGGCGGACGGTGCATGTTGAGTGAGTAGACGACATCGTCCGCCGTCATGCTCTTGCCGTTGTGGAAGACCACGCCCGAGCGGAGTTTGAACGTCCAGACGAT